>JBBSLZ010000055.1:0-14320 GCA_038233435.1 Chthoniobacterales bacterium
GTTATCCGGGTGACGAGAAATCATCGCCTGATTCCATTCCCGAATTTCTTCTTCCGAATGCCGCGCGCCATTTTCCTCGACCCAGCGCAGGATGGCGCCGTCGTCCTCCAGCCGATTGGCAGCCTCCTCGAAGGCATCCGGGTTTAATTTCAAAAATGCGAGCAGGTGCTTATCGAAGCCGACCGTTTTGTAGTTATAACCATCGAGCAGTCCCTGCCGATGGAGCTTTGCCTTGTCGATCAAGCGCGGAAGATGCACGTAGCCGCCCAGGCGATCGTACGGACTGCGCGGAAGCCGCTTTTTTCGCATTCAGCCCGAAGCCTTAGCTGGCGGGGAGCGGCGATGTCATTCCCGGGAGGAGCCCGTCGTCCCGCGTCGGTGCCGCTTTCGGTGACGTGTGGGCAGTCGCGGCCGGCAAGAGTTCGCCCTGTTGCAGCCCGCTGCTCCCGATCACCAGTTGCCCGGTGAAGACTCCGCCTTTTTCCACGCTGATGGATTTGGCGGTGACGTTCCCGTCGAGCGAAGCGTTGCGATGGATGACGACCACCGTTTCGGCGACCACTTCGCCCACCATGTGGCCGCGAATCTCTATACTTTTCACGTGCACAGTCCGGAAAAATTGCACGTCGGCCTTCCGCTCGATCAAAAGATGCGTGGCGCTCAGGCGGCCGGGAATCTTGCCCGTGTGATTGATCGTAGCCGTCTCGGCGCAGTGCAGATTGCTGCGCAAGCGGCCGTCGATCACCGCCGAGCGGCAAACGACGTTACTGCTGCTGAGGTCGCCCCGCGCAGTGACGTGCAGGTCGCCGTGGGTTCGAATCGCCCGGCTGAAACTGGAGGTAATCTTATAATCCCGCAGATCGAGATGAGCGCTGCATTTCGGGCAGGTGGTCGAAGAGGCAGAGCTGGTGATATCCTGACTCGCTTTGCAATCGAAGCATTCCACCACCGTGCTCCGCGGCTTGCTCCAGATGCCCTCGAACTTCTGGAGAAGCGAGGCGGTGGCAGCCTCGAAGAGGGCGGGCTCGGGTGCCTTCGGCTGCTCCCGAGCAGAAAGCTTGAACTCCGGTTTGGGAGCGTCAGCCGGGGAAAAAGAGCCGCCGCACTGCCGGCACATGGTCGTTTTCGCCGCGGCATACTCCATCTGCTGGAAGCCACAGTGTGGACATTCCACGCTGTGCTTGGCAGGCGATGACTTGGCCACGAAACGCGAACCGGCTGACGACCAGGATTAGCGGGAGCCGAAAGCGGCTTTGACAGGAGTGGCGGGCTCGTCATTCCGGACCACTTCCGGCTTCGAGCTGCTGTTACTCGCCTTATTCCCACTGCCAGTGCTGGTCACTTCGGATTTACCGATGAAGGTGGCCCCTTCTTCGATGACGAGACGCGCCGCCTTCAGGTCGCCCTGCAAGGTGCAACGCGACTTTAGTTCGCAGCGTTCGCCGACGGTAATGTTACCCTGCACCTTACCGAAGACGGTGATGGACTTCGTTTTGATCTCGCCGCGAATGTCCGCGTTTTCACCGATCGTCAGCACGCCATCCGAGTTGATCTCACCTTCCACTTTGCCGTCGATGAGCAGCTCTTTTTGGAATTTAATCGAGCCTTTGATTTCGACATCGCTCGAGAGGATGTCTTTACCGGAATGTTCAGCCATAGTTTTTTGATGATCGGTCAGTGATGGTGATGTGCGCGATTCCTCACGGTGCGTGGGGCCGCTCGTGTCCTCGTTTCCCGCGCTCAACGATCCTTCTCCGATCGACGATAGGGGCTTTTGCGGGATGAACTTTTTTAACACGCCGCATTATTGAAACAGCACCTCAAGATGTCAACGGATTCCGAGAGAAAACGACGATTTTTATGGATATTTTTGCGGCTGCTCGTCAAACTTTACGTCCTTTTCCGAGTCCCGAGCCCGGTCCGCCTCGGCGCTTTTCACGATTGGGCCCACCAGGATTCGAACCTGGGACCAAGGGATTATGAGTCCCCTGCTCTAACCGCTGAGCTATAGGCCCGGATGCCCTACTCATCCTCGCGAACCGGCCTTCGGCAACCGGAAAGCGAGCGCGCCCGCTGGTCACCCCGTGACTTCACCGCCGGCCTGACGTAGGATCGCGCCGATGGCGAAAACGAGCGATACGGAGGCGGCACCACGCAGGTCGCAGGGTGCGGAAGTGGTTCCTGGCGGCGTCCGCTTTCGCACTTGGTGCAAACATTCCGGAGTGGATGCCCTTATCGTCGGGCCGAATCGGGAGACTCTGCGCATGGTCCCTCTCCTCCCCGAGGGTGACGGTTTTTTCAGTGCACTCGATCCCGCGGGACGGGCGGGCGATCTTTACCAGTATCGCTTCGGCGACAGCCAGGGCTGGCCCGATCCCGCCTCGCGTTGGCAGCCCGGGGGAGTGCATGGCCCGTCGGCCGTGATCGATCCGGAGGCTTATTCCTGGGGAGCGAATGGCTGGGTCACGCCGCCTCTCGCCGGGCTCGTCATCTATGAAGTGCATATCGGCACCTTCACGCCCGCGGGCACTTTCCGCGGCGCGATCGAGCGGCTCGATCACCTGGTCGCCTTGGGAGCGACAGCGCTCGAGTTAATGCCGGTGGCCGACTTCGCGGGGACACGGAATTGGGGATACGACGGCGTCATGCTCTACGCACCGGCGCGCGTCTACGGGCACCCGGACGATTTGCGTGCGCTCATCGATGCGGCCCATGCGCGCGGGCTGGCGGTGATCCTGGACGTGGTCTACAACCACTTCGGACCGGACGGAAATTACACCGGCGTTTACCACGGCGATTACTTAAATCCGGACGAGAAAACGCCCTGGGGCGCAGCGCTGAATTACTCCGCCCCGGCCGTGCGCGCCCTCTTCGCCGAAAATGCGCCCTATTGGCGGCGCGAGTTTCACGTCGACGGCTTTCGCCTCGACGCCACCCACGAGATCTCCGACCGCGCGACGCCGCATCTCCTGGCCGAGATTGCCTCCGAGGTGCACTCGTTAGGCGGTTTCGTCATCGCGGAGGACGAGCGGAATGAACCGGAGCTGCTCCGGCCGGCCGCGCGCGGCGGCTACGGTCTCGATGGCGTCTGGGCGGATGATTTTCACCATGTCGTCCACGCCACCGTGACCGGCGAAAAGGAAGGCTACTACGCAAACTTTGCCGGGAGCGCGGACGAGTTGGCCCAGACCGTGACGCACGGCTGGCTTTACCGCGGCCAGCACGAGAGAACCTCCGGCCAGCCGCGGGGCGGCGATCCTGCCGGCCTGGCGCCGTCCCAGTTTATCTACTGCATCTCCAATCACGACCAGGTCGGGAACCGTGCCCTCGGCGAGCGCCTCGGCCAGCTCATCTCGCCCGCCACTTACCGCGCCGCCTCCGCCTTGCTCTGCCTCGTCCCTCAGACTCCGCTCCTCTTTCAAGGTCAGGAATGGTCCGCCTCCACGCCGTTCCAATTTTTCACCGATCACAATCCCGAACTGGGCCGGCTCGTGACCGCCGGCCGGCGGGAGGAGTTCGGCAAATTCGCGGCCTTTCGCGATCCGACGGTGCGGGAGAGAATTCCAGATCCGCAAGCCGAGAGCACGTTTGCCAATTCTAAGCTGCGCTGGGAGGAACTGGCGGAGCCAGATCACGCCGCCGTCTTGCTGCTTTACCGGGAGTTCCTCGCCTTGCGCGCCTCTCATCCCGCCTGGCGCGAAGACGCACCGGTCACCGCGGTCGCATTGCCCCACGGCCAGATCGCATTCCTAATCGGCGCATCGCAGAAAAAGACCTGCCTGATCTGGTGCGACTTACGCGGGGTTCCCACGCCTCCCACATTTGAACATTCGTCGCTCACTCCTCCAGACGGTCAGGACTGGCGCCCGTTGCTCTCCAGTAACGAGCCCCGGTTTTGCTCCGAGCCGGCGCCGTCCGGCGCGCTTCCGGTCACCTGGGTGCTGGAAGCGGTTTGAGGCAGATCGCCGCAGATTTTTTCGCATCGTCCAATCCAAAGGCAGGACGGGCGGCGATCATTCTAAGAGGCCGCTCACCGCTCATGCAAATCAGCCCACAAAAGTCCACGGATTCTGGATCGACCGCGCCGGTCGAGGCCGAGGTGCAGCGGTATTGTCTCGCGCATCCGAAGAGTCCCTCCGCCGTCCGCCGCCCGAAGATCATGCCGCGGGGCCAGCTCTGGATCGCCCTGCTCGGCAGCACCCTGGAAGAAGGGATCGCCGGGACGGGGCAGACAATCGCGGCGGCCTTGCATTCCTTCGACGCTCAGTATCGGAAATCGCCCAAGTCCGGCCACTAAGCATCCCAGCCAGCCAACGATCCCGTCCGACCACACGCTGACCTCCCGTCAGTGTCGAAAATGGCGCACGCCGGTGAAGATCATCGCCATCCCGCGCTCATCCGCGGCCGCGATCACTTCCGCATCGCGCACCGAGCCACCGGGCTGAATGGCCGCAGTCGCGCCCGCCTCCGCCGCCGCGATCAGCCCATCGGGAAAAGGAAAAAACGCGTCGCTCGCCACCGCGCTGCCGGCCAGTGAAAGCCCCGCCTCATTCGCTTTCCAGACCGCGATGCGCGACGCATCCACCCGCGACATTTGTCCCGCCCCGACCCCCAGGGTCCGGTCCGCGGCCGCGTAGACGATGGCGTTCGACTTCACGTTCTTCACCACCCGCCAGCCGAAAATCATCGCCGCCAGTTCGTCCTCGGTCGGCTTCCGTTTCGTCACCACTTTCTCCTCCAGGTCCGCCAGCAACGCGACGTCCTTATCCTGCACCAGGAGCCCGCCGCAGACCGAACGCACGTCCATCTCCGAGAGCGTTTTCCCAGGCCCCGGCAACTGCCGTATGAGACGCAGGTTTTTCTTCTTTTGAAAAATGACCCGCGCCTCCGCGGTGAACTCCGGCGCGATGATGACCTCGCTAAAAATCTCGCTGATCGCTTTCGCGAGCGCTTCGTCGATCGGTCGATTGCAGACGATGATCCCGCCAAAAGGCGCCTGCTTGTCGGTCGCAAACGCTTTCTCCCAAGCCTCGCGCAAATCTGGGTCGCTCCCCACGCCGCACGGGTTGGTGTGCTTCAGAATGGCCACCGTCGGCTCCTCGAACTCTGCCATCAGACGGGTCGCGGCACTGATGTCGAGGATGTTATTAAACGACAGTTCCTTGCCATGCAGCTTCTCGAAGCATTCCTCGAAGTCTCCGTAGAGCGCCGCCGTCTGGTGCGGATTTTCCCCGTACCGCAGCCGGCTTACGAGCGGGAGCGAAAGGGCAAATGAGGCATCGGTGGTCTGCTCGCGATTCAAAAACCGGCCGATCGTTTGATCGTAGGCGGCGGTTTTAAGGAATGCCTTGATCGCCAACCGCTCGCGCAATCGCAGCGTGGTCGCGCCCTCGTTATCCGCCATCGCCTCCAGGACGGCGTCGTAATCGGCTGGCTCCACCACCACCGTGACGGACTCGTAGTTTTTCGCCGCACTCCGAATCATGGAAGGCCCGCCGATGTCGATCTGCTCGATCGCTTCCGCCAGCGTCACGTCGGGTTTCGCGATCGTGGCCTCAAACGGATACAGATTCACCACCACGAGATCGATCGGCTGGAAACCTTGCTCCTGCGCTTGCGCCTCATGTAGCGCATTGCCGCGTTTGTAGAGGAGCCCGCCATGCACCCGCGGGTGGAGGGTTTTGACCCGGCCTTCCAACACCTCCGGGTAATCGGTGAAGCTGGAGATGTCTCGCACCGGCACTCCTTCTTTCCGCAGAAGCTCGGAGGTGCCGCCGGTTGAGATGATGTCAACGCCCTGCTTTTCCAGCGCGCGGGCAAAGTCGGCCACGCCGGTTTTGTCGGATACGGAGATAAGGGCGCGAGCGATTTTCATTGGGAATGGGGTGCTGGAGTGTTGAGGGACGGAAAATTACTCCGTCACTCCACTACTCCACCTCCCCGTCTGTCAGCGATCCAGCACCACATGCTTCGCCATCGGGTAGAGCGCCGGGCAACAGCCGATCGTTTCGCAGAATGCTTTGCTGAAATGACTGAGACTGGAATAGCCGACTTCGGTCGCGGTTTCGGTCACGTTATAGCGACCACTGCGCAAAAGCTCCGCGGCGCGCTCCATCCGCAGATTGCGCAGAAATTGCGGGATCGTTAGACCGACCTCGCGCGAAAAAATCCGGCTCAGATAAAATGGGCTGCAGCCCACCTCCTGACCGAGCGCTTCCAGAGTCGGCGGCTGCGCCACATCGCGGGCCAGCAATTCCTTCGTCCGCTCCACTCGATCCCGCGAGACTTGCTTCTGGCGCATGCAGAAAAGCTCCGGATCCTTCGGCGCAAAAAGGAAATGCGACATCAGCTCGAGAGCCTTGCTTTGATACCATAAGCTCTGCGCCGCGCGCGCCACCGGGGGCTGCAAGAGGCTTGCTACCAGGCCTCGCTGCTCACTCCCCATCAGCCGCGGAGTCGAGACCACGCTGGTCTCTTTGCCGGGGAAAATGGCGCGCCGCAGTGGAGCTTCCAGATCCGCCTCGAACGCGGCCAGTTGTTTCTGCAAGTGGTCCCGCGAAAACTCGATCGTCACAAACTGGTGCCGGCCGCCCCCGAGCCGGGTCGCGGGCAGAGGCGCATCCGAGATCGCATAATAGCCAGCACTGCCGGGGAGATAATCGCTCGGCGACCGCGCGCCGATCGCGCCACGGCCTTCCAGGTTTAAACAAAACTCCACACTCCGCTGGCGGAAACTTTTGCCCCAATCGAGCGGTTGGCTGGATTTAAAATCGTGCCACTCCAGGCTCACGCCCAAGCGATCAAAGTCGCCGTAAAGCTGGCGCCAGCCGTTCTCGAGATCGCTCCACGGATGGGCGGCGTGAGCGGAAGCAGACGCGGAATTCATGACCGGCCAATTACGAAGCAAGCGCCCGCAAATGCAAGACTGCAAACCGCGCGCGCCGGATCGCCCGCACTCACCGGCGATTAAAGAAATCGTCAAAAGGCCGGCGCACCCGAGAGAAGAGCCGCGTCGCATCCTGCTTCGTCCGGCGAAACATGCGCTTGATCTCCGCTTTGACCACGTTCTCGTCGCCGTCGCCTTCCTCGATCTCTCCATCCTCCGGGTTTTCCGGCTCGATCGGCTGATCCTCGATGACTTCGCCGCGATTCGTCCTCGCGACCACGGGATCCTGCTCCACGTTGGCCATGTTCGCGCCCTTGTACATTCCTTCCACCCGCGTCACATTCCCCCGCTGCGCCGAAATGTGGATCGTGCCCAGCGGCGTCCGCGCTTGGTCCTGCACGGTCACGATCCAGACCGGGGTGCCGCGTTCGTTCGTGCGCAAAGTATAGCTGACGAAATCAAAATTCGTGTGCGCGCGATCGGCCGTGTGACTGGCGACGGTGAACGCGCCGCTCGAGTCGAGATTCAACTGCGAGGTCGTGATGGTCGCTCCCGCACCCGTCCCAGCGACCCCCTCACCCGGCGTCCGATTCGAAATAATCCGCCCGCCCGCCACCTTCAATTCCCGCACTCCGGCCGGTGCATTCCGGTCCGCGATCAAGACCGTCCACTCGACCGGCTGCGGATCGCCGTCCACGCCGGTGACTGAGATGACGCGTTTGATCGCCGCGCGATTAAACTGTTTTCCCACCACCAAGAGCGCGTCGTAGGCAGTCGTTTGGGTTTGCCCCCGCGCCAGCGCGAGAGAGAGAAAGAAAAAAAGGCCGCACCTCCACATACGACCCACCAAAATGCGCCTGCCCGCCACTGTCCAGAGCGTTTTCGTTTGCTGACTTGATCTCGCTGGTGTGTAGGTTCACCCTGCGTGCGGCCGATGAAGAAGAAAGTTGAATTCTCCAGCCACACCGGAAATCTCGCTTTGATGCGAAAATTCGTGCGCGCCTTTTTGGACGCGCTGCCCTTCTCGGAAAAGGAGCGCACCCTCATGGTGCTGGGCGTGGACGAAGCCTGCACCAACATCATCCGCCACGCCTACCATCTGCAGGACGATCAACCGATCGCCCTCTCCCTTGAGGCCAAGCGCGGCTGCGTCTGCATGCGCCTGCGCGATTACGGCCGCCAGAGTGAGCCGGCTAAAATGAAAGGCCGCTCCCACGATTTAATCCGCCCCGGCGGTCTCGGCCTCCACCTCATCCGCTCCGCCTTTGATCAGGTCGATTACGTTTTGAAAAATCGCGGCACTGAGCTGGTCTTGACCAAGAATCTGGAATGATCGCGTCTGCCGCGGACCGCGCCCCCCGCGCGCCCACTCCTCCGCGCAGCCTAACGACCCACCCACTTTTCGTTCCATGACGCCCGCCGCGCTCTCCCCGCCCGAGCCCGATCCTCTCTTCGAGGTCTCGCTGCGGCCGCCCATGTTCAGCGAATTCACCGGGCAGGTGAAAGTATGCGAACGCCTGGAACTTCTGGTCGAAGCCGCGCGCAAACGTGGCGATGTGCTCGAGCACATCCTGCTCAGCGGCCCCCCCGGTTTGGGCAAGACGACCCTCGCCCACATCATCGCCAACGCCATGGGCGTGAGCGTCAAGAACACCAGCGGCCCCGTGATCGAGAAAGCGGGCGAACTCGCCGGTTTACTGACCAGTCTGGAAAAAGGCGACGTCCTTTTCATCGACGAGATCCATCGGCTCCAACCCACGATCGAGGAGTATCTCTACCCGGCGATGGAAGACTACCGGCTCGACATTATCATCGATCAAGGCCCGCAAGCGCGCAGCCTACGTCTGCAATTGCCGAAATTCACCCTCATCGGCGCCACCACCCGCGCCGGGATGGTGAGCGCGCCCCTCCGCTCCCGCTTTGGGATGACGGCTCGGCTCGATTACTACACCGCCGAGGAGATGCACAAGATCATCACTCGCAGCGCCGGCCTCCTCGGGGTGGAGATCGATAGCGCCGGCGCGAGTGAGATCGCCGCTCGCACCCGCGGCACACCGCGCACCTCGAATAATCTGCTCCGCTGGGTGCGCGATTATGCGCAAGTCAAAGCCGACGGCCGCATCACTGCTGATATAGCCGATCGCGCCCTAACTATGCTCGAGATCGACCGCGACGGCTTCGACCAGTGGGACAAGCGCGTCATCGAAGCGCTCATCCATAAATTCAACGGCGGTCCGGTCGGCTTAAACTCGCTCGCGGTCGCGATCGGCGAAGAAGCCGGCACCCTTGAAGAAGTGAACGAGCCCTACCTGATCATGGAAGGCTACATTAAGCGCACCCCGCAGGGCCGCGTCGCCCTGCCCAACGCCTACAAAAAGCTAGGCCTCAAACCGCCCGCCGGCGCGCAGCACGAACTTTTCCCGTAGCACAGGCATCCTGCCTGTGCGGACACCGGGCGTCTCGCCCGGTGAATCAAATCTTCCGGTGTCCCCACAGCCGAGCAGGCTGTGCTACGCTGCCGCCTCCATGCAGAGCGATTTCTTCCAACAAACCGCCAAAGTCCTGACTGTCGCGGAATTGACCCGCGCCATCCGCGGCACGCTGGAGACAAAATTCGGCACCGTCTGGGTGCAGGGCGAAATTTCAAACTACAAAAGCCATCCCTCCGGCCACCAGTATTTCACGCTCAAAGACCAGCGCGCTGCGATCTCCTGCGTCATCTTTCGCAACACCCTGCCACCGGATGCGCCGCCCCTCGCCGATGGCGCGCAGGTGCAAATCTACGGTAACCTGACCGTCTTCGAGGCCCGCGGGCAATATCAGCTCAGCGTACAAATCGTACAGAGCCGTGGCGCCGGTCTGCTCCAGGCGAAGTTCGAAGCGCTCAAACGCAAACTGGAAGCCGAAGGCCTTTTCGACTCTGCGCGCAAACGTCCGCTCCCCCGTTTTCCCCGCCGCATCGGCATCGTCACTTCCGCGAGCGGTGCCGCCATTCGCGATGTCCTCCATGTTTTGCAACGCCGCGCGCCAGCGCTCCAAATCCTGATCAATCCCGTGCGCGTGCAAGGCATCGGGGCGGCCACCGAAATTGCGGTCGCGATTCGCGAACTGGCCGCACCGAGCGAGAACTGGGAACCGCTCGACCTCATCGTGATCACCCGCGGCGGTGGCAGCATCGAGGATCTCTGGGAGTTTAACGAGGAGATCGTGGCCCGCGCCATCGCCGCCTCACCGTTGCCCGTCGTCAGCGCGATCGGCCACGAAGTGGATTTCACGATCGCGGATTTCGTGGCCGACCTGCGCGCGCCGACCCCGAGCGCCGCCGCCGAAATGATCGTGCCCGACATGCTCGACCTGCTCCGTCGCGTCGGCGAATGCTCGAACCAACTGGCTCGAAACCTTCGGAATTTTCTCACTCATAGTCAGACGCGGCTCCGGTTCCTGAGCGAGAAAACGCTCGCCCGAGAGCTGATGTCGCGTCTGCGGAATGGGCAGCAAGCGATCGATCTGGCGCGTGACTCGATCCTTCGCGTCACCGCGCGCGCGGTCGAGCAAAAGCGAGCTCTGCTCGTTAGCCGGCTGCAAACTATGCAGGCGCACTCGCCCGCGCGGGAATTGTCCGTGCGCGCCGAACGGGTGCGGGAATGGCAGCGGCGCCTGAGCGCTGGCACTGGCGAAATTTTAGAAATAAAGCGCCGCCGTTTTCTCCATGCGGAAGGAATCCTGCGCGTCCTGAGCCCGGACGCCACCATGCGGCGCGGCTATAGCATCACGACGGATGGGGCTGGAAAAGTGATCCGCTCCCTCACCCAGACAAAACCGAAATTGCAGATCCGGACGCGGGTCAGTGATGGCACATTCCATTCCGAGATCACCTGAAGCGGTCGGCTTGCACTACCAGATAGGTCCGCCGTGCCGTTAGTTCGGGTTAGTCAGCACCATCGCGGCCGTTTCCTGCGCCGGTGGCTCGGTCGCGGGCGGCGGCACGGTCAGGACGCCGATGGCGTTTTTGAATTTATCCAAATTGCCGCCGGTGTTCGCCTGAGTGGCCTGGTTTTTCCGGAAGATGGAAGCGTCGCCACCTTTCCGCATCACCACGAAGCCTTTGTCCCCATACGGGATCGCTCCCGCAGGCAACGGGGTGTTGTAGGTATAATTGGAACTGACGACGAAGATCGTGTTCGAGGGATCGCTCTCGCGAATCCGGTAGACCTTCAGCGCGCTCGCTCCTGCGAGCGTGACCTCCCCCTCGGGCGTTGAGGCCGAAGTCACTTGCAGCGAGGTCCCCGGCGCGTTCAGGATTTTCTGGAGATCGCCTGCTTTCAGGTAGTCGTTCTGGACCAGCTTCGTGGCGTATGCCTGCAACGTGGTGGTAGTGTCATCACCGCCCGGCCAGGAATAATTCGGGTCGGAATTGGCCGCGCCGTCGGTCGCCATCTGGAAACCGGCGAGGTAGAGCTGACGGGCGTTGTTCATCGTCCCCGTCATCTGGCCGCGCGTGAGCGCATTGGTCACCGCCGGCACGGCCAGCGTAGCCAGGACCGCGATGATCGCGATCACGACCAGAAGCTCGATAAGGGTGAAAGCCGCGCCGGGTTTTCTGGTCATAAGGTTATAAATAGAAAGAGGGACCCGCGGCTGGGGTCAAGCCTCAAACCGCGGGATGTATCTCCCGGGGTCGTTTAGGAACTGGCCGTGCCGCCTTCGGCGCGTCGGGGGCGCCGACTGCAAGCCCTGGAGCCGGCCCGCCCTCGGGCCGAAGGATCAATAACATCGCCCCACCTTCCACCTCTCCGCGAATCCCATCCGCGCGTCCGGGCAAACGCGCGTCTTCACCCGGCCGATCGGGTGCCTAGAGCGTGTCATGCACTTCTTGCGGTGCGTTTGCGAGCGGGTAGCACCGGCGTCCCCGCCGGTGCTACTTCCCGATTTATCAGCCGGCAGTAAACAAAGTGCATGACACGCTCTAGGCTCCCTCTTGGTCGGACTGCTCCGCCCCCCTGCGAGATTCCTCGCCAGCGTTCGGGAGGGCGGGCGCGGCGATCAGTGGCTCCAGCTTGAAGGCCACTGTCGCGAGCGGCGGCACCTCGATCATGAGCGAGTGAGTGCGGCCCTGCCATTCCGTGGCGCTCGCATCGAGGCCCCCCATGTTGCCGATATTGCTCCCGCCGTAGGTTTCAGCATCGGTATTGATGATCTCCCGATAGAAGCCTGCGGCCGGCACGCCCATCCGGTAGCCGTGCAAGACTTGCGGCGTCGCGTTGACCACGAAGACCACCATTTCGCCTTCTTTCGAGCGGCGCAGGAAAGCGACCACGCTATTATCGGCGTCGTGGAAATCGATCCACTCGAAGCCCTCGTGCGAATCATCCTGATCCCACAGCGCCGGCTCGCTTTTGTAAGTGTAATTTAAATGCTGCACCAGCCGGCGGAGACCATCGTGCTTCGGTTGCTCGAGCAATTCCCAGTCCAGCCCGCGGTCGTGATTCCACTCCCGGACCTGGCCAAATTCGCCGCCCATAAAAACGAGTTTCTTCCCCGGATGCCCATACATCCAAGCGAAGAACATCCGCAAATTGGCAAATTTTTGCCACTCATCGCCCGGCATCTTCCCGATCAACGACCCCTTCCCGTGCACCACTTCATCGTGACTGAGCACGAGCACGAAATGCTCGCTGAAGGCATACATAATCGAAAACGTGATGCTGTTGTGATTGTAGCGCCGGAAGATCGGATCGAGCGCCATGTAGTGGAGGAAATCGTGCATCCACCCCATGTTCCATTTCATCCCGAAGCCGAGCCCGCCCAGATACGTCGGCCGCGTCACGCCCGGCCAGGCAGTCGATTCCTCCGCGATCGTCATGATTCCCGGATGCCGCTCGTAGCAGACTTCGTTAGTCCGCTTCAAAAAATGCACTGCCTCCAGATTCTCGCGCCCACCGAAAGCGTTCGGAATCCATTCCCCCGGCTCCCTGGAGTAATCGAGGTAAAGCATCGAGGCCACCGCATCCACCCGCAGACCATCGATGTGATATTCCTCCAGCCAGAAGAGCGCGTTCGCGATCAAGAAATTCCGGACCTCATTGCGGCCGAAATTAAAGATCAGCGTGCCCCAATCTTGATGCTCGCCCTGCCGCGGATCCATGTGTTCGTAGAGATCGGTCCCATCAAATTCCGCCAGCCCATGCGCATCCTTCGGAAAATGCGCCGGCACCCAATCTATGATCACACCGATCCCCGCCTGATGGCACTTATCCACGAAATGCCGGAACTCATCCGGCGGGCCAAAGCGACTCGTCGGCGCGTAATAATTCGTCACCTGATAACCCCACGAGCCCTCGAAAGGATGCTCCGCCACCGGCATTAACTCGATGTGCGTGTAGCCCATTTCGACCACATACGGCAGCAGCGTTTCCGCCTGTTCCAGATAACTCAGAGCCCGATTTCCTTCGCCCTCGTGCCGGCGCCAGGACCCCAGATGCACTTCGTAGATGCTGACCGGACTCTTGTTCCAATCCACGCTCCGGCGCGCATGCATCCACTCCTCGTCGGCCCATTGGTAACGGCGAAGATTGTAAACCAGCGACGACGTCTCCTTCCCCCACTGACCGAAAAAGGCGAATGGATCGCTCTTCAACAACAGCGCGCCGCTCGGCGTGCGCAGCTCAAATTTATAGTGCGCCCCCTCTTCCAGGCCGGGCACGAATAGCTCCCAAACCCCGCTCCCGAGCAGACGACGCATCGGATGCACCCGCCCATCCCAGCCATTGAAATCGCCCACCACGCTCACGCGTTGCGCATTCGGCGCCCAGACCGCGAAGTAAACCCCCGCCCGCCCGCCCACTTCGCGGAGTTGCGCCCCGAATTTTTCGTAAAGTTCGAGGTGATTTCCCTCCGCAAACAGGTGCAAATCCACCTCACCCATGATCGGGCCATGACAATACGGATCATGCGCCACCTTCTCCGAGCCATCCCACGCCACCACCCGCACCGAATAATCGAGATCCCGCTTCTCGCCCGGCAAGACCGCCTGGAAAAAGCCACTCGCATGCAAGCGATCCGCCACCACTTCCTCCGCCCCGCTACCCGGCACGATCCGCACCTCCTGCGCCTCCGGGCGGAAAACTCGGATGACCAGATTTTCACCCACTCGATGGGGACCAAGAATGCGGAAAGGGTCCGGATGCGCACCGGCGAGAAAGGTGTGCAGCTCATCCACGGGCACGCCAAGAATTTCAAAATTACTCATGATAAGAGGGTCACCCTACGCCGGGATGAGCCGATGGAAAACCCGCCAGGCGTCTCCGGCCCGCTATGCGCGAGCGAACCCAGACCGACGTTCTCCCCATTTCGCGCGCAGCGCTTTGGAGTGCGTGCGCGTCCCCGCGCCGCTTTCCTGACGGCACCTCCCAGCCGGAACGCCCACAAGCCAAC
>JBBSLZ010000056.1:0-14297 GCA_038233435.1 Chthoniobacterales bacterium
AGGGGCAACATCTGGCGGAAGATTTGCGGGTGCGTCTCGCCACCATCCGCGCCGCGATTCAAGAGGTGAGCGTTCTCTTCCCCGAGGTGGTGAAAAAATACCGGGGCGCGCTCTTGGAGCGGATCCAGAAAGCCGGGCTCGACCTGGAAGTGGACGACGATCGCCTGCTCAAGGAGGTGGCGCTCTTCGCCGACCGCTCGGATGTCTCGGAGGAGTTGACCAGGCTCGAATCGCACCTGGCGCAATTCGCCACCCATCTCGGGACGGACGAGCCGATCGGGCGGACGCTGGAATTCATAACCCAGGAAATCTTCCGGGAGCTGAACACGCTCGGTGCGAAAGCAAACGATGCCGCCATCTCGCAACGCGTCGTCCTCTGCAAAGCCGAGCTCGAAAAAATTCGCGAGCAGATCCAAAACATTGAGTAAACAATTCACCCGCAGCGGAATTCTCTTTGTCGTCTCGGCGCCGTCCGGTGCAGGCAAGACCACCTTGTGCGATGCCTTGCGGCAGACGCCCGATTTTGTCTATTCCGTTTCCTGCACGACCCGCGCGCCGCGCGCGGGCGAGATCGAGGGCGAGGATTATAACTTTCTGACGCAAGCCGATTTCGAAGGGCGTGTGGCGGAAGGCGAATTCCTCGAATACGCGGAGGTGCATGGGCAGTATTACGGCACGCTGCGGAAGCCGATCTGCGCGGATCTGGATGACGGCGTGGATGTCTTGATCGATGTCGATACCAAAGGCGCCGACTCGATTCGGAACTTCCCGGAGGAATTCGTGCGGCGCTCGCTTTGCGATGTCTTTATCATGCCGCCGGATCTTGACGAGTTACGGCGCCGGTTGACGAAACGGGGCACGGAGACGGCGGAGCAGATCGAGTTGCGGCTCGTGAATGCGGCGCGGGAAATGGAGCTCTGGCGCGATTATCGTTATACCATTATCAGCAAATCGATGGAGGAAGATCTGCAAAAGTTCCGCCACATCATGGGCGCGGAGCGTTACCTGAGCCGGCGGCTCCTTTGCTCATGAGTGAGGACGTTGAAAAGAACCATCGGAAAACCGTCGTCCTCGGCGTGACCGGCTCGATCGCCGCCTATAAATCGGCCGAGCTGGCGAGTCTGCTGCACAAGCAAGGCCACGAAGTCTTTGTCGTGATGACGCAGGATGCGACGGAGTTCATTACCCCGCTCACCTTGCAGACGCTCTCCAAGAATCCAGTCATGACGAGCTTCTACGACGAGAAGGACAACTGGCGTCCGGGCCACATCCAACTGGCCGATCGCGCGAACCTGCTCCTGATCGCGCCCGCGACCGCCAACGTGGTCGCGGAACTGGCGCACGGGCTGGCCAGTCATCCGTTGGCCGCGATCGCGCTGGCGACGCGCGCGCCGTTGCTGATCGCGCCGGCGATGAATGGAAAGATGTGGGAGCATCCGGCCACGCAGGAGAATGTGGAGAAGTTGAAAGCGCGCGGAGTGGAATTCATCGGACCGGAAGCGGGGATGCTGGCCTGCGGCTACGAAGGCGTGGGACGGTTGTGGAAGGTGGACGAGATTGCGTTCCGGGCCGAGTTCCTGCTCGCGGCGCAGGATAATTTGATCGCGTGATGTGGCGCAACTTTCCAAGGTGCGATTTCCGAAGCGGCAAGTTGGAAACTTGCGATACGCTCGCGTGAAGATCGTCATTACCGCCGGTCCGACGCGCGAGCCGATCGACCCCGTCCGTTTTATCAGCAACCGCTCGTCTGGCAAAATGGGTTATGCACTGGCGGAAGCCGCGCTGGAGTGCGGACACGAGGTGACACTCGTCTCCGGGCCGACGGCGCTGACCCCGCCGGAGAACGCGCGGCTGGTATCGATCACGACGAGTGATGAACTTCATGATGCGGTCCACGCGGAGACGCGAGACTGCGACATGCTGGTGATGTGCGCGGCGGTCTCGGATTACAAACCGTCGACGACCGCGGCGCAGAAGCTCGAAAAGCAGACCTCAGAGTTTTCGCTCTCCTTGATTCCGACGCGCGACATCCTGGCTTCGCTTCCGCACGAGAATCGTAAGTTTAAGGTCGTCGGTTTCGCGGCGGAGACGCATGACCTCGAAGCGAGCGCGCGGCGAAAACTGCGCGCGAAGGATTGCGATGTGATGGTGGCTAACGACATCAGCGGCACGGATTCCGGAATGGAAAGCGACTACAATGCGGTCACGATTTTTTTCCGAAGCGGCGAGTCGAAGACGATCTCGCGTGCGCCCAAAAAAATGATCGCGCGCGAAATCATGAAAATAATTTTGCGTGTGGGCGAAAAAAGTTTGACAAAAAAAACGTGATGCTTACTGACGTGTGTTGTGAACTTATTCACAGATTGTTCACAACGCCGCACCTGCGGATTGAAAGGGGGGATTAACGATGCCAGCAAAGAAAAAAGCTGCCAAGAAAGCGCCCGCCAAGAAAGCGCCCGCTAAGAAAAAAGCAGCCAAAGCAGCAAAGAAAGCACCGGCCAAAAAGCGCCGTTAGATCTTAATTGATCATCGCTAGAGTCGCGGCCTCGGCCCGGCCCTAACAAAGCAATTCAGCCCGGGAGGAGATTTATTTCTCCTCCCGGTTTTCTTTTTCGGTTGCGTGGTTGAGCGGGGAAGAGGTTGCGTCGATAGAGAAGGCGCGAGTGGTTTTTCACCTGGCCGGCGCAAGGCCTGATTCTCTTTCTTATCATGACGCATTACCTGGAAGTCGCGATCGAAGCGGCCCGCGCCGCGGGTGAATTGCTGCGGCAGAATTTCGAGCAACCGCTGCACGTCAATTCGGCGGAAGCGCACGACATCAAACTTGAGATCGATGTGCGGACGCAGGATCTGATCACGGAGTTGCTCTTGAAAAATTTCCCGGAGCACGCGCTCTACGGCGAGGAAGGAATCGTGGGCGATCAGTCGGCGGAGTATCAGTGGGTGGTCGATCCGCTGGATGGGACGGTGAATTATTTTTACGGCATCCCGCATTTCTGCACCTCGATCGCGCTGCGACGGAAGGGCGAGATCATCCTCGGGGTGATCTACGATCCGATCCGCGACGAACTCTGGACGGCGGAAAAGGGAGAGGCGCCGGAGTTGAACCAAAAGCCGATGCGAGTGAGCACGCGCCGGGAAGTGGGCGAGGCGGTGGTTTCAGTAGGGCTTTCGAAGACGGGGGTGACGATCGCGGCGGGCTTGCCGCTCTTGCAGGATCTGGTCCATCGCGCGCGGAAGTGTCGGCTGCTCGGAAGCGCGGCGCTCGACATGGCGTATGTGGCCTGCGGCCGCTTTGACGCTTATATCGAACAGGGGATCAGCCTGTGGGACATCGCGGCGGGTTTCATTTTAGTGGAAACCGCGGGCGGCAAAGTGGACATGCGGCCGCGGGAAGACATGAAGGATAAGTACAGCATCATCGCTTCGAACGGCGTGATCGATCTCGGCTTATGACGCGCTGCGGCATCGGCTACGACGCGCATCGTCTCGTGGCGGGGCGGAAACTGGTTCTCGGCGGGGTGGAGATTCCGCATTCGGTCGGGCTGGAGGGTCACTCGGATGCGGATGTGATTTGCCACGCGATCGCGGACGCCTTGTTAGGCGCGATCGGCGAGAGCGATATCGGGCATCATTTTCCGAATACGGATGAAGACATCCGCGGGATTAGCAGCCTGGCAATTTTGGAGCGGGTGCGGGAAGTTTTGCAAAAACAAGGCGCGCGGATTGTGAATGTGGACGCGACGCTGATTGCGGAGGCGCCGAAGATCGCGCCGCATATTCCGGAGATGCGGGCGCGGCTGGCCGGCGCGCTGCAACTAGAGGAGAAGCGCGTTAGTTTAAAAGCGACGACTAACGAGGGGTTGGGCACGATCGGCCGCAGCGAGGGGATGGCGGCGATGGCGGTGGCGAGTGTGGAGGTGGACGCGTGATCGACTTTGTTGTTCGACGTTCGGGGTTCGACGTTCAACGTCCGACGTTTCCCGGGAGCTCCTTTTTAGGCCTCGAAGTCAGGGAACGTCGAACGTCGAACGTCGAACGTCGAAGGTCGAAATAAGATTATGGCGCTGCGATTTCTCAATACTTACACGCGCACTCTGGAAGAGTTTCGGCCGCTCGATCCGGATGGCCGCGCGGTGAAGATGTACACCTGCGGGCCGACGGTCTACAGCTACGCCCACATCGGAAACTTCCGCGCTTATCTGTTCGAGGATTTGCTGCAGCGGCATCTGGAGTTGCGCGGCTACCAAGTCGAACGCGTGATGAACATCACTGACGTGGACGACAAAACGATCCGCGGCTGCCAGGCCGCGGGCGTGCCGCTGGCGGAATTCACGAGCGAGTTCAAGCGCGCGTTCTTTGCCGACCTCGATAGGCTCCGGATTAAGCGCGCGAATGATTTTCCGGAGGCGACGGAGGCGCGGCATATCGCGGCGATGATCGCGATGATCGAGACTTTGATGGCGCGCGAGCTGGCTTATCAGGCGGAGGACAAATCGGTTTATTTCCGGATTAAGAACTTCCCGGAGTACGGACATCTGGCGCACTTCAATCTGGACGAATTGCAATCCACCGGGCGGGTGAAGAACGACGAGTACGAGAAGGAAAGCGTGGGCGATTTCGCGCTTTGGAAAGCGTGGGATGAAGCGGATGGCCCGGTGCGCTGGGAGAGTCCGTGGGGACCGGGCCGGCCGGGTTGGCACATCGAGTGCAGCGCGATGGCGACGCAATTATTGGGTGATCAGCTCGATATCCATTGCGGTGGAGGGGATAATATTTTCCCGCATCACGAAGCGGAGATCGCCCAGACGGAGGGCTGCACGGGGAAGCAGTTTGTGCGCTACTGGCTGCATTGCGCGCATCTGCTGGTGGATGGGCAGAAGATGTCGAAGTCGGCGGGGAATTTTTACACCCTGCGCGATGTGCTGGAGAAGGGCTACAGCGGACGGGAGGCGCGGTATGCGCTGATGCGGGTGCATTATCGCGCGCAGTTGAATTTTACCTGGGAAGGAATGGAGGAGGCGCGGACGGCTTTGGGCCGGATTGATGATTGGGTGGCGCGGTTGGACGCGAAAGGCCTGGAAGAAGACGTGCAACGTCCAACGTCGAACATTCAACGTCCAACGTCGGAGTTTGAAGAGGCACTGGATGATGATCTGAATATTTCCGCGGCGCTCGGCGTTCTCTTCGAGAGGATTCGCCAGACGAATCGTGAACTCGATGAAGAAACGCTGACTCCATCTTCCGCTCGAGTGTGGCTGGAATGGTGGAAACGAATCGATAGCGTGCTGGCCATCACCGCGAGTGAAGAAGAAACGCCGGTCGAAGTGACGAAATTGGCGGAGGCACGGACGCAGGCCAGGCTTGCCAGGGAGTGGAAGAAAAGTGATGAATTGCGCGATCAACTGGCGGCACTGGGCTGGGAAGTGCGGGACACGAAGGATGGGCAGACTGTGACGCGGCGGGGCGGGCTTTAATTCCAATGTTTGCGGCGGACGAATTTCTTACCCTCGGCCACACGGCGCACGCGAAGTTGTTTGAGAACCAGGCTTATGTCTGGGACGCGCTGAAGCAGATTTCGAGTTATCTGAAGTTTCGTTTGAAGCCGGCGGTGCTGGGCGAACTGGTGGGGAAGCCGTTTATTAGCGATTCTGTTTTTGTGGGCGCGGGGACGGTGATCGAGCAGGGAGCTTTCTTGAAGGGACCGGCCTGGATCGGGGAGAATTGTCAGATCCGGAGCGGCTGCTACGTGCGTGAGAATGTGATCGTGGGGGACGGCGTGGTGATGGGGAACTCGTGCGAGTTTAAGAACTGCATCCTCTTCGATGAAGCGCAGGTTCCGCACTTTAATTATGTGGGCGATTCCATTCTCGGTTACCGCGCGCATCTGGGGGCGGGGGTGATTCTTTCCAATGTGAAGCTGGATCATCGCGAGATCGACGTGATGGCGATCGATGGCAACATCGGCACCGGGTTGAGGAAGTTCGGCGCGATCGTGGGGGACCGGACGGAGATCGGCTGCAACGCGGTGATTAATCCCGGGACGGTGCTGGGGCGGGATTGCGTGATCTATCCGGGGGCGAACTTCCGCGGGGTGCTTCCGGCTTCGAGCATTCTGAAGGTGCGGCAGAATGTGCAGGTTTTGACGCGGCGGGAAACGGCGGCGGATTGAAGCGCGCGATGTCCCGCGGCTAGTCGACGACGCGCGGGGGCTTGGTTTTGATCCAGCCCATCTCGTAAAGCGGGCGCGCGAACCAGGCGGTTTGCTTCTCGTCGAAGATTCGGTCGGCGGTCTTGAGCCACTTCTCGGCGGCTCCTTTGTTTTCGTGGGCGAAGGCGGCGGCGGCCTGGGCGTAGTAGTAGGCGGGGGTTTCGGTGGGGAAGGTGATTTGCACGAGGGCGGCGCTGGCTCCGGCATCGTCTTTCGCGCCCAGGTGGGTGAGGAAGAGGGCGTAGTGCAGGCGTTCGCTCAGGACGATGATGTTCGTCTGTTCGATCATGTTCTGGTAGATGGCGCGGGCTTCCTCCCATTTCTTCTGTCGGAGGAGGGCGTCGCCCAGATGGAGGTGTGGGCCGTAAAGCGCGGGCTGCTTTTCGTGCGCGGCCTGGAAGTCGGCGGCGGCCTGTTCATATTTTTCCTGCTCGAGATAAATCGAGCCGCGCAGATTCAGGACGAGCGGTTGGGAGGCGTCTTCGGCCGGGATTTTGGCAAGAAGGGCGAGCGCGGCGTCGCTGTGGCCAGCGAGGAACTCGCGGGTGGCATCGGCTACCGGATCGGCGCCGGCGAGTTTTTCGGGCGGGGCCGCCGAGAGCACGGAGATGAGACTGAGGAGAGCGAGCAGGGAAAAGAGAAGCCGCCGCGGGCGGGACGCGCGGCGCGGGCGGCGGGCGGATGGGCAGGGATTCGAACCCTGGTTGCCTTGCGGCAAACACGCTTTCCAGGCGTGCGCATTAGACCACTCTGCCACCCATCCTTTCCGACTCGTGCTCGTGCTCATAATCGTGCTCGTGCTCGCCGGCTGTCGATTACGATCACGAGCAGGAGCAGGAGCACGAGGGCTCAAAGTTGGAGGCGACGGAACAACTCGTCGAGCGGCAGTTGCAGGGCGATGTAAAATTCTCCGAAGTCCGCATACTCGGCGCTGACCGGATCGAAGCGCATCTGGTAGACGATGGATTTCACCTGAAAGGTATCGCGGGCGAAAAGGGTGACGCCCCATTCCCCATCGTCGAGGCCGGTGGAGCCGGTGATGAGCTGTTTGATTTTGCCGGCGTACTGGCGGCCGACGGCGCCGTGCGCGAGCATGAGGGTGCGGCGCTCTTCCAGCGGGAGGGTGTACCAGTTTTGCCGATCGTTCCGGCGTTTGCTCATATTATAGAAGGAGACGATGGGCCAATCCGGCAGAGTGGGATAAACGCGCTCGTGCCGATAGTGCTTCATCCGCTCTTCGAAGGCGGCCATCGCTTTCTCGAACTCGGGCGTGCCGTGGGCGACGTTTTGTTCGTGCTCGAGGATAGCGGCGTACTCTTCGGGCGAGGTGCGGTATTCGCTTTCTTCGGTAAGCGAGAGGTAGCTGTAAACGGGGACGAGGACATCGGGGCCGAGCGCGAGGCTGAGCTGTTTTTCGATCCGGTTGGCCACCTGCAAATCGGGGGTGATGAGCATGAAGGCGAGATCGGCCTTAGGCGTGACCACGCTGAGGGTGAGGAGCTGGGTGTCGGGCAGGGCGCGGACCTCTTGAACGAGGGAAGCGAGGCGGGTCTTGGCGGCTAACTGCTCTTCATTGGTCAGCAATTGCCACTGCCCGAACTCGATCCGGTAGAAGAGGTGCAGGCAATGCCAGCCTTGTTCTGGGATGAGAGCGCTCTGGTTGATTTCTTCCGTCATCGCGCGCCAGTGTCGGCAGCGAGCGGAGGAGGGTCAAGCCGGGAGGAGGTTGGTTTACCGCGGCACCGAGTCGGCGACGGCGCTGGGTAAATGCGGGATGCAATATTCCTCGCCATCGCGCGAGACGCGGAATTCCAGCGTCGGGTCACTCAGCTCGGTGGCGTCGCAGGTGGCGCAACGGTGGAGCGGCTCGGCGTCGCTGCGCGATTGCACTTCGAAGCGCTCGCGCCGGACGCTGACGTCTTTGCGTTGTCGAAACTCCCGCCAGATCTCGGGACCGAAGAAGATGAAGTAATTACTGAAAGCGGCCAGCAGCGCCATCCGGTAGGAGCCGGTCCCGACCAGAAAGCCAGCGAGGAGAAAGGCGGCTCCGATCCAGGCCAGCCACTTGATCTTGAGCGGGAGAATGAAGAAGACGTAGATGACCTCGTCCGGATAGAAGCGGGCGAAGGCGAAGAAGAGGGTGGCGTTTAACATCCCGCTGGAAAAGGTGCTGCCGAAGAAAAAAGCCGCCACCGTCATGCCGAGCATGCCGACGAGATAAAAAAGCGTGACCCGAAAGGCGCCCCAGGCGCGCTCGAGGCCATCGCCGATGAACCAGAGAAACCAGAGCGCGATCACGACCCAGAGAAAGTGGGCGATGCGCGGAACGAAAATGTAGGTGACGAGGCGCCAGACTTCGCCCGCCATGATACGTGCGGGATCGAGCGTGAGGTAATCCTCGAAGCCGGGGTTTAGGAGCACGAGCCCGAAGACGAGCGCGTTAAACATGACCACGATCCGGATGAGGCCGGGAATGGCGATGAAACCAATTCGGCGTTCGAGTTTATCCAGGACAGTCATTGTTTATTCATCGTATCGGCGTGGGCAGATGGCCCCCGGGAGGCGGCGAATTGACGCACTCTAGCACGCCGCCTAGGCTCGTGCCCGTGAGCGACGCCGAGGCCAGGACCACCCCACTCTACGAGGAACATCAGCGCGCCGGGGCGAAAATCATCCCCTTCGGCGGCTGGCTTATGCCGGTGCAATACACCAGCATTAGCGACGAACATCAGACGGTGCGGAATGCGGTGGGCGTCTTCGATATTTCGCACATGGGGCAGTTGCACGTGTCCGGCAAGGCGGCCGCGGAGTGGCTCGACCGGATGCTGACGAACAACGTGAGCAAGCTCGAAGCCGGGGGCGGGCAATATACTTTTCTGCTCAACGAGCGCGCCGGGATCATCGACGACTTGATCATCTACCGGACGGCGCCGGAAAAGTTTCTTCTGGTCGTGAATGCTTCGCGCACGGAGGAGGATTTCGAGTGGCTGCAAGAGCATCGGCCGGATGGCGTGGTGCTGGAGAACGCGAGCGCGCAACGCGCCGGTCTCGCCATTCAGGGACCGAAAGTGGTCGATCTCTTCGTGCAGATTCTAGGCGAGGAAGCAGAGTTACCGGCGCGCAATCAATTAAAGGATTTCGAGCATGACGGCGTGACGCTCACGATCGCGCGCACTGGGTACACCGGAGAAGACGGGGTGGAGGTATTCTTTCCGGCGGAACATGCGGCGGCGATCTGGCAGATGGTGCTGGAGAAAGGCAAAGCGTTGGGCCTGAAACCGTGCGGCCTCGGCGCGCGTGACACCTTGCGCCTGGAGATGTGCTATCCGCTAAACGGCTCGGATTTGACTCCGGAGACGAATCCGATCGAGGCTGGTCTCGGCTTTTTCGTCGACCTGACAAAGGAAGAGTTTACCGGGCGGGCAATCCTGAAAGAAGTGAAGGAGAAGGGACCGGCCCGCCGATTAGCCGCTTTCAAAATGAAGGGGAAAGGTCCGCCACCGCGGCCGCATTACCCCGTCTGGGTGGATGGCGAACGCGTCGGCGAGGTAGCCAGCGGCACGCTTTCCCCGAGCTTGAGTCAAGGAATCGGGATGGTGTATCTGCCGAGCGCCAGCGCCAAAGTCGGCAGCGAGATCGAAATCGAAATCCGCGGCCAGAAATTTCCTGCTGTCATCGAGAAGAAACCACTCTACAAAAAGTCATGAGCAACGTCCCCGACGATCTTTACTATACCGAGTCGCACGAATGGGTCCGCGTGGAAGGCGAGAACGCGCGCGTCGGCATCACGGATCACGCGCAAGCGGAACTCACCGATGTTGTCTTCGTCGAGCCGCCGAAAGTCGGTGCACAATTGGACGCGCGCGCGAATGCTGCTGTCGTCGAGTCGGTCAAAGCTGCGAGCGACATCTACGCCCCGGTCAAAGGCGAAGTCGTGGAAGTGAATGAAGCGCTTGCGAGTAATCCTGCGCTCGTGAACACCGACCCCTTTGGGGAAGGCTGGATCTTCGTCTTAAAAATGGCGTCGCCTGAAGATGTGAAGCAGCTGAAAGACGCAGCTGCCTACCGGCAGGCGGTCGGGTAGCGAGAGCCGCGGCCGGGCGCGCCACCGGGAAAGTATCGACTGCGTCCATCCCCGCGACGGCGTAAGGTATCGTCCGTTCTTACGGATTGATGATTAACGAAGCACCGTTGGTGGAAGAGATCGAGACCTACGCGCAGGATATCGTGGATACCGTCCGCGAGCCGCTCCTGATGCTCGACACCACCTTGCGCGTGCGCAGCGCGAACCGCGCTTTCTATCAGACATTCCAGGTTTCGCCGGGCGAAACGGAGAACCGGCTCATCTATGAACTCGGCAACGGGCAATGGGATATTCCCGCGCTGCGGACGCTGCTGGAAGACGTCATTCCCACCAGTTCGGTCTTCAATGACTTCGAGCTCGAACACACCTTCCCGGTCATCGGTCGGCGCGTGATGCTGTTGAATGGACGGAAGCTGCGCGCGGGCAGCCATGCGGAATTGCTCGTGCTCGCGATGGAAGATGTGACCGTGCGCCGTCGCTCCGAGGCGGACCTGAAAGCAATCGAGACTTACGCGCAAAACATCGTCGATACCGTGCGCGAGCCGCTCTTGATTCTCGATACCACGCTGCGCGTTCGGTCGGGTAATCGCGCGTTTTACCAAACCTTCCAGGTGTCGCTGGAGGAGACGGAGAACCGGCTGATCTACGAGCTGGGTAATGGCCAGTGGGATATTCCTGATCTTCGCACGCTGCTGGAGGACATCGTGCCCAAGAGCTCGGTCTTCAACGATTTCGAGCTCGAGCACGACTTCCCCGCGATCGGACGGCGCGTGATGTTGTTGAACGCGCGCAAGCTTCAAGCCGGCCATCACGGCGAGTTGCTGGTGCTCGCGATGGAAGATGTCACGGAGCGACGCCGCGCGGAGGAGCAGGTCGCAAAAGCGAAGGAAGCCGCGGAGACCGCGAACAAAACGAAGAGCCTCTTCCTCGCGAACATGAGCCACGAGCTGCGGACGCCTCTGAACGCAATCCTCGGCTACTCCGAGATGTTGCAAGAGGAAGCCGTGGACCGGCAACTCGAGGATGAGTTCGGTTCCGACCTGAAGAAGATCAACGCGGCCGGCAAGCATCTGCTCGCCTTGATTAACGACATCCTCGATCTCTCGAAGATCGAAGCCGGTAAGATGGAGCTGTTCCTGGAGAACTTCGACCTCAGCGAGTTAATCCTCGAGATCGCCTCCACCATTCGTCCGCTCGTGGAGAAGAACGCGAACACGCTTCGCATCGAATGCGCGACCAACCTTGGGGTCATGCGGGCGGATCAAATCAAGGTGCGCCAGGGGCTGTTCAATCTCCTTTCCAACGCGGTCAAGTTCACGCAGGAAGGGGACGTCACGCTGGAAGCGGCGCGTGAACGAATGGACGGCAACGAATGGATCATCTTCCGCGTCACGGATACCGGCATCGGGCTCAGCGCCGACCAGATCGTGAAGCTGTTCCAGGATTTCACCCAGGCTGATGCTTCCACGACGCGGAAGTTCGGCGGCACCGGGCTCGGCCTCGCGCTCACGCGGCGCTTTTGCCAGATGATGGGCGGCGACGTGACCGTGCACAGCGTTCCCGGGGAAGGCAGCGTCTTCACGATCAAGTTGCCGGCCGTCGTCCAGCAGGCCAAATCCGAGACCATCGTGAAGATTGGCCGTGCCGCGGCGACCCATGTTTCCAACGATGACACCGAGGGAGCCGAGCCGCCGCTCTCCAGTGCGACCTACGTGCTCGTGATCGATGACGACCCGGTGCAACGAGATCTCATCGCGCGATTCCTCAGCAAAGAAGGCTTTAGTGTGCGGACGGCCGCGAGCGGCGAAGCCGGACTGCTCCTAGCGCGACAATCGCCTCCAGTGGTCATCACCCTCGATGTGATGATGCCGGAAATGGACGGCTGGAGCGTGCTCGCGGCGCTGAAGGCGGAGGCCGAATTGCGCGACATTCCGGTCATCATGCTGACGATGGTGGATGACCCGGAACGTGGCTTCACCCTCGGCGCCGCCGATTACGCGACCAAGCCGCTCGATCGATCGCGCCTCGGTCAAATCCTCCGGAAATACACCTGCCCGAACCCTCCCTGTCCCGTTCTTCTCGTAGAGGACGACGTCGCGACCCGCGCGATCACGCGGAACATCCTCGAAAAGGAAGGCTGGAAAGTGAGCGAAGCCGAAAATGGACGCATCGCGCTCGACTGCATGGAGCAGGAACGTCCGACCCTGATCTTGCTCGACCTCATGATGCCGGAAATGGACGGGTTCGAATTCGCTGATCGCGTGCGCCAGCATCCGGAATGGCGCGCGATTCCCATCGTCGTCCTGACTGCGAAAGACCTCACGGCCGACGATCGGCGACGGCTCGACGGTTCCGTCGACACGATCTTACAAAAAAAGGGTGACTCTCGCGAAGCACTGCTCAATCAGGTTCGTGAGCTCGTCGCGAAATGCGCCACCTCCCGATAAGTTGTAACCCAGACATGCCTCGAATTCTCTTGGTCGAAGATAACGAGATGAACCGCGACATGCTCTCGCGTCGGCTCCAGCGCCGAGGCTACGAGATCGTGCTCGCGGTCGATGGGCAAAGTGGGGTGGAGATGGCGCGCGCGGAGTCGCCCGATCTGGTCCTGATGGACATGAGCCTGCCTGTGCTGGACGGTTGGGAAGCAACGCGCCGGCTGAAGGGAGACCCAGCGACGCGCCACATTCCAGTCATTGCCCTCACTGCGCATGCCATGTCGAGCGACCGCGATAAAGCGCTCGAAGCTGGCTGTGATGATTACGACACCAAGCCGGTAGAGCTGCCGCGTTTGCTTACTAAAATCGAGACGCTTCTACACGGTCGCGACCGCGAGACCGGGGAACAACCGGCATCGTGACAGAGCCCAGCGCGAGTAAGAACGAGCCACCGCACGCGCTCCCCGCGGCGCTGCTCCACGAACTGCGCACGCCGCTCAACCACATCATCGGCTTCTCAGAGTTGCTGCTCGAGCAGACGACCGGGCGAGCGAACAAGAATCTCCTCCCGGATCTGCAAAAGATCCACGCGGCCGGCCGGCAACTGTTATTGCTCATCGACGAGAACTTTCATTCGCCCGGCTCCAGCGCAGCGAGCGCATCGCAGGGAACGTCACCGGACGAGCCAGCCGCCGAAGGAAGTGCGAACAACCCTGCGGCAGGTCAACTGGCCTCGGGCGCCGCGAAGGGATTCGTCCTAGTGGTCGACGACATCGAAGCCAATCGCGACGTGCTCTCGCGTCATTTGAAGCGGCAGGGTTACCAAGTCGCGACCGCCGCGGATGGACGACAAGCCTTAGAAAAGCTGCGGGCGGAGACCTTCGACCTCGTGCTGCTCGACGTCATGATGCCGGAAATGGACGGCTACGAAGTGCTGCAGCGTCTCAAGGCCGACCACACCTTGCGCCACCTCCCGGTCATCATGATCTCCGCCGGCAGCGAACTCGAATCGGTCGTGCGCTGCATCGAGTGGGGCGCCGAGGATTATCTCTCGAAGCCGTTCGATCCCACACTCCTCACAGCGCGGATCGGCGCCTGCCTCGAAAAAAAGCGCGCCCGCGACAGTGAGCAGGCACTCGACGTCGCCTTGCACGCGCAGAACCGGGCCATGGCCACGTGGCGGAAAGCGCAGGAAGCCGATCTCGCCCTCGCCCGCACCACGCAACAAGCCATCGTCACCTCGGCGCTGCCTCCGCTCGAGGGGTGGGAGGTGGAGACGTTTTACATGCCGCTCATCCAGGTCGGCGGCGACGTCTATGGCTGGCGGCAGCTCGAGAATGGCTCCGCCCTCTTCTGGGTCGCCGATGCCACGGGCCACGGCATTGCGGCCGCCCTTTTCACCACCCTGGTCGCCTTGCTCTTTAACCACGCCAGCAGCGGGTCAGACACGGCTCACGGCATCCTCGCGCGGGTCAATGCCGAGTTCTACAGCGTGCTCCGGGGACGTTCTTTCATGACTGCGGGTTGCGCGGTCGTCGAAACCAACGGTCGCTTGTCGTTCGCC
>JBBSLZ010000057.1:0-14152 GCA_038233435.1 Chthoniobacterales bacterium
GCCGGTGAAGAGGAGGACGCGGTGCGCGGCGCGGAGGTGCTCGGCCAGAGTCATGCGAGGATTTCGGCGTAAGCTTTCGGATCGGTGGCGCCTTCGGTGATGAGGAGGAGGACGCGGGTGTTTGCATCGAGCTGAAGCCGGCTGCGATGATGGGCGTGGTCGGGGCCGGTGAGGAGCTCGAGCAGACCGGCGAGACCGGCGGCGCCCGTTTCGCCGGCGATGACGCCGCCCTTGCCTAACAAGCGCATCGCTTCCCGGGCGCGCTGGTCGGGAATGGCGAGAAAGAGATCTACGCCCGCGGCCAGAATGGGCCAGGCGAGAACGGAGGCGCGGCCGCAGTTCAAACCCGCCATGATTGAATCGTGCGGGCGAGGGACGGTAACGATCGCACCGGCTTCCATGGCGGCCAGCAGGCAGGCGGCGCGGAGCGGTTCCACATTCACGATCGCGGGGCGTGGGCTGCGGGGTGCAGGCCGGTAATGTTGCACCACGGCTGCGGCCAGCGCGCCGACACCGGTTTGGACCGCGACCAGATCGGGGCCGGGCTCGCCGCGCCGCGCCAATTCCTCATCGATCTCCCAGAAGATGGTCGAGTAGCCTTCCATGACCCAGCGCGGGATTTCTTCGTAGCCGGGCCAGGAGGTATCGGAGATGACGAGGCACTGCTCGCTCGCATCCTGCGCGGCGCGTGCGACGGCGTCATCGTAGGTGCCGTCGATGATCTCCAAGCGGGCGCCTTCGCTGGCGATGGCGTCGATTCGCGCCTGGGCGGTGTGGGCGGGCACGTAGATGTGCGCGGCGAAACCGAGCCGGCGGGCCATGTGCGCGACGGCGCGGCCGTGGTTGCCATCGGTGGCGGCGGCGAGCGTGGTCGGGCGAGGCAGCGACGCGGCGCGCGTCTCCAAGGTGCGGTGAATGGCCCAGGAGGCACCGAGGATTTTAAAGGCGGGCAGACCGAGTCGGTGGGCCTCCACCTTCAAGAGGACGCTCCCGACGCCGAGAAGGCGTGCGATCTCGGGGGCGTCGAGCAAGGGGGTGGGCGCGTAGCCTTCGAGGGTTTGATGGAAGGCGAGGGGAGCGCGGTCGGGCGAGGCGGACTGGAGGGTCGGATGATTGTAGAGAGTCCTTGATTGCGACGGGTCTGGATGCCGGGCTGCGGCGTCAGAGACGCGGGCCGCGCGGGGTGGTCGTTCCATGGGCCAGAGCTTACCACGCGCGTTGGACATCGCAGCGCGATGTCCCTACCCCGCAGGGTAACGCGCGCCGGGACTTGCCTCGACTGACGAGGGACATAAGGGTGGCGGTTCATGTTTGCTCCAGCACGAGGACAGGACGACGCGCCAACCGTGCGGGCGGAAGGCGTGTGCAAACGTTTCGGCGATTTCGCGGCGCTGGAGGGAGTGGATTTGGAAGTGCGGCGCGGCGAGTGCGTGGGCTTGCTCGGGCCCAATGGCGCCGGCAAATCGACTTTTATCGGCTGTTTGTATGGCGCGGTTGCGCGGAGCGGCGGCGTGCTGGAAGTCTTCGGCCTCGATCCCGCGCAGGACGCGCGCCGGATCAAGCAACGGCTGGGAGTGGTGCCGCAGGAGAACGCGCTCGATGAGGAGCTGACGGTGGCGGAGAACATGCGGCTTTATGCGCGCTTTGGCGGGATCGAGCCGGCGCGGGCCGGGGCGCGGATCGCGGAGTTGCTGGCGCACATGTCGCTGGAGCATAAGGCAGCCGCCCCGATCAAGACGCTTTCGGGCGGGATGAAGCGGCGGCTGGCGTTTGTGCGCGCGCTGCTTTCGGATCCGGAGCTGCTCTTGCTCGATGAGCCGACGACGGGGCTGGACCCGACGGTGCGGCATTTGATCTGGGAAAAAGTGCTTTCGTATCGCCAGGCGGGAAAGACGGTGCTGGTGACGACGCATTACATGCACGAGGCGGAGCTGCTCTGCGATCGGGTGATGATCCTGAACCGCGGCGCGGTGGTAGAAGCGGGCGCGCCGCGGGAGTTGATCGCGCAGCACGCGGCGGGTTACGTGGGCATTTTCGCGCGCGAGGATGAGGAACGCCTGCGGCCGCACCTAGATTCGGCTGCGGTTTTGTTCCAACAAGGCTGGCAAAGCTGCGTGCGGGCGCCGGCGCTGGAAACCCTGAGCGCACTGCAGGCGGCCAGCGGGACGCGGGCGCTGCAGTTGCGTCCGGCCAATCTGGAGGATGTCTATTTGAAACTGACCGGCCACGACCTGAGCGAAGATGAATAGCCTAACGACTTCTCTTCGACTGGCCTGGCAGGTGGTGGTGCGAAACTGGACGGTCTATCGGAAGGATTTCCTGGCCAATATCTCGCCCACGCTGGCCGATCCGGCGCTGATGATGACGGCGCTCGGGTTGGGATTATCGCCGTTTATCGGGAAGATCGAGGGCCTGAGCTATGCGCAGTATCTGGGACCGGGGCTGGTCGCAACGACGGCGCTTTTCACTTCGTTCTTCGAGTGCAGCTACGGGTTCTTTGTGCGGATGACTTTTGAATCGGTTTATAAGGCGATGCTGACCACGCCGATCGGGGTGCGGGAAGTGGTGGTGGGCGAGTTTATCTGGGTCTTTATTCGCGCGGCGCTGATGGCGGGCGGAGTGGGGATTGTCTTGATGGTGATGGGGCTGGTGCAGGATCCAGTGGTGCTGCTCCTCTTTCCGCTCATCGGCGGGACGCTGGCGGTGCCGTGTGGCGCGATCGGATTATTGGCCGCGGCGCAGGTGCGGAATATTAATCAGTTCCAGACGGTCTATTCGTTTTTGATCGCGCCGATTTATTTTCTCTCGGGCGTTTTCTTTCCGCTCGCGCCGGGCTCCTTCCTGAATGTGGTGGTGCAGTTTTCGCCGTTTTATCACGGCGTGCGTTTACTCCAGATGTGCGCGTGGGACCGCTGGGCACCGCGGGACGTGGCTTACCACGTGGGGGCGCTGCTGGTTTTCTCGGTCGTGCTCTGTGCGTGGGCGGATCGGAGTATTCGTAGGAAGCTGACGGCTTAGGGGTGTCGTGCTTTTTCACGCGCTCCATGAGCGGTTAGCGAGGTAGGGAGGCTATCTTTCCGTCACCCCCGTCGGGGGTTTGGTTCTCCCACTCCTCGAAGTCCCGGGGTTCCTCCCGCGGGGGCGGGATTCACCCCGGGCTTTATTCCGTCGCACCCTTCGGGTGCTTTTCACTCAGAGTGCCTGACAGGCTTTAAGCGGTATGACGAAAGTGGTATGACGAGCCGGCTATTTGGTTTTGATCACCGTGGCATTGGCGGTGCGGGTCAGGACGGGGCTGCCGCCAGTGCCGGTGACGGTGAAGGGATAGGTGCCTTTGGCGGTCGACTTGGCGACGACAATGGCGAGAGCCGATGAATTTCCGGTGGCCGGGTTGGGATTGAAGGTGGCCGAGGCGCCGGTGGGCAGGCCGCTGATGCTGAAGGTGACCGGACCGCTGAAGCCGCCGGCGCGATTGATTGTGACGGTGTAGTTAGCGGTGCCGCCATTGCGCCCGAGGGAGACGGAGGAGGGGCTGACCGTGAGCGTGAAGCTCGGAGCCGGGGTGGGGGTGGGGGTGGGGGTGGGCGTCGCGGGGGGGGTAGGAGTAGGTGAGGGGCCGCTGGTCAGTTTGAAGCTGGCGATGCGGGTGCGCCAGGCGTAGCTGCCGGTGGTGGCGTAGTATTCGCTCGTGAACCAGAAGGTGCTGTCGTCGACGGGATCGACCGTGAGCGCGGCGTAGTCGCCCCAGCGGTTGCCGGTGCCGGTCTGGCTGCCGGTGCCGTCGAAGAGATGGGCTTCGCCTTGAGCGAGGGTGTTGAGCGGGTCGGTGGCGAGCCGGGCGGCGTAGCGCAACTGCGGATTGATGCTGGAACTGGAGGCGCTGAAGCCGAGGGCGAGGTTGCCCTGGCTGTCCATCGCGACGCTGCCAAGCCAGCGCCAGGTGGTGTCGGGTTGATAGGTGCTTTCCTGGTACACGGTCACGGGGCCGGCGGTGACATTGCGTAACTCGAACCAGCGGATGCCGGCAACGCCGTTGGCGCTGACGTTATAGGTGCCGACGACGGATTCGTGGGTGCCGAAGTTTCGATAGGCGACCCGGAACAGGAGGCGATCGCCGATGCCATCGAGTTTGTTCGAGGAGGTGACTCCGGCTTGGGGGACGCAGGAGCGGGTGGTGGGACAAAGGGCGGTGTAACCAGCAGCGGGGGGAGTGGCGAAGGTGGTGAAGGTGGAACTCGACGGGGTGACGAAGTCGGCGTGGAAATGATAGGTGGTGTAGTTCGGATTACTGGCCTGGCCGGGGAAGCCGACGAAGGTAGCGGGCGCTCCCGCGGCCGGTAAGGCCGAGCCGTCGAGATCAGCAGGGAGGAACGGATCGGCTGAGCCGCCTAACGGACCGACGGGGCTAACGAAGGCGGCGGGCTGATTGACCAACATCTTCGCCCGATCGAAGGCGAAAGCCTGCGGCCCGAGGTAGGAGGTGCCGGCGGCGTTGAAGACGTTCATGCTCATGTAGTAGCCATCTGGCCAGATGCTGAGGTGCGGGTAATCGTAGAAGTTCGAGCCGAGGTGGAAGCCGTAGCGCGCGTAGGTGCCGGTGGCATCGGCGGTGGTGGAGATGGCGATGCACTCATCGGTGATCGGCCCGCTGGAGGTGGGCTTAGCGAATTGGCTGATCAACCAGCGATCGGCGAGCTGATCGTAGAGGACGACCGGATCGCCGGACCCGCCCGTCTCGCAAGCGCCGCCGAATCCACTCCAGATGGCGGAGATGGCTGTCGCCGGGAGGAGGGCGGCGCCAGTGGCTTTATCGAAGACCTGGTAACCTTCGTTCACGATTTGGACGTATTGGGTCCGGCCGATGGCGCCATTGGTATCGGGCGGGGCGCAATTACAACCGACGCCGGGAAACGGGATGCCGTCGAAGTTCATGATGGCGGCGGGGACATTCGGAGCGAGGGGCGAGAGGGTATTCAAGGTCGAGCGGCCATCGAGGTGGCGGTTTTGGATGACCGGGTCGGGGCTGTCCTGGTGGCGGTTTGGGATTTTCGGATTCTCGTTTGCTTCCTGTTCTTCTTTGTTGCCGGTTGTGACCACCTGTGGCGGGAGATTGCGCATCGCGGGAGAGATGTCGTTTTTGTAGGAAATGCCGGAGGTGGCGCCTTCCGAGAGCTGACGTTCGGAGGGATCTTGAGCGACCAGCGGTCGCGTGCCGAAGAGGGCGAGGAAGGTTAGCGCGAGTCCACTAGTGCTGATCAGCACGGCGAGGAGGGCACGGGTTGACAGAAAACCAGCGGAGGAGGGGCGGAAGGGCTTCATAATGGAATGGGGATGGCGGGGTTTTATCGTTAGACCGGGGTCGGTGTCACGTTCTTTTTATGCAACGGCCAAATAAAAGTTGTGGGCAAGCGGGCCGGTTGACCACCCGCCGGCTGCTGGAAAATGCGCGGCAGGGCCCGGAGATCCAGCTCGTGCAGCGGGCCATGATGGAGACGTCCGATCATCTTCAACTCCTCGTCCAGCGCCCTTATCTGCGGCCTTATTTTTACGATAACAAAGCGTGGGCGGAGGGAGATCGGGCGAGCCTGGATGAGGTCAAGGCGATGGCGGAATTACTGCTCGATAACCTGGCTTCGGCGATCATTCATTCGGCGGCGTTTTTCCGCAGTACCCGATCCGCGGGGTGGAGCAGAATATTCGCTTTCATCTGCGGAGCAGCCCGGCTTTGCGCGATTTCCTGATGGAAGCGTTTGATCGGTTTCCGCTGGCGGGGTTGGCGCTGCTTTCGTTGAAGAACGAAACGCGGGCGGAGACGGAAGAGGATTTGCGGCGGCTGATCGCGGCGGCGGGCGTGGACTCGGTCGAGCGCGGACGACGCGAGCGGCTGCTTCATCACTTGCAAACGACCACAAAGACGGAGGCGCTCGAGTTGGCGAAGTATAGTTACGACCGCGCGCAGACCCTTTCGCTGGCGAAGTGCGGATAGGGAAAATCGCGCTGCGATGTCCGGGCGGGGTGGTGCGCTGTGGCTCGAGCGAGCTTTACGGCGGCCACGCCGCTTGGACGGCGGAGCGCGCCGTCCCTACCCAGTCGCATCCGGTTGTCGTATGATCCAGGATGAATGGGAGAATTCTTTGGCGCGCCACGCGCTCGTTTTCGTTGCCGGCGAGCGTGGTGCCCGTGCTCCTGGGGACGGCACTGGCTGCACGCGGCTATGGGGATGGGACGCGGCATTTCGAGTGGCTGACCTTCTTAATAGTCTTGTTAGGCGCAATGCTGGCGCATGTGGGCGCGAATGTGCTGAACGATTATTTCGATTTTGTGAAAGGGGTGGATACGCGGCCGGAGCACGGGAGCGGGGTGCTGACGCGCGGAGAGTTGACGGCCGGCCAGGTCTCGAAATTTGCGCTGGTGCTTTTTCTGGGCGCGGCGCTCTGTGCCTTGCTCCTGCTCCAGGCGCATGCACGGGTGGTGGTGCCGCTGGCGCTGGTGGGTTTCGGCAGTGCGGTGCTTTATCCGGCTTTTCTAAAAAGGCTCGGGCTGGGTGACCTCTTGATTATCGTGGCCTTCGGATTGGGCCTGACGCTGGGCGCTTATGGGGTGCAGGTGGAGGTCCTGTCGTGGAAATCCGTCCTCCGGGTGGCGCTTTATTCGGTCCCGGTCTGCCTGCTGGTGGATGCGATCTTGCATGCCAATAATCTGCGCGACGCGGCGGATGATCGAGTGGCAGAGGTGCGGACGCTGGCGACGATGTTGTCGCCGCGCGCGGGGCGGATCTGGCAAGCGGTGCTGCTGTTTGGACCACTCGTTTTCGTGGCGGTGGGGGTGGCGATGGGCGGTCTTCCGCTCTGGAGCCTGGCCACGTTCCTGGCTTTGCCGCTGCTGGTGCGCGCGGCTCGGTCGGGCAGCGTGGAGGGGACGGCGCAGACGCACTTGCTCTTCGGAGTGCTTTACACGGTGGCGTTTTTACTTCCGCCCGTTTTTGTCTGAGGCGGCGGGTTAGTTCTGGAGCAGGACGGGGGCGAGGCGGACGCCGCGTTCGGCACGAATCTCGGCCCGGCACATCTTGTAGAGACCGGCGATGAAATCGATCGCGCTCTCATTGAAGATGCCGCCGTGGCCGTTGATGATTTCCTTCGGCACCTGCACGATCCAATAGCCGCGCGCCTGCTCGCCATTGATGACATACGGGACGTTCGGATCGGTGGAGTCGGGGACTTCTTCGATCTGCCACCAGCCATTGGCGGCGCGGATGCAGCGGGCGCTGGCGAATTGAAGATTCCATTGCACGGCATCGGCGGGGGACTCGCTGGGCGGGGCGGAGGCGGGCGTGACCTGGCGATCGATGGTGATCCCGAGATGACCGGCGGTGGAGGTGACGTAACGCCGCTCGCTCACGCCTTTTTCTAGTGGGCGAAAGCCGCGATCGAGGAGCGTGGATGCTTTGGTGGCGGCGGGCCAGGCGAGCTTCGTAGCGCTGTCATTGCGGGAAGTGAGGGAAATGATGGGCGGGGTGCGGCCTTCCCAGTTTTGCAGGGCTAGTTTCAATTCCCGCGAGGCGAGCGCTTCGGCGGCAGGGTTAAGGAGAAGAGTGAGATCGGCGGGAGGTCTAACGAGGGCGCTGCCGGAGGCGCCGGAGGATTGGCCGACGAGACCTTGCGCGATCGCGCGCTCGAGGATGCGGCCACCGAAGGAGTGGCCGACAAAAATGGCGTGACCGCCCCGGTGATGCGCGGCGTGGCCCAGATCATAGAGTGTTTGGGTTAACCCGATGCCGGCCAACCGATCGGTGGCATGCTTGCGTGAATAGAAGGAGAGATAGCGCCGGACGCCGCCGGGATCGGTCGCGCGCGGCGCGCTCAAACCGCGCCAGCCGATGTAGACGCCCACGATATCGGCGCCGACCGCCGCGCGATTCTTGGCGAGAGTGGCGAGGAGTCGATCAAAGGATTGGAGATCGGTGTCTTTTGGGTCGGCGTTATGATGCCAGCCGTGGATGAAGACGATCAAGAGCGGCCGGCGCGGCACGTCGCGAATGGCCGCGAGAGCAGACGAGCGTTGTTCGTTACTCCAGCGGATGCCTTGTTCATCGAACTCGATCGCGCGGAGACGGTAGCCGCTGCCGGTTTCAGTGTAGGCGCTTCCTGCGACTTTTACGGTGGCGGGATTGGTTTGATACTGCCTATTGGGCGTTTCGCAGGCGGTGGCAAAGCTGACGGCTAACCCGAGAGCGCAGCGGCGGAGAAACGACGCCTCCATGGGCGCGATTGTGGGCGGCAGCGGCGGCGGAGTCGAGCGCTAAAGTAGCCGACGCCAAGGGCTAGGCGATGGAGCCGGCCCGCCCCCGGGCCGAAGGATCTCAGGGTGGGCTACAAAATCGGCGGGGGGCGCGCCGGCTCCAATTTACTCGACCGATCGCACAATGTAGCTGCCGGCTTGTTTGTCGGCGTCCAGCTTGAGCAAACCGCGCTTTTGCGCTTCCAGTAACAATTCGTTAAACGCCCGGAAGCCGTGCGCGCGTTCGTTGAATCCAGGGTGGCGCCGTTTGATCGTCTGTTTGATGAGCGAGCCGCGGATTTCGTAGTCCTCGCCGCGCGCGGAGCGGAGGGCATCGAGCGTTTGGCTGACCATTTCGAGGGCGCGATCGGCGGACGGACCGGGCGAGGGCGCTTCTGCGGCGGCGGGGGCGGCAGGCGCGCTTTTGCGCGAGGCGCGGCGGGGAGGTGCGGGCGGCTCGACCCGCACCAGATCGTCGTAGTAAAGGAACTCGTCGCAATTGCTGATGAAGAGATCGGAGGTCGATTTCTTCACGCCCATGCCGACCACCGTCTTGTCGTTCTCGCGCAGTTTACTGACCAGCGGAGAAAAATCCGAATCGCCGCTGATGATGACGAAGGTATCGACGTGGCTTTTGGTGTAACAAAGGTCGAGCGCGTCCACGACCATTCGGATATCGGCCGAGTTTTTGCCCGATTGGCGCACGTGCGGGATCTCGATCAACTCGAAAGCGGCCTCGTGTAGGCCGCGTTTGAAATCCTTATAGCGATCGAAATCGCAGTAGGCCTTCTTGACCACGATGTGGCCTTTGAGCAGGAGACGCTCGAGAACCTTTCTGATATCGAAAGCGGGGAACCGCGCTTCGCGGGCGCCGATCGCGATATTTTCCAAGTCGAGGTAAACGGCCATGGTGGCGTCGGTTTCGGGGGCGTGGCTCATGAGGCCCAGCTTAACCTGATCAGCGCGTCACGGAAAGGTTTCTGCTGGCGCAGGCCCTGGACGGTGTGCACGCTCTGGCCGCATGAAAGTCCTGGAAACAGAGCGGCTACGCCTGCGTTGGCTGACGCTGGCCGACGCGCCCTTCCTGCTCGCGCTAATGAACGAGCCGGCTTTTATCCAGAATGTGGCCGACCGCGGCCTGCGGACACCGGAGGACGCGGCGCGTTACATCGCGGAGAAGATGCTTCCCAGCTACGAGGAGAACGGCTTCGGTCCGAATGTGGTTGAATTGAAGAACGCCGGCGACCCCATCGGGACGTGCGGCCTGTATCAGCGGCCGGCGATGGAAGAGGTGGACATCGGCTACGCCTTTTTGCACCCATACTGGGGACGGGGCTACGCCCGCGAGGCGGCTGCGGCGGTGCTGCACCACGGACGCGAGGTGCTGCGAATTCCGAAAATCGTGGCGCTGACGGCGCCGACGAACGAGAGCTCGATCCGATTGCTGGAGAAGCTGGGTTTGCGCTACGAGCGGATGATCCAGCTGGAAGGCTACGCCAGCGAAAGCAAGCTCTTCGCCTGAGGGTAGCGCCAGCTTCCAGCCTGCACAGTCCGGTAAAATGCAAGCTGGAAGCTTGCGCTACCTTGGCGCCGAAGCCACGCACGTGCCCGCAGGGTCCCACCGGTGCGGCAACAGCGGCATGGCCAGGCGGTCGCGGTGGGATTTTCATTGTCTTCGCCGGGCGCAGAGCGACCTTTGCTTTCACTCCAAACGCAGCAGGGTTGACCGCAATATCAATGAATCAAAAGACGGGGCGAACCATTCTCTGGGGGGAAGCGATCGGCTTCCTCATCCTGATCCTGCTTTCCTGCTCGATGAATTAATTGGCCTGCCGCATCTGCTTTTCGGCGGCCCGTTCTTTGCCAATTGGCGGGAAAGCGCGGTGGAAACAGTGGCCATGCTCGTCGTCTGGCTCGCCGTCCACATCGCCACCCGCCGGGTCCTGCTCCGCTTTCGTTATCTGGAGAAACTGCTCCCGATGTGCGCTTGGGTGCCGGAAGCTGGAGCGGGGCGCGGAATGGCTCTCGCTGGAAGATTATTGCAGCAAAGAACTCGGGATCGATTATCTCGCACGGCCTTTGCCCGGAGTGTGAGCGCCAGCTTCTCGACCACGCGGCTGCGCCGCCAGCTAGGTAGAAATTCCTTCGGCAAACAAAAAATCCCCAGACGCACGCGGCGCCTGGGGATCTTTTAATTAATCTGCGTCGAGCTTACGCTTTCGGCGGCATCAGAACTTTGTCGATGACGTGGATCACGCCGTTCGAGGCTTTGACGTCGGCTTTCACGACTTTGGCGTCGTTCACCATCACTTTGTCGTCCTTAACCTTGATGTCGAGCTTCGCGCCGTTGGCGGTGGGAGCCATCATCGTCTTCACGTCTTTGGCCATCACTTCGCCCTTCATCACGTGGTAGGCGAGAATGGAGGCGAGTTTCTCTTTGTTCTCTGGCTTCAAGAGGTTGTCGACCGTCCCCTTGGGCAGTTTCGCGAATGCTTCGTCGGTGGGAGCGAAGACCGTGTAAGGGCCTTTTTCCTGGAGCATTTCGGTTTTGTCGGCAGCGTCAAGTGCAGCCACCAGGGTATCGAATGTGCCGGTGCTCTTGGCAGTCTCGACAATGTTCTTGTCGGAAGCAGGAGCGGTAGCGGCGAGCGCCAGAAGCGCGGTGAATACTAATGTGAGTTTCTTCATGTGTGTTTTTTGTTTTTCTAAGAAACAAAGCCCCGTCTGAGAGCGCCTTGTTTGTTAATGATACGGCCGCTGTCCGTGGCCGGATGCAACCGACCCGCAGGGGAATGCAAAAACGCGTCTCCATTCCACTTGCCGCCAACGCGGCGCTCGCTCCTATTGAACGCGCATGAGCGAGCTGAAGCTGGGCGTTAATATCGACCACGTGGCCACCCTGCGGCAGGCGCGTTACGCCAGCATGCCGGAATCGAAGAATGCCGAGCCCGATCCGATTGCGATCGCCAGTATTTGCGAACGCGCGGGCGCGTCTGGAATCACCGCGCATCTGCGTGCCGATCGCCGGCATATGCAGGATCGCGATCTGGAGCGGCTGCGCGAGAACATCATCACGAAGCTCAATCTCGAGATAGGCAACACGCCGGAGATCGTCGATTTCGCGTTGCGCATCGTGCCAGATGAAGTCTGCCTCGTGCCCGAAAAACGCGAGGAAATTACCACGGAAGGCGGCCTCGACTTGATCGCACATCGCAAGGCGCTCACTCCCACCGTAAAACGTCTGCAGGCGGCTGGCATCCGGGTCAGCCTGTTCATCGATCCGATCCGCGAACAGATCGACGCGGCCGCCGAATTAGGCGTCGAGATCGTGGAACTCCACACCGGCAAGCTGGCCAACGCCTTCACCGAAAAAGTGGAAACGCAGGAGCTGGCGCGCCTCACGGATGCCGCCATCCGCGCCGCGAATTCCAAACTGCAGGTCAACGCCGGCCACGGCATCAACTACCGCAACATCGCGCGCATCCACAGAATCCCGAGATTGCTCGAGTTGAACATCGGACATTCCATCGTGGCGCGGGCGCTCTTCGTCGGCTTCGACGCCGCCGTGCGCGAGATGCTCGCGACGATGGAGGATTACAAAGGATGAATTCTCCTACTCATAATCTTAATCCTCCTCCTGATCTTCCCCGGCCTGTGAACCCTCAGAAGGATATTGGAGTAGATCAGGATTATGAGTAGGAGAGAAGCAGCGGCGCGCGCCCCTCTCTCATGAGCGTCCTCGGAGTCGGCGTGGACATCGTGGAAACGCAGCGCATCGAGCACTCGCTCGAACGCTTCGGCGAGCGCTTTCTCCATCGCGTCTTCACCGAAAACGAGATCGCGTATTGCCAATCCATGAAACACTCCGCGCGTCATTTCGCGGCTCGCTTCGCCGGCAAAGAAGCCGTCTCGAAAGCCTTCGGCACCGGCATCGGCGAAGCGATCGGCTGGCGGGAGATCGATATTCACCGGCGGGAAAGCGGTGAGCCCTACGTGATCCTGCACGGCGGCGCGGAGACGTTAGCGAGCGAGCGCGGCGTCGGTAAAATTTGGCTCAGCCTCAGCCACACCGATCACTACGCCGCCGCCACCGCGATGATCGAAAGCTGATCTCAACCTCATGCCCGCCGCAGCGCGGCGTCCCTGCCATTTTCGCGAGTTGCTTCGTTTCCCGCGCGCCCTCAACTTGTCAGCCCGCTCATGCCCGACTGCTTTTACCTCACCACCGCCATCGATTACACCAACGGCGCGCCCCACATCGGCCACGCCTACGAGAAAGTGCTGGCCGACGTCATTGCTCGCTATCATCGACTAAAAGGCGAGCGCGTCTTCTACCTCACCGGCGTGGATCAACACGGCCAGAAAGTCCAGCAATCCGCCGAGAAAGCCGGCGTCCCGCCGCAGCAATTTGTCGATGAGATCACCGCCAAGTTTATCGCGCTCTGGGAAAAACTCGACGTCCGCTACGACCGCTGGGCCGCCACCACCGATCCCGTCCACAAGAAATGCGTGCAGGGAATTCTCCGGCGCCTCTACGACGAAAAACAAATCTATAAAGACAAACAGGACGGCTACTACAGCATCCGCCAGGAACAATTCCTGACCGATAAAGAACGCGGCCCCGATGGCGAGTTCGGTCCCGAGTGGGGCGAGGTCGAGCACCGCGAAGAAGAGAACTACTACTTCAAACTGGCCGAGCACAAAGACTGGCTCCTCGCTTACCTGCGCTCCCACCCCGATTGCGTCACGCCCGATTTCCGCCAGACCGAGCTCATCAACGCCGTCGAAAAACTAAGCGGCGACCTCTGCATCTCGCGCCCGAAAAAGCGCCTCAGTTGGGGCATCGAGCTGCCCTTCGATCCCGAGTTCGTCACCTACGTCTGGTTCGACGCGCTCACCAACTACATCAGCTTCATCGATTACGATCCCGCCGCCAAAGACTTCGCCGACCAGCCCGCCGAGTTTCGCGAGAAATGGCCCGCGCTGCACATCATCGGCAAAGACATCCTCATCCCGGCGCACGGCATCTATTGGCCCATCATGCTTCACGCCCTCGGTTTCCCCGACGAGCAAATGCCGCGGTTCCTCGTCCATGGTTGGTGGAACATCAGCGGCGCCAAGATGAGCAAAAGCCTCGGCAACGTCATCGATCCGGATCAATTAGCCGACAAATACGGCGCGGAGGCGCTCCGGTATTATTTGATGAGCGATATAAACACAGGAAAAGACTCTGACTTCCTAGAGGATCGCCTTGTCTCTCAGTATAATTCCGACTTGGCGAACTCTCTTGGGAATCTTCTCAATCGATCCGTGAATATGCTGTGGAAGTATCGTTCAGGGGTGCTTCAAGCACCCACTGATGCGAAGGAGTATTTGGTCTTGGATAGTTCTGGTAATCTTCCTTCCAACTTTGATTTGGTAGGCACCTTTCGTTTGATGACTCAGGGATTCTATCGAACGGAATTCGATCAAGCAGAGGTGGACGGTGCGTTGGTGGGCGTCATGAATGTGTCAAATGCCGCAAATCGCTACGTCGAGCTGGGAGCGCCGTGGAAGATTGCAAAAGATCCGGCGCGACAGGTACACCTTGATGCAGTTCTGCACGCTCTCGCGGAATCGCTCCGCGTAATCGCCATCTTGATCTCGCCAGTGACGCCGACAGCCGCGCACGGCATTTTCGATCAGCTCAATTGGAAAATGGACTTGAGCGGGAAAGAGGAGCGCTTCGCGCTCGCCGACGCGGAGTGGGGGAAACTGCCGGATGGCCACGTCGTCGGCAAACCGACGCCGCTCTTCCCACGTATCGAATCAATCGACGCGGGTGCGCAGGACTCCGGGTAGCGCGCGCGTCTCGCGTGCTGGTTTCGGCGTCCCC
>JBBSLZ010000058.1:0-13937 GCA_038233435.1 Chthoniobacterales bacterium
CACGAAGCGGGGACGCGCGGGGGGAGTGGAGGGGCGGGGCGCCAGCAGGCGCGCTCGGCGCTGGTCATCACGCAGGTGGCGCTGGCGGTGGGCTCCTGGCGGGAGCGGGATTGACGCTGAACCGACCCGGGACGCCGGAGATTCCGCCGGGACAGGAGCCGTCGGCGGAGATCAATGTTGTTTCGCCGGATTATTTCCGCGCGCTGGGGATGCCGATCATTCGCGGGCGCGCGTTTGGACCAGAGGATGTGGGCGAGACGGGGCGCTCCCGCTCGATCATCATCGATGAAACGTTGACGCGAAAATATTTCCCTAACGAGGACCCGATCGGCCGGAACATCGATGACAACCAGACCTTCGAGAAGGATCCGCCGCCGCCGCCGTTGACGATCGTGGGAGTGGTGGCGCGGACGCGGAACGAAGCGCCGGGTGAGGAAAACGTGGAGATGCTGAAGTTCCACCACATTTATTTTGCGGCCGCGCAGTATGCCACCACGGGCAACATGTTGGTGGTGCGAGTGAAGAGTGGCGATCCGCCGGGAGGTGCAGGCGCTCGATTCGGATCAGCCGCTCGGCACGGCGGCGACGATGGAGCAAAATATCGGGAACAGTCTCGCGACCCGGCGCCTCACGATGAGTCTGCTGGGTTCGTTCGCGGGGCTGGCGCTGGTGCTGGCGAGTCTGGGGCTCTACGGCGTGATGGCGTTGAGTGTAACGCAACGGACGCGAGAGCTCGGGATCCGGATGGCGCTGGGGGCGGCGCGGGCGGATGTGTTCCGGCTGGTGATGGGACAGGGGGTGTTGCTGGTGGGGATTGGGCTGGGGGTGGGTTTGTTAGGCGCGCTGGGCGCGGGGCGCGCGCTGGCCAGCGTGCTCTACGGGGTGGGCTCGGTGCGGCGTCTCGCCGGTGTAAAACCAGGCGGGCAGCGGCCGCTCGGCCTGGAGGCCATTTAGCTTTCGATAATCCGGACCGCGCAGCCAGTAGACGCCATTGATGAACTCCCGCCAGCCGATGATCTGCCGTACGAAACCTTCCAAGGAATTCAGCGGCGCACCGCCCCTGTGGTAGGCGGCGACGGCCGCCTCGACGCACTCGCGCGGGGTGAGCAGGCCGAGGTTTAGCAATGGCGAAAGGACCGAGTGGAAAAGGAACGGCTCATCTTCCGCCATCATGTCTTCATAGGCGCCGAAGCGCGGGAACGCGTGGGCGATGAAGCCAGCGCAGGGCGCCGGCGCGATCGACCGGCAGCCACATCTCGGCGGCGCGGCCGGGATGACTGGGAAACTCGCGTGCGACCAACGCGATGACCTCGCGGGTGATCTCATCCGGCGATTCGGCGCGGGAACCCCGCGGCCGCGGAGCGCCCGCGCGCTGCCAGGAAGTGAAGGTGGCGCGATTTTCAGGATCGAAATTCCAGGCCCCGCCGACCGGCTTGCCATCCGCTTGCATCAGCCAGCCGAAACGTTTCCGCATCCGCCGGTAGTGGTTTATCCATCAGGAGTCGCTTTGAATCGCCAGCCCAGGCGCGGAAGTCGGCGCGGGAGAGGAGGAACTGGGTGGTGGGAAGAAACTCGAGCGCGATTTTGAGCTTCCGCGCCAGACGCGCGATTGTCTCCTGCTCGAAGAAGGAATTTGGCTCTGCCAGGACGAGACGGTCCGGCTGGAACTTCTCCAGATGACGCCGCGCCGCCTGCTCGAAGGTGAGCCCGTCCTCCAGCCGGTAGTAATCGACTTCCCAGCCAGCGCCGCGCAGTGCTTCCGCGTAATGCCGCAGCGCGCTGTAGACGAGCACCAGTTTGATCTGGTGATATTTCTCGACCGCGCCACGCGCTTTCGATTCGACCAAGAGGACGCGCGCGATCCCGGGCGCGGCGGTCTGGAGCGCAGCGTGCGCGGCCGAAAGTTGATCGCCGAGAATCCAGATGGTCGTCACTTGTTCTGGCCTAACGAATGCGCGCGCTCACGATTTGTTCTTCGACTTCGCGCCGGACTTTTTGGCGGCTTTTTGTTTTTTTGCCGCCTTCATGTTGTCGACCAGATTTGGATATTTGCGCCCGGCGCGTTTCGCACTCGCTTTCGCCTTCTTTTTGCTCTTTGACTTTAGCTTGGTGTGACCACTTTTCTTCGGCGCTTTCTTTTCCCACGGTTCTTTTTCGGATTTCTCGGCCATGCCCGAACTACGCTTTGTGATTCGGAAATGGACGCTTTGGTCCTGGCTTTTCCGAAGGTCCTCTTCAAGCTAAGAAGACGGATGCCATTTATGATCACGCGCTATCTACTTCGCATCTTTGTCTTTGCAGCGCTGCCTCTCGCCGCGCTGGCCGAGAACTCGCCCTCGCCGACTCCGACCCCGAGTGCGCCCATTCCTCTGGCCGCCCCGCCACCGGCTCCAGAGGCGGCGGAATTGACGAAGCTACTGAATGATTTTCTGGCCGGCGCGTCGGTCAATGACGCTGCGATGCACGATCGCTTTTGGGCTGAGGATTTGATCTACACCGGTTCCTCAGGCCGTCGAGTCGGGAAGGCGGAAATCCTGCGGAGTGTCCGGGAAGAAGCGACCGCGCCTGCGAAAGCGGACGCCGAGACCGCCGTCTTCACCGCGGAAGACATTCGCATTCAGCAATACAGCGACACCGCGATCGTCGCCTTCCGACTGGTGGGCACGACCAGGAAAGGCGACCAGAAAGAAGTGGCAAACTACCTGAACAGCGGGACCTTTTTGAAACGCGATGGCAAATGGCAGGTGGTCAATTGGCAGGCGACCAAAATGCCGGGAGACGGTGCGGAGAAAAAGTAGACTGCGGCCGAAGGAGACGAGCGTGTGGGCTCGGAAAGGCGATTCAGCCGTTACTGTGAAGAGCATGATTCGCTTCCTCGCGCTGGCCGGGCTGCTGGCTTTGACCAGTTGCGCGAGCATGAAGGTGAGCGATTTCGCCCAGGAGCGGCCACGCCTGGATCCGGTGGAGTTTTTCAGCGGGGAAACGGTTTCGTCCGGGGTGATGGAGGGCCGGGGAGGCGCGCCGACACGGCGGGTGACGACGCACACAGCCGGTCATCGGGAAGGGTCAACCCTGCGCCTGGAGCAGGATCTGGCGTTTAGCGACGGGTCGAAGCAGCATCGCTCGTGGCGAATTCGACGCCTCGACGCGCATCACTTCGAGGCGACCGCGAACGACATGGTCGGGACGGCGACGGGCGAAGCCTACGGGAACGTATTCCATTGGAGTTTCACGCTCGCGCTCTCGCCGGGGAATCCTTTGGCCCGGGTGCAAATGAGTCAGTGGATGTACCTGCAGCCGGATGGGCGGACCTTGCTCAACCACTCGACGATCCGGAAATTCGGGATCGTGGTGGCGCAGGTCAGCGAGCAGTTTCGGCGCAGCGCGCGGCCCTGATCTCGTTAGGCAAGGAGGGCGCCGCCGAGTCGAGGATGGCGGAAAGAGTAGCCGCTCTCCATCGTCTTGTCCGGAGCGGCCCGGGTGGAGTGCAAGACCAGGGAAGCCATTTCGCCCAAGGCCAGACGCAACAGGAAAGCAGGCACGGGGAGAAAGGCTGGACGCTGCAGGACGGCGGCCAACGCGCGGGTAAACTCGGCGTTCGTGACCGGAGAGGGCGCAACCGCGTTAAAGGGGCCGTGCAACGTTTCGCTCTCGAGCAGATGAACGGTGAGCCCGCAGACGTCGTCGACGTGAACCCACGGCATCCACTGCTCGCCGGAGCCGAGGCGTCCGCCCAGCCCGAGACGGAAAAGCGGGCGCACCTTATCCATCGCCCCGCCTTTCGCGGCGATGACGAAACCGAAGCGCGGCAGGGCCACGCGCACGCCCATTGCTTCCGCAGCACGCGCGGCGTTTTCCCAATCCTCGGAAACATCCGCGAGAAACCCGGCTCCCCGCGGAGCGCTTTCCGGCAGGACTTCAGCGCCGCGATCGCCGTAGTAGCCGGTGGCGGAGGCGCTCACCAGGACGCGCACTTCGCTGCCTGGTAGAGCGCGGACCAGTGCCTGGGTCAAATCGATCCGGCTGGCGCGAATCCGCTTTTTTTTCGCGTCGGTCCAGCGGCCTTGAATCGATTCGCCCGCCAAGTTAACGAGTGCTTCGAGCTCCCGGAGATCGGGCGGCGGGCCATCAGCCTCCAGCGCGCGCGTTTCGGCGCAGCCGGGAACCGGCCGCTCCGGATGGCGGCTAAAGGCTACGCAGGTGTGCCCGGCGTCGCGCAGCCGCGGGATCAAATAGCCGCCAATGAATCCGCTCGCTCCAGTGATTCCGATCTTCATCGCGCCGGAGTTTCCACCGGGAAGCCGGGATGCGCGAATCGGAGGGGACCCGGAGGAGAGCAGCGCGTGGTTGCGCTCGGGACGGCTTTATGATGGATTCCGAAGATGAACTTTTCTCGCGCTCTTCTCGTGGCCCTCGTTTGCTCCGTGCTCCTCCATCCCGCGGCTTGGGCCAGTGAGAAGGAGAGCGCTGCCAGCGGAGTCGCGGAGGGGACGTTTTATAAGGTCGAGCAGGGCGACCACCTGCATTTCCTGATCAAAGATAAACACGGGAAACAGCAGTCCTTCATCGTCCTGCAGGACAGCAAGGCGCTCGAGTCCTACCTCCACAATCCGTCCGCGCTGCAGGGGCGAAGCGTCCGGGTGCATTGGCGGATGGAGATGATCCCGGAGGCCGGCGAGAAGATGAAGACGCTGACCAAAGTGGAAAAGCGCAAACCGCTCGATCACTAAAAGAGCAGCTTCCGGCCGACCGCGTGGCGGTCACGCTAGGGACCAATGTTGGCTGGCGGCGTTAGCTGCGGTGCGGACGTGCCCGCCAGGTTTCGCGTGATCTCGGGTCCATCTGGCCGGGCGATAGAGTGGAAGGCCCATGAACGGCGGCGCGTGGTTCCTGCGCCGCCCATTCTGAGACAAGGCTTCGGTGGCGCCTTCGAAGTCGTCACGTCTCAGGAGGGTTTCCTTCGTCCAACAGCTCGACGGTATCGCCGCGGCGGACCAATCCTTCCACGAGCACCGCGGCGTAAACCCCGGCGCCGTTGTCGTGTCCTTGCGCGATTGCTTTGAGCAACGCCGGTGATTTTTCGCCGGTCGCGGGGTCGAAGGTAACGACCGCGCAACGAGGGTCGCGCTCCAGGATTGAGACGACGACCTTCTCGCCCAGGCACAGACGCCGACCAACAAAGCGATCCTCAGCAAATCCTTCGCCTAACGACAGGTCGAGGTAGATGTTGGAGCGAAAGCGACGCTGATCGATCGGCGCGCCGATCTCTTCCTCGAGCTGGCGGATGGTTTGCAGGCTGACAAGCGAGAGCGGACGGCAATCGGTCAAAGCGCGCTCGGAACGGAGGAGCGTGACCTCATGCCGGCTGTCCACGCCGGCACGCAACCTTTCCAGCAACGCCGGATCGTCGAGAGCGAAAGTGCGGCCGTCCGGGGTTTCGACATCGACCATCAGGTCCGCGGGCCTGGCGAAGAGGGGAGTGGCGCCGGGTGCAATGCGTTGGGCTTCGAGAAGATTAGGCGGTGCGATGGCCTTGGCGGGGTAACGGAAGCGCGGTTGGCATTGGAGCATCTCGCGATGTTCGCTCACGCTGAGAAAGGGGAAGCCCGCGCGATTGGCCGAGCTGGTAAAGCCGAAGAGCCGATCGCCGTAAACGCCCGCAAACCCCGCGAAGATCTCCGCGCATTTCTCGCCGCGCATGCTCTTGACGGGATACCGCCAGAGGCTCTCGATTGTCCCCACCATGCCCATTCGCGCGCCTTCAGGAGCGAACTAATCCGGCAAACGAACGGTGATGAAACCAGAGGAGAAAGAGAGACAGCAAAGCGATGACGAGCGCCATCGGGAGACCTGAAGGTTCCAGGAAAATGTGAAAAAGAATGATGTTTACAATGATCGGCCCCAGCGTCAGCAGGCCGAGCGGAACGAAGCCTACGAGCAGGAGCAATCCGCCGATAATCTGAAGCGCAGCCACCGCCTGTAGATAGCCGGTGGCAGCCATCGCTCCGATGAACTCACCCGCGGGCCCGGCCATCGGCGGCATGGACATGAAGTGCAGGAACGCGTTCGAACCGAAGAAGACGAAGGCGAAGCCAAGGAGAAAGCGAACGACGAGGGCGGCGATTTTCATGGCGGGGAGAATGGGTCGTTTCTCGGCGAAGGCCAATCACGAAATGGGAGGGAAGCGAGAGCGAGCGGCGGATCAGATCGGTCGCGGCCGTTTTCGTCCGAGGACGACGAGAGCGATGCCGCCCAGGACGAGGAGGGAGGCGCTGAGAAAGCGGAGGGTAATCGGTTCGCCTAACAAGAGGATGCCACCCGCCGCGGCCAGGACCGGGACGCTGAGTTGGACGGTGGCGGCGCGGGTGGCATCGAGGCTGGGCAGGGCGGTGTACCAGATGACGTAGCCGAGGCCGGACGCGAAGGCGCCCGAAAGGATGGCGTAGAAAACGCCCACGCCGTCGAAATGAAACCACGGCCACGCGGCCAGGCTGAGGAGAACGGCGAAGGGCGTGGCGCGAAGGAAATTGCCCGCGGTGGCCGCTGCGGGATCGCCGGCCGTCTTTCCTCGCAGCGAATAGATTCCCCAGGCCACGCCCGCGCTGATCATGAAGAAGGAACCGGAAAAGGAAGGCGCGGAGAGACCGGGCAGGACGAGCGCGATCAGGCCGGCGAGCGCGAGGGCGAGCCCGAGGAGTTGCGGCGCGGAGAAGCGTTCGCCGCGGCGCAGGCCCCAAAAAATCATGGTGGCCTGGACGGCACCGAAAAGCAGCAGGGCCCCCGTGCCCGCGGAAAGAGTGAGATAAGCGAAGGAGAAAGCGGCTGCGTAAATGAAGAGCGCGAGGGCCGAGAGCCACTGCCCGCGCGGGCGGCGGTGGCTAGTGCTGCGAAACCGGAGGATGAGCGCGAGGACGAGCGCACCGGAGAGGAGGCGAATGAGGGTGAAGCTGGCCGGATCGAGGCTGGTTTGTGTGAGCGCGAGCCGGCAGAGAAGGGAGTTCCCGGCAAAGGCGGTGAGAGCCAAAAAGGTGAGGCAGAAAAGTCGCAGAGGCGTCATGAAGGCAAACGGTGTAGGATCACGAATGTCCGATCCACGTAACGTTGCCCACGATAAAAAGGTCCAGCAGGAGAAAGAGAAGGAAACTGAGAAACCCGAACCAAAGGCGAAGGAAGAGAACGCAGCTGCTGCGGCGGCGCCCGCCGAGGAAGGGCCCACCGATTTGGAAAAGTCCGTCGCGGTGCTCTCGAAGTTGAAGGAAATGGAGTTCCACTCCCGCGCCAATATCGAGACGCTGGCCGGTCTGACCTTGACGATCGAGGATGAACTGAAACAAAAAGAATTCGTGGATCCGATCGGGGAGCTTTACGGAGCGCAGGACGGTTTTCAGACGAAAGTGGCGGCCTTGATCGGAAGCTACGAGGCGAAGATCGAGACGCTGAAGCCGGCGGCGTAGGCGAAACCGAATGCCGCCGGAGCCAGCGGCCTCGCGCGCTGCGGAGAGACGAGAGGTGGTGGCGCGGCCGGAAGACTTTGAGGAGGGGGGCGCGTTGACGCGCGAATTTTTGCTCCGGCGCGGGCATTGCTGCCGGGAAGGCTGCCGAAATTGTCCGTACGGTTTCGAGCGCCTGGCCGGGCCCTGATCAGATCTCGCGCCGCATCGTGACGGCGTGGTCGTTCTCCGCGACGATCTTGAAGCCGAAGCGCTCGTAGAGGCGGACCGCCGGATTGTTCGGACGGACGCGGAGAGAGATCTCGTCCTGCTGCGGATTGGCGCGGACCCACTTAGTAAGGAGGGCGGCGCCGATGCCGCGCTTGCGATGACCGGGCCGGACGGCGAAGGCGAGTTCGGGGGTCGCTTCCGCAGCTGGAGGACGAAACCAGACGGCACCGAGCAGTCCGTGGTCGTCTCGATCATGGGCCACAAATCCACGGTCGCCCGGGCGGCCCCAATGCTCGGCATAGCGGGCATATTCTGGCTGGCGGACGATTTCCGGCGGAGGCGAGGGGGTGTTCTCCGGACCGTGGAGCGCGAGATAGAGCATCTCCCAGATGACGGGCTCGTCGTCGAGCGAGAGAGGGCGAATGACATAGTCCATAGCGGAAGGAACATCTCTGGAAAGAGGGTGGACGTCGAGGCTTCGCTGTCGCGCCCGGCTTTGGCGTCGAGTTCACGAACGGCCTGTAGCGACGCCGCTCTGTCGGCGTTTCAACGCGTGTCCTGCAATCTACGCCCCCAAACGGCGACAGAGCGCCGTCGCTACAGCACGCGGCGCGGGATGGGTTTGACGAGCTTCCGGCCGGACGCTTTGCTGGCCGATGTGGAGCACGCGCCGCGGTCGCCGATGAGATACGAGATGGCGGTGATCGGCCTGGGCGGGATGGGAAGCGCGATCCTGGCGGAGGCGGCGGCGCGCGGAGCGCGGGCGATCGGATTGGAACAATACGAGGCCGCGCATGGGCTGGGTTCGTCTCACGGGCGGTCTCGTATTTTCCGGACGGCTTATTTCGAGGATTCCGCCTACGTGCCGCTTTTGCGGCGGGCGTCGCAACTGTGGCGGAAGCTGGAGCACGACACCGGCGAGAAGATTTTTTCTCCAACCGGCGTGCTGACCGTGGGCGCGGGCGGGAGCGCCATCATCGCGGGGACGCAGCGCGCCGCGGCGGAACATGATCTGCCGCTGCACACTTTCAGCGGGCGGGAAACTGAGGCGCGCTATGGCGGCATCCGGATGTGGCCCGAGGAAATCGCCATCCTGGAAAAGGACGCGGGTGTGCTTGACCCTGAAGGGGCGGTCAAGGCGCAGCTCAAAGTGGCGCGGGCGTGTGGAGCGGAACTGCATTTCGGCGTGGCGATGGAAGGGTGGGAGGCGTGCGAGAGCGGGTTTGCAGTCTGGCTGGCGGACGGGAGGAGAATCGAGGCGCGGACGCTGGTGTTATCGCTCGGGCCGTGGGTGAAGACGACGCTGGCGGCGCTGGACGTCCCGGTGCGCATCCAACGGAACGTGCAGGCGTGGTTTCATTCTTCGACCGAGGCATTTCGCGCGCCTGGTTTCCCGGCGTTTTTGGTGGACCGGGAAGGATTGCCGGCGCCGCTTTATGGGTTTCCGGACTTCGGGGCTGGCGTGAAGGCGGCTTTCCACGGCGGCGGGCGGGACACGGAGGTGGAGCATTTGGAGCGAGCGATCGATCTGGCGCGTGATATCGAGCCGTTGCGGCGCGCGCTGGGAGACTGGATGCCGCGGGCGGCGGAATGGCTGGGGGAAGCTTCGGTTTGCATGTACACGATGAGTCCGGACGAGCATTTCGTGATCGATCGGCATCCGCAGCATCCCGCGCTCATTTTGTGTGGTGGATTTTCCGGGCACGGCTTCAAGTTCGCGCCGGTGGTGGGCGAGATCGCCGCCGAGCTGGCGCTGGAGGGAGGGACGCGGCACGCGATCGATTTTCTCTCGCTGAAACGGTTCCAGAAAGAGAAAGGTAAGATGTGAATCAAGCGCCGCGGATTCTTCTCCTGAGCACCTCTACCGTTTTCGGCGGCGCTTATCTGGAATATGCGGAGGCGGAGATCAGCGATGTCCTGCGCGGCTGCGGGCGGGTGATGTTCGTGCCCTACGCGCTGCATGATCACGCGGGCTACGCGGCCAAAGCCCGGGCGCGCTTTTCCGCAATGGGCTTCGAGCTGGCTTCGCTGCACGAGGCGGCGGACGCGAAAAAAAGTGTGCGGGAGGCGGAAGCGATCTTCATCGGGGGCGGGAATACTTTCCGGCTGTTGAAAACGCTCTACGATCTCGACTTGTTAGACGCAATCCGGGAAGCGGTGCAAAGGGGGCGGCCTTACCTGGGATCGAGCGCGGGTTCGAACGTGGCCGGGCCCAGCATTCGGACCACCAATGATATGCCGATCGTCGAGCCGCCTTCGTTCGAAGCGCTCGGGCTGGCGCCTTTCCAGCTCAATCCGCATTATCTCGATCCGGTGCCGGGTTCCAACCACATGGGCGAGACGCGCGCGGAACGCATCGCGCAGTACCTGGAGGAAAATGCGACGCCGGTGATTGGTCTGCGGGAAGGGGCGTGGCTGCGGCTGGAGGAGGGCGTCTGGGAGTTGAAAGGCGCGACCGGAGCACGGCTTTTTCGGCGTGACGAAGCGGCGCTCGAAATGAACGCGGGACCGATCAATCTGCCTCTCTGACCCCTGCGCGCTGGTTTTTACACGCGGGCCGGAGGCAGGACTTGTTAGACCACGTCGGGGGCGGCGTCGCTCGAGGGCGACTGGAGCCAGACCGCCCGCACCTCGGCCTGGGTGAGGAGAGTGGCATCCTTGATTAACCGGCAGAATTCTTTTTTGCTGACTTGGTGATGGGGTCCGGTGCCGGCGAGTAAGTTGGTGATCGCTTTATAGCGGACTTCGCGGCGCTCCAGATGCACGATGCGCAGATATTCGTGGCCGCATTTCCAGACCTGATTTTGCGCCAGCTTCATGAGGCGCTCCTTCGGGCCCATCGCAATTTGGCGGAAGTGGAACGCGGGTTGGCCTGGCGCTCGGCCGACGTCGGACGGATCACGGTCTCCGCGATCGCGTCATAAAGGCCATCGCGCGCGCCGGCCTGAAACGCTTTTTTGACCCGGCGATCTTCGCCTGAGTGAAAGGTGAGAATGGCCGCGCGCCCGCCGGAGCGCAAGCACCAGGGCAGCGCGCGCAAGAGACCGTCGAGGGCCGCGAACTCGTCATTAACCGCGATGCGCAAAGCCTGGAAAACGCGGCGTACCGCCAGGGCAAGGTCCACCTCTCGGGCACGCGGCAACGCTCTTCGCACGGCCGCGGCCAGAGCGATCGTGGTGGCGCAGGATTTACCCGCCAGCGCGGCGGCGAGGATGGCGGCCTGCGGTTCGTCCGCGTTCTCTTCGAGCAGACGCGCCAGGTCCGAAGTGTCGAGTCGAGCGAGGAGCGCCGCAGCAGGCTGACCACGAGAGGGATTCATGCGCAGGTCGAGCGGGCCTTCCATCTTAAACGAGAAGCCTCGGGCCGGATCGTCCAGTTGCATCGACGAAACGCCGATATCCGCAAGGACGATGTCGGCCGTAGGCTGGCCCGTGCGGGCGAGCGCCTGCGGGAGGCCAGCGAAGTTGGTTTGCTGGACGGTGAACGTCTCCGGACCGAAGCCGAGAGCACGGAGGCGGGTTTCGGTTTTTAGGAGTTCGATTGGGTCGATGTCCAGGCCCAGAAGATGGCCGCCCGGCTGGAGAAGCGGCAGAATCGCTTCCGCGTGGCCGCCGTGGCCGAGGGTGCAATCGACTGCGACCTCAGCCGGTTGTGGCGCCAGGACTTCGAGAATCTCGGCGAGCAGGATGGGGCGGTGGGTTCCGGCGGGCGTCTTCCCGGCGGCGAGGACCTGCGCGATTGTGTCCGCGTAGAGCTCCGGCTGGTGTTCTTTGTATTTCTCTTCGAAAGCGCGCGGGTTTTTCCCTCGGTAACGAGGACGACGCGTGTGCGCGGCGATCGCGGGTTCCGGAGAGCGGTCATCGGGCATGCGTCGAATCTGGCGCAGCGAACTGAGTCGCGCGAGAAGCGTCTGCCTTCGCGACAGCACGCCTCACTACGATCAGCTTATGGTTGTGGCGGAAGGGAAGTGCCTACGTTGGCTTTGATGAGCGAGACGTCGGTGGCGTTGATGGTGCCGCTTAGGTTCACGTCGGCGCGAAAATTATTACTGCCACACTCTGAGTGCCAGCGGCTTTTGTCTGGCTGACATCGGTGCCGTTCACGCTGCTGTTTCCGTTCACGTCTCCGGCCAAGAGGCCGAGCGTTACGCTGACGCTTCCAAAGTTAGTGCCGTCATTCACGCTACCCAGGGTCAAGGTCACGACTTGCGCGTTGCCTACTCCGGTCAGGTCTACGGCGACCTCTGAGCCATTAACGCTAAATCCGCGGGCGGTGGCCGTTCCTGAAGTGACCATTGCGTTTCCAACCGTGACCGGCGACGCGAAGTCCACGATGATCTGGTGGTTCGGACCGCTCCGGCATTCGACCCCGGGGCTGCCGGAGAGAGGGAGCGGAATATCGAATGTGCCCGCGCTGCTGTGAAGTTTTCTCGAGGCGGCGCTCTGCGCCTGCGGAGCGCGCGGGGCCACGTGGACGTAATAGATGTCCTCCTCTTGATTGAAGGTGGCGCTGTAGTCGACGTGGCCGCCGTTGTTGTCCGAGATCATGGCAATAATATACTTGACGCAACGCTAATTATCTCTATTCTGCTCGCATGAACGAGGCAAAAGAGTTTCCGAAAACACTCGTCGGAGCAATCAGGTATTTCGCGGATGACGACGTTGCGCATGACTTCGTTTCATCAATGCGCTGGCCTAACGGCAAAGTGACTTGCCCGCGTTGCGGCTCGCATAAAGTTTCGTTCACTCCCAAGCGTCGAGTCTGGACTTGCTCGGGGTGCCCCAAGCGGCGGCAGTTCTCCGTAAAGGTGGGAACGATCATGGAAGATAGCCCTATTAAAATCGGGACTTGGCTCGTCGGTATGTGGCTCATCATGAGCGCGAAGAACGGCATCAGCTCATACGAACTTCACCGCGCTTTAGGTATCACCCAAAAAAGCGCTTGGTTTTTGGGTCATCGTATCCGGCTTTCCCTGCATTGCGGGTCAATCGAAAAGATGAGCGGAGTTTGCGAATCTGACGAGACTTACATCGGTGCAAAAGCTCGTTTCATGCACAAGAATCGCAGGACTGGCGTCGGCGACGCTGGGATCAAGAAAATAGCCGTGCAGGGGATTCTGGAACGCGCCGAGGATAAGAAATATTCTCGTGTGGTTCTTAAAGTTGTTCCGAACACACGCAGGCCGGAATTATGCGGTAACGTTCGAGAATACGTTTTGGAAGGCTCAAGAGTTTGCACGGACGCGCTCATGTCATACGACGATCTTGATCGCGATTACGACCGCCAAGTCGTCAATCATCTTGAGTGCTACGCTCGTGGGAACGTCCACACCAACGGACTCGAAAACTTTTGGAGTCTGTTCAAACGCTCCCTGAAAGGGACATATGTGAACGTCGAGCCGTTCCACCTTTTCCGGTACTGCGACGAACAGGCGTTCCGATTCAACGAGCGAAAGGCGAGCGATTCCGAGAGATTTTTGGCAGCTGTTCCCTCGATATCCGGGCGTCGCTTGACGTATAAAGGGCTGACCGGCAATGTGGGCAACAACTGACCACGGCGTCAAAATCGTGGGAAACAGAAAGCAAAAAAATGGAAACGCCAAAAGAAGACTTCACGGCCGCGCAAATAGAGGCGCACTCTGTAGTGGTGCACCAGCAGAAATCGAATCTCTTCCGAGTGATTCATGCAGACGGAGTCTGGTCTAGCGTGAATCTGTATAGGAACATACATCTTACTTTCTACAGCGAGCGCTATCCAATTCCTCAGCAGATTATCTTCGACGTCGCGGCGGACGGAAATACCACTGAGAACGTGGACAAGAGGGTGGTGAAAACGGATTGGTTTCGAGAAATGGAAGTTGACGTTGTCTTATCTCTTGGAGCCGCGAGACAGGTTTATGAAAATCTCGGTCGATTTATTCGATCAATCGAAGAAAATTAAGTGACCTACGCACTGATCACAGAGGAGCTTGAGCAGGTTGCACCAGCTGTCCGATATTCCGAGGTCTCATCAAACAGAACTTCCAGCTTTATCGGCAAGCTGCCATCTTCTGTGAGGCAAAGCGCGCAACATGCCGATTACGGCAATCTCCGCGCTATTCTGGTAGCCGCTCACGACGTTCCAGTTAACGCTAATGATTCTGCCGCTGCTGAGGAGTTTTACGCTCTGGCAGAGCGGTGGAAACAAGAAACTCGCCACACCGGGGTAGTGCGTCACCAAATTACCCACGTTGCATTTCTCAAGATACTAGTGATGGGAGACAGGGCGCTTCCAATG
>JBBSLZ010000059.1:0-13832 GCA_038233435.1 Chthoniobacterales bacterium
CTCTTCGCCTTCGAAAACAAAACGTAGATTCACCGCTGGCATCACCTCCGCCGCGCGGAGCGCGTCCAGCGCCGCCAGCATCGCTATGATCGGCGCCTTATCATCCGCCGCCGAGCGCCCATAAAGCCGCCACTCCGGTTCGATCCTTTCCGCCGCGCGCCACTCCACCGCCTGGCCCGCGGCGTCGCGCATCACCGGCTCCCACGGCGCGCTCTTCCACTGCGCCGGATCGACCGGCTGCCCATCGTAATGCGCATAAAACGCAATCGTCCGCCTCGCCTCCGGCACCAGCAGATCCGCCACCAGCAAAGGCGGCGCGCCTTCCATCCGCAGCAATTGAGTCTTCAAACCGCGCTGCTCGCAGAGCGCACGGATGGCCTCCGCGTTGCGTTCAATGTTCGGCAAATCCGAAGCCAGATTCGGAATCGCCACCAGCCCGGCCAGTTCCGCCAAAATCTCCCGCTCATGCTGCGCTCGCCATTCCGCCGCCCCGCCCGCGCCGCTCTCCCGCGCACTCGCCAGGACGCTGCCCGCCGCCAACAAAGAAACAAAAACTAACTTATTTCTCATCGGCCAAACATTCTAACGCGCCGTCCCCAAGAAAGGAAGACGCGAGAACGCCAGCGGATAAGCGGCGCCTCTTGAGCGGGAATTCGGGCTCAACTTTTTTCATAGAGCCGATTTTGAGTTGCGCTGAAAGACGTCGAGACGTCATGGCATAAAGTGAAGAATTCCACGAAACGGAAACACGGTGCGGTGCGGGACGCGATTGTCGAAACGCTGGCTTACCGCCCCACTGGCGCGACGGTCGCCGAGATCGCGCAGGAAGTGAGTGCGCGCATCGGAGACACGCCAGCCTCTTCGATTCGGTCGTATCTGCGCCTGAATACGCCTCGTTTATTTCTGCAGGAAGACCGCGGGCACTATCGGATTCGCGAAGAAACTCAGGCGACTCTGCCGCTGAGTGCGAATGCAATTGGCTTCACGGCCACCCCCTTTTCCGATGTGGCAAGAACGCGCGTGATCGGCAACGCAACCCTCATCCAGGCTGATTGCTTCGACTGGCTGGCGGGCGCACCGGCGAACAGCGTGGAGGCGATCGTGACCGATCCTCCCTACGGCCTCGTGGAATATAGCGAGCGCGAGCAGGAGAAACTACGAAATGGGCGGGGCGGAGTCTGGCGTATCCCGCCTTCGTTCGATGGAAATATGCGCGCGCCTTTACCCCGCTTCACGGTTTTGTCGCGCGAGGATCTCGCTGAACTCGAGCGTTTCTTTTTCGCGTGGGGAAGATTGATCCTGCGCGTGGCGGTTCCGGGCGCGCAGGTGATTGTCGCCTCGAATCCACTGCTTTCGTTTGTGGTCGCACATGCGGTAACCCGCGCCGGGTTCGAGCGGCGGGGAGAGATCATTCGATTGACGATGACGATGCGCGGTGGGGACCGTCCGAAAGCGGCGCACGAGGAATTCGCCGATGTTAGTGTCATGCCGCGCTCGATGTGGGAGCCGTGGTTGATCTTCCGCAAGCCGATCGAAGGGCGCGTGCAGGATAACCTCAGACGCTGGAAAACTGGCGGGTTTCGACGGCCCTCAAAGGAACAGCCGTTTGGCGATGTCATCGCCTCCGCGCCGACACGAAAGGAAGAGCGTGCGCTGGCTCCGCATCCAAGCCTTAAGCCGCAAGCTTTTTTGCGTAAGATCGTGCGCGCGGCTTTGCCTCTGGGTGAAGGGACGGTGCTCGATCCTTTCGCGGGAGCGGGTTCCACCTTGGCCGCGGCGGAAGCGATCGGCTACCGGAGCATCGGCGTCGAGAGGGACGCGCGGTATTTCGAGGTCGCCGGGAAAGCTATTCCCAAGCTGCGCGCTTTACGAATTTAAGCGCGCGGCTGGCGATAAATCCAGTGACCGCGAAGCTTCGCAATGCCTTTTTTATGAAGCGTGGCCGTCCGCGTGCCGAGCTCGCCGCGAGCGTTTTTGCGGAAGTCGGCGATCTCCACTTTGCCGAGATAGACTTCCACGAAGGTCATGGCGCGCCGTTCGCGGGCTGGTTGCGTGGCGACATCTACGTTATACACGAAAACAGCCATCCTCCCATCGCGCGCTGGCCTCCTAAAAACGTGCGCCAAAGCGGGTTTGCCACCTCGCACGCCCACGCTAGAATTTCCGACCGTGAAAAATCCGCTTCTCCTCGGCTCGCTTCTGCTCACCACTTTCCTCGCTAATCCTTACGCGGGCGCCGCGGTCAACGTCACCCAGCATCACAACCACGACTCGCGCGACGGCCTCTTCGTTGATCCCGCCTTCACTTCCGCGAACGCCGCCAATCTCACCCGCGACTTGAGCTTCGACGGCACCATCGTCGGCAACGTCTATGCCCAGCCGCTCTACCTCGAAGGCGGCCCGAGCGGTCCCGTCGTCATCGCCGTCACCGAATCGAATAACGTCTACGCGCTCCACGCCGCCACCGGCGCCATCGTCTGGCAACGGAACGTCGGCACCGCCATCGCCTCCGGATTGCCCTGCGGAAATATCTCGCCCGTCGGCATCACCGGCACGCCGGTGGTCGATCTCGCCTCGCGTTCCCTCTTCCTCGACGCCGAAACGAATCCTTCCTCCGGCGTCTTCCGGCACATGATCTTCTCCCTCAACATCGACACCGGCGCGATCAATCCCGGCTGGCCAGTGGACGTGAACGCCGCCATCTCCGGCTTCGATTCCTCCGTGCAAAGCCAACGCGCCGCGCTGGGCATCGTCGGTAACACCCTCTACGTCCCCTACGGCGGCCGCTTCGGCGATTGCGGCAGCTACCGCGGCCGGCTCGTCGGCGTGCGGATGGATAACCCGGCCATCGTCAGCGGCTGGGCAACCTCTTCGCTGAAGGGCGGCGTCTGGGGTCCCGGCGGCGTGGCCAGCGATGGCGTCACGCCCTTTGTCACCACCGGTAATAGCAGCGGCACCGGCGGCACCTGGGGCGGCGGCGAAGCGGTCATTCGTCTCCAACCCGGCCCCGTCTTTAGCGGCGCCACCGCCGATTATTGGGCCCCGACTAACTGGCTCGCCCTCGATAGCGGAGATACCGACCTCGGCGGCTCCGGTCCCATTCTGATCGACGTCCCTGGCGCCACTCCCTCCACCCTCGTCCTCGCGCTCGGGAAAGACGCCAAAGCCTACCTCCTTGATCGCAACAACCTCGGCGGCATCGCCGCCCCGCTCGCCTCCGCCACCGTCGGCAGCGGCTCCATCATCCAGGCCGCCGCCACCTACCGCACCGCCCAAGGCACCTACGTCGTCTTCCGCGCCAATAGCAGCACCATGACCGCCTTCCGCATCAACGCCACCAGCCCGCCCAGCATCACCACCGCCTGGAGCGTCAGCCAGAGCGGACGCGGTTCACCTTTCGTCACCACTACTGAGGGGACCAATCACACCATCGTCTGGGTGGTCGGCTCCGAAGGCACCCAGCGCGTCCACGGTTATAACGGCGACACCGGCGCGGTCGTCTACTCCGGCGGCGGCGCCAATGAACTCATGACCGGCACCCGCCGTTTTAACACCGGTATCGTCGCCCGTGGCCGGATGTATCTGGCCAGCAATAATAAAGTCTACGCCTTCCAGATGCCGAACGTGCCGCCCACTCCCATCAGTGTCGTCTCGCGGAAAAACCACCCAAACGTCGGCGATTTTGACGTCAATCTTCCGCTCGCCGGCACCCCGGGTCTCGAGACTCGCAGCGGTGGCGGCACGAAAGATTATGCCATCGTCCTCACCTTCGCCTCCCCCGTCACCGTCTCCGGCGACACCCAGGCGCAACTCACTCCCGCCGCCGGGATGGGCGGCACCATCGGCACCAGCGGCACCAGCAACGGCGGCGCCGTCACGGTCAATGGAAACAGCGTCACCATTCCGCTCACCAACGTGGACAGCCAGCAAACTCTCAGCGTCACTCTGAAAGGCGTCAGCGACGGCTCCGGCTTCGGCGACCTCGTCATCCCGATGAGCGTCCTCGTCGGCGACACCAACGCCAACGGCACCATCACCAGCAGTGACGTCAGCGCGGTCAAAGCCTCCGTTGGCCAGCCCGTCACCGCGTCGAATTTCCGCCTCGATGCCAACGCCAGCGGCACCATTTCCTCCAGCGACGTCTCGTTAGTCAAAAGCGCCACCGGCCAGAGCCTGCCCGCCCTCCCCGAGATCAAACGGGCAGCGCGATGAGCCGCCCGCTTGCTCTCCTCGTTCCTCTCCTCATCGCGCTCACCGGCGCCGCCGCCGCTGCTCCCTACCAGATCTACGTCACTAACGAGCGCTCCGGCGACGTCACCATCATCGACAGCGAGACTCACGCCGTCGTCGCCACCCTCCCCGTCGGCAAACGGCCCCGCGGCATCCAAACCTCACCCGACCACCAGCGAGTCTACCTCGTCCTGAGCGGCTCCCCCCGGATGGCCCCCGGCGTCGAGACCGAACGCGCCCCCGCCGATAAATCCGCCGACGCCCTCGCCGTCCTCGACGTCCCCACCCGCAAAGTCGTCCAGCGCTGGCACGTCGGCTCCGATCCCGAACAATTGGCGCTCAGTCGCGATGGCCAGTTCGCCTTCCTCGCCAATGAAGACGACGCCAGCGCCTCCATCATCGATCTCTCCTCCGGCCAATCCCGCGGCAAAATCAAAGTCTCCGCCGAACCCGAAGGTGTCGGCGTCAACCCGGTCGGCGGCGACGTCTACATCACCTGCGAAGAAAAAGGCGAAGTCTTCGTCCTCTCGCCTAACGAGCAAAAAGTCAAAGCCACCATCGCCGTCGGCGGCCGTCCCCGCACCATCGCCTTCTCCCCCGATGGCCGCCGCGCCTACGTCGCCTGCGAGACCACCGGCCGCGTCGCCATCCTCGATACCGCCGCCGCCCAAGTCATCAGCCAGATTCAATTACCCGAAGGCTCCCTCCCCATGGGCACCGCCCTTTCACCCGATGGCCGCGAACTCTACGTCGCCACCGGTCGCGGCGGCAAAGTCGCCGTCATCAAAACCGAAACCAACGAAGTCGCCGCCATCATCCCAGTCGGCCCGCGCGCCTGGGGCCTCGCCCTCAGCCCCGACGGCTCCCGGCTCTACACCGCCAACGGCGCCTCCAACGACATCTCCGTCGTCGACCTCGTCGCGCGCAAAGAACTCACCCGGATCAAAGTAGGCGACGGCCCCTGGGGCAGCGCCATCGTCCCGCGCCCTTAACACCGAACGCGCCCGAACCATTTCGCAGGCCCCAGCCTGCTTTCGGAGTGCGTGCGCGTCCCCGCGCCGCTTTCCTCACGCGCCGAATCCGAAACCCCGCCCAAACCAGCTCTCGGGCCACCGCAAAAAAATCCCTCATTCGTCCGCAGCCACAAAAAGCAGAAAGCCCCACCAAAACACGACGCGTCCGGAAAGCGCTCCCGCGCGAAAATGCCTACCGCGCCAAAACATTTCGCAGACGCCGCCACCTGAGCTAAAGCCGCCAGCTCCACTGCAACGAAACCAGCCGCGGCGTCCCAATCGACAGCACGCCATTCGCCGCCCGCCCGCTCTCGATCTCCACGTCGAAAAGATTCTCCACCCGCAGCGCCGCCGCACTCCGCTCCGTAAACTCATAGCGCACCGCCGCATCCACCGTCGTGTAAGGCGCCAGCACGCGCGCATTCTGGTCATCCTCAAACTGCCGATCGCTATAGCGCACCTGCCCGCTCACAAACCAACGCGCCGCCGGGCTCCACTCCACCGCCCCGGTGAAAACATGCTCCGGCGTTTGCGCCAGCAGCTTCCCGCGCAGATCCACCTCCGCCGCCCGCTCGATCGTCGGCTGGGTAAACAAATAACCCGCCCGGAACAGCAACCCCGGCACCACCTGCCACTCCACCGCCGCTTCGAAACCCGGCGCCACCACCAAGTCCACATTCCGCCGTTGCCGCAAAACCCCACCGCCCGTTCCCGGCCCCACCGTCACATTGCTGACCGCATCCTCCAGCCGATTCAAAAACCCCGTCCCCGTCAGACGCAGCCCAGCCGCCGCCTGCCATTCCACGCCCACCTCGCCCCCGAGCAAGTGTTCCGGCCGCAGCGCCGCGTTCGCCTCCGTCACATCATTCCCGACCCGAAAAGGCCGATAAAGTTCGTTCAAAGTCGGCACGCGGAAGCCGCTGTAAAACGCGCCCCGCAACGCCCAGCCCCCCGTCATTTCCTGGCGCACACCCAGTCGACCGTTCACTTCATTCCCGTCCTGATCCTCGAAACGGACGTTGCTCAAAACCGCCCCAGTGGCGCGTTCCGTCTCCTTCCGGAAACCGTTCGTCAATTCCCAATGATCCAACCGCAGCGATCCCACCACCGTCGTCCGAGGCGAAAGCGACCACGTATCCTCCGCGAAAATTCCCGCAAAAATCTGTTCCCCACCCGCCTCTCGCAAGCGGCGAAACGTGACCCCGTTCCAAAAAAACCGCTCATTCGTCTCGCCCTCCACCCAGCGCCCATCGCCTCCCACGACCACGCGATGATCTCCCAACACCCGGCTAAAAACCGCGCTCCCGCCCGCCGCCGTCGCCGGCACCTGAAATTGATCCAACGCCGGCGTCTCAAAATCGCGCCGCGCATTCACCGAGCTGAAAGTGGCGCGGAAACGCCTGCCTTGTCCGTAGCCGCTTACCTGCAACTCCGCTGCCTGGTCCGGAAACTTTGCCGTCCAGACCGCACTCACATCTTCACCCTGGCTCTCGTTAGACGTAGCCCGCGTCCCGTTCCCGCGCTCCTCCGCAAAAGCCCGTCCGCGTAGCCGCAGCGAAGTATTCAATCCCATCTGCCACTCCGCCCGCAGATCGATCAGCCCCGTCTCCGCACGCGCGTTCGTATCCACCGGCCCGCGTTGCCCGGCCGCCACCACCGGATAACCTCCGGTCGAAAACCCCTCCGCGAAAACAGCCGCCGCCACCGCGCCCGCCCGCACCGTGCCGTCGAGCGACACCTCATAACTCTCCCGATTCCCGACCGATCCCGTTAAGGCCCCGCTCTTCCCATCCAGCGGCTTCGAGACCAAAAAAATCGTCCCCGCCAGCGCCGCGTTTCCGAATAAGCCCGCCCCGCCACCGGGTTGCACCAGCAGAGAATCGATCGACGCCGTCGGCACCTGACTCCAAAGCACGTAACCCGCAAAAGGATCGTTCAGCGGAATCCCATCCAATAAAACCAGCGTCCGCCCCGCTCCGCTCGGCCCGAAATTCCGCAGCGTCACTCCCTGCGTCGTCGGGTTCGCCGTCCGACTGCTGTTCCGGCGAAAAAGACTAAAGCCCGGCACCTGCGCGCGGAGCACATCATCCAGCCGAGCCTGCGGCGCGCGCCGCAACTCTTCCGCATCGATGACCCGCACGCTGAAAGGCGCCGCCGTCTGCGCATCCGGCAGCCGGTCCGCCTGCACCACGATGCGGTCCGCCCGCGCCTCCTGCGCCTCCGCCCGTCCCACGAGCAAGAATAAAGCAGCCACCGTGATGGAGCCGGCGCGCCCCCGCGCCGAAGTCTGCCTCCCAGCCGTCATCGATCCGCCAAATCCGATCACGGCAAAAGCCACACGCCCCAACCGTCACCCCACCTCAACCGTGATCGGCAGCCAATGATTGATCAGATAACTCCCATGATCCGCCACCCGCGCGCTCGGCTGCGTGCGACCCGCCGCATCCGTCGCCCGCGCCAGCAAAGTGACCGGCCCAGCCGCCGTCGGCGTTTCCCAATCGAACTCCCAAAAGCGCCACGCGTTCTTCTCCGTCTCCTCGCCTAAAGTCGCTGGCGCCCAGCGCTCGCCCCCATCCGTGCTCACCTCCACCTTCGCGATCGCCACCAGTCCGGCCCAGGCCGCCCCGCGCACTCGATAGCGTTTGCCCGTCGGCACTTTTTCGTCCTTCCGCGGCTGCGCGATCTGCGCCTTCGGCGCCATCTCCGCCAGCGGCACCAGCGTGGGCAACCCATCGCGCCGAGTCCAGTAAGCGTAATCGATCGATTGGTAGTAGCCGTGGAACGGCGTCGTGCTCACCATAATTCGCTCGATCCACTTCACCGCCGCCATCCCGAACCAGCCCGGCACCACCGCGCGCAAAGGAAATCCATGACTGCTCGACAACGGCCTGCCATTCAACTCCAGGGCCAAAAGAACATCATCGATTGCCTTCGCCAGCGGCAAACTCCGCGCATAATGGATCTCGCCCGCCGGGCGCGGCGGCTCCTTGATCTCGCCCTTGTCCGCGCCTTGCAGGATGACCTCGCGCGCATCATCCCGCACGCCCGCGCGCTCCAGCACATCGCGCAGGAGCACGCCGCTCCAGCGGCCGTTTCCCACCGCGCCCAAGTCCCATTCCACTCCCTTCACTTTCGGCTCCAGAAACGAGCGGCCGTTCCCCGCGCACTCCATCGTCGCTATGATGGTGTGCTGCGGCAGCGCGCGCAGTTCCTCCAGATCCAACTCGATGGTAGAATGGACCGCTCCTCCCACCCGCAGCCGCCAGCTCTTCTCCGCGATCTTCGGAATCGGAAAATGACAGCGCACATAAAAACACTCGTTAGGGGTGACGAAATGCTCGAGTTGATCGAACGGCATCTCGAGATTCGCGGGCTCGGCGCTGCGCGTGAGCAAAGGAGAGGAAGGGGTCGTCATAGAGGTGGGTAGATTAAAGGACCGGGCGCGATCCTACTACGCCGTCGCCCGCGCGTCACGCGGCACGCGCTTGCCAAGCCCCAGACCGCATCGCATAATCCCGGCCTGCTTGCGGGCGCGGTTAGCTCAGTGGTAGAGCACCTCCCTGACACGGAGGGGGTCAGAGGTTCGAAACCTCTACCGCGCACCATCTTCCTCCCGCGGGCCGGGAGGAGAAAAACCCCCAGCCACTCCACCCACGTCCGGGCCGCGTAGGGCGCGCGCCTCTCCGCGCGGCGGCCACCAGCGGAATATTCCCCCGCTAAAGCACTCATAATGTGCGACTGACACGGTACCCGGCCACGATCTCCCTGCCCCGAACGGTTCTCATGATCTCCATCATCATTCCTACGAGCAACGAGGCGCTCTCCCTCCCCGGCACCCTCCAGGCCATCGCCGCCGCCGGGCTGGATCGCGCACATGAGATCCTGGTGGTGGATGCGGACAGCGTGGACGAGACGGTCGCCAAAGCCCGCGCCGCCGGAGCCCGGGCCATTCCGGCACCGATCCGTCAGCGCGCCGCGCAAATGAATCTGGGCGCCGCCGAAGCACGGGGCGACGTCCTGCTTTTTCTGCACGCAGATACGCTTCTGCCGGCCAGCGCTTTCCGCCGCATCGAACAAGCGCTCGCCGAACCCTCGGTCGTCGGCGGTGCCTTCGCCCGGCGCTACCAGTCGCCGTCCTGGTTGCTTCGGTTCACTTGCGCGGTGGCCTCGCTCCGCGGCTCGCTCAGCGGCTGGTTTCTGGGCGACCAGGCCATCTTCGTCCGCGCGGAGATCTTCCACCAACTCGGCGGCTTCCGCGATTTTCCACTCTTCGAAGATCTCGATTTCTCCCGGCGTCTGCGCCGCGCGGGGCGCAGCGTTCTCCTCCGGCCCGCGGTCTTCTCCTCCGCCCGACGTTTCCACCAGCGCGGACCTAGGCGCACCACCTGGAGCGATTTCCTTCTCACCTGCCGTTACCTGCGCGGCGTTCCCCCGCGGGAGCTGGCTTACCGCCCGGCTGCTTCGCCGCGGACCGAACCGATTTATGAAAGAGCCTAAAGGCACCGGCACCTACAATGTCATCGTGATCGGCGCCGGCACCGCCGGCCTCGTCACCGCCGCCGGCACCGCGGGCCTGGGCGGCCGCGTCGCGCTCATCGAGCGCCATCAGATGGGCGGCGATTGCCTGAACTTCGGTTGCGTCCCGAGCAAGGCGCTCATCTCCTCCGCGCGCCTCATCGAGCACATCCGGCGCGCGCCGGATTGGGGCCTCGAGAAACAGGAGCCGCAGTTCGAGTTCGAAAAAGTTATGCAACGGATGCGCGCCCGCCGCGCCACGATCGCGCCGAACGATTCGCAGGAGCGTTTCGAGTCGTTAGGCGTGGACGTTTTCCGCGGCGCCGCCCGCTTCCTTTCCGCGCATGAGATCGAAGTCGATGGACAAAAGCTGCGCGCCCAAAACTTCGTCATCGCCACCGGCAGCCGAGCCGCCATCCCGCCGATCGAAGGCCTTGAGCAGGTGCCCTATTTCACGAACGAAACCATCTTCGATCAACTGAAGGAAAAACCCGAAAGCATGATCGTGCTGGGAGGCGGCCCCATCGGCTGCGAACTCGGGCAGGCCTTCGCGCGGCTCGGAGTCAAAGTCACGATCGTGCAGAATAAGAACCAACTCCTGCCCCCGGAAGATCCCGAGGTGGCCGAATTTATTCAGGAACGTTTCGCTGCCGAGGACATCGCCGTCCGGCTCGAAGCCAAAGCCACTCGCGTCACCCAACAAGACGGGAAAGTGGTGATGGAATTTGCCGCAGGCGAATCACTCACCGCCGACGTCCTCCTCATTTCCGCCGGCCGGGTCCCGAATCTACAGGCGCTCGACCTCGATGCCGCCGGGGTCGCCCACGACAAACACGGCGTCACTACGAACGATTATCTGCAAACCTCGCAACCCCACATTTATGCCGCGGGCGATATCACCAATCGTCTCAAGTTCACTCACACCGCCGACGCCACCGCCCGCGTTGTGGTCCGGAATATCCTGATGCCGTTCCAGCTTCTCCGGCAAAAAGCGAATCTGGAAGTCGTGCCCTGGTGCACTTACACCGATCCGGAAGTGGCCCACGTCGGCCTGGGCGAAACTGCCGCCAAGAAACAAGAGATCGAGTACGATCTCTTCCGGGTTCCCATCGATGAACTCGACCGTGCCATCGTCGAAAGCGAAACCGCCGGCTTCGTCAAAGTGCTGACCAATAAAGGCACCGACAAGATCATTGGCGTCACCTTGGTAGGAGCGCACGCGGGCGATCTCCTGCATGAATTTGTCCTCGCCATGAAACACGGCATCGGTCTGGGCGGCATCGCGGCCACCATCCACGCCTACCCCACCTTTGCGGAGCTGGCTCGGAAAGCGGGCGATAAATACAGCAAGACCCGGCTGACCCCGACCGCCAAAAAAATCTTTGGCTGGCTCTACCGACGCGCGCGCCGCTGAAGTGCGATCTACTGCTCCGGCGGCCGGCTTTCCTTCGCCCTTTCCGCTTCGATTTTCCAGGCGGTTTGCAAGTGCTCCATCCCTTCATCGAATCGGCCGAGGCTGTTCAGCGCGCTGGAAAGATTCCGGTGCGCGAGCGCGTGCTCGGGTTGAATCGCGAGCACTTTCTCGTATTCGGCCGCCGCTTCCGGGAGGCGGTCCAGTTCCATCAGCGTGTTGCCGAGATTGAGGCGCGCGGGGACGAGGCCGGGCTTGATCTCGACCGCCCGTCGATACTGCGTCATCGCTTCCTCGATCTGTTGGTTGGCCAGGAACGCGTTGCCGAGATGGTAATGCGCCTCCGCGTTCTCCGGCTCGATCTGCACCGCTTTCTCAAAAAACTTCCGCGCCTCGATCTCCCGACCGAGCGCGGCCAGGATCAGGCCCGCATCGGTCTGGATCGCCGCGCTGTCCGGATTCGTGGCCGAGAGGCGATCTGCCAGCGCGCGCGCTTCCGGGGCGCGCCCCAGTTGAAAATAAGCGGAGGCCAACTGCGTGTAAGCCTCGCTCACGCCGGGCTCGAGCTTGATCGCGGCTTCCAGTTGCACCGCCGCCGCCTCCGCCCGGCCTAACGAAAGCAGCGACTTGCCCAGCAGGCGGCGCGAGGCCGCCAGACCGGGCTCGATCTTGATCGCCGCCTCCAGTTGCTCGATCCCCGCCGGCACCTCGCCCGTCTGCACGAGGAGGACGGCAAAATTGTATCGTGCCGCCGCGTACTCCGGGAAGAGCTTCAACGCCTGCACATACTCCGCGCGGGCTTCCTCGTTCCGCCCGAGGCGGAGGAAGGCGTTGCCCAGATTATAGTGCGCCTCCGCATAGTTCGGGTCCAGCCGGAGCGCCTCCTGAAAATGGCCGATCGCCTCCTCCGGGCTCCCGTGGTTCAGCAGATAAATCGCGAGATTATTCTGCGCCATCCAGCTCTCCGGATTCACCGCCAGGGTGGCGCGCCAGAGCGTCGGTTCATCGAGGTAGTGCGCGCTCTGCCGCCAGGTCAAAACACTCAGCGGTAAGAGGACCGCAGCCCAGACTACTGCCATCAGCCAGGGCGGGCGGCGCTGGATTCGCTCCACCCCCAGGCTGATGCCCGCGGCCGCCAGCGCGAGCGGCCCCAGGCTGGCCAGATAGACATAATGATCCGCCACGAACGAATAGCGGAACGTGTAGAGCATGAAGAAACCGAGCATGGGCGAGAGCGTGGCCGCAAAAAAGAGGAAGGCCACCACCGGACCGCGCCCGAGCCAGCGCCGCGTGCCCCAGAGCGCGAGCGCGAGCAAGAGACACGCTCCCACCCAGAGGTAAGCCGTCCCCTGGCCGGTGGAAACGGTCCAGCGCGGGTAGCTAAACGCCAGCTCCGTCGGCCAGAGCAATTTCCCGAGGTAAAACCAGAACGCGCGTGCCGCCACCAGCACCCGCTCCAGCAGGCCTAACGAGAACCCCTGGCCTTGCGTACCCTGGTGGTAGCGCTCCCACCAGATCGTGAGCAACCCCGCGCCGAACCCGAGCAGAACAAAAGGCGCGATCTGCCGGAGACGCCGCGCCCGAATCGATTCGCCCCGCCACCAGAGCATGAGCAAGAGCGCGACTGGAATCGTGCAAGCGGTCGTCTTGCTGGCCAGCGCAAGGACGTAGCAGAGCAGAGCGAGCGCGTAGTAAATCCACTGCGCGCGCCGGTTGGCCGAAATGAATTTCTCCCACGCCAGGAGCGCGAGCAGAAAGAAAAATCCCATCAGGACATTCTTCCGCTCCGTGATCCAGGCCACCGATTCCACCTGCACCGGATGGAGCGCGAAGAGCGCCGCGCCGAGCCACGCGCCCGGGATCCGAAGCCAGCCAAGCAGTCGCCAGACCAGTAGCGCATTCGCCACCTGCAGGATCAGGTTGACCCAATGATAGCCCGCCGGATTCAGTCCCCAGAGCCCGTGCTCGATCCGGAAGGTCGTATAGACGAGCGGGAAGTATTGCGAAGGCGAATCGAAGGAAAACCAGATCCGCCGCAAACCATCGGGAGCGCTCAGGAGCGGATTGGAGGTGACGTAGATGTCGTCGTCCCAGATGAACCCGGCCTGCCAGGCAGGCTGGTACGCGAGCAGAGTCGCGAGCACGAGGAGGGCGCCGAGGAGCCAGTTTTGCCACCAAAGGGCGGGCCCGAAGAAAGGCGGCGGGGCCGTCGCTGCATTGTCTGGGCTGGGATCACTCATTAGCTCTCGTGGCGCGGAAGGGGATTCTCTACGATCCGCTCCCACAAGCCATGAAAAACGACCAGATAGAACCCAACGCGGTGGAAGATCACGATGGCATCCTGACCATCCGAGGCGGCGGCGCCCGGCGGGATTGGAATGGCATCCACTACAAACAAGGGATGTCGGCAAAAAACGTCGGCACCACCCGGCTCTCCGCTAACATCGCCACCATCCCGCCCGGCGGCGTCGCCTACGCGCACATTCACGTCGGCTTCGAGCTCATCCTCTACATCCTGGAGGGAAAGGTGCGCCATGAATTTGGCCCCGGCCTGAAGCAATCCCTGGAGAACGAAGCGGGCGATTTCATTTACATCAAGCCGGACGTGCCCCACGAGGTTTTTAACATGAGCGACACCGAACCAGTCGTGGCCTTCGTCGCGC
>JBBSLZ010000060.1:0-13769 GCA_038233435.1 Chthoniobacterales bacterium
AAGGGTGAGCGTGGCGCCGCTGATGTTCGCCTCGATCGTTCCCTGGTTGGTGATGGCGATGCTATTCACGCCGATCTGACCACGTCCCTGGATCAAATTATCGACATTCGTGAGGCGGAAGAGGTTGTCGCCCGAGATTCGGCTGTTGTTGTCTTGGGCCAAGGTGAGGGTGCCGCCTCCATCGAGGGTAGTGGCCGCGGCGAGCCGGAAATCGGTGGCATTGCCTCCGGAATTCAGGGTAAAGCTGCCGCTGTTGGTGATGGCGCCGGCCACGTGCAGGAAGGTGTTGTTGTTCACGACAAAAGTGCCGGCGTTCGTGAGGTTGGTCAGATATAGGTTCTGACTGTCCAAGGCGCGAAAGATCCCGGCGCCGGTGAGCGTGCCGCCAGTGATGCTGGCCCCGTTGGTCAACTGCACTTCCGAGCCGGTGAGCGCGATGATCAGATTGTTGTTCGTAAAAGCGCCGCCGCCGTTCCCGGTCAGGAGCAGAGTACCGCCGTTGCTCGCGCGCAGGGTGCCCGTGGTGTCGTTGAGAAAGGCGTTGGCCGTGTTGGCGGGGTCGAGGGTGATGGTCTGGCCCGCGATGTTGGCGTCGATCAAACTGCGATTGGTGATCGCGATACTGTTGACGCCGAGCTGGCCGAAGCCCTGGATCAAATTATCTACATTCGTGAGCCGGAAGAGTGCGTCTCCGGAAATGCGGCTGTTGGGATTCGACGCCAGCGTGAGCGTGCCGCCGCCATCCAAGCTCGTGTCGGCCGCGAGCCGGAAATCCGTGGCATTGCCTACGGAGTTGAGGGTGAAGCTGCCGGTGTTGTTGATTGTCCCGGCCACGTGGACGGCCGTGTTGTTATTCACAACAAAAGTGCCGGCGTTGGTCAGATCGGTCAGAAATACGTTCTGACTGTCCAAGGCGCGGAAGATCCCAGCGCCGGTGAACGTGCCTCCCGTGATCGCGGCACCGGTGGTGAGTTGCACCTCCGAGCCGGCGAGGGCCTGGATCGTGCCGCCGGCGTTATCAAAAGCGCCACCGCCGTTGCCCGTGAGGACCAGGATTCCGCCGTTGCTCGCGCGCAGGAGCGCGGTGTTGCGAAAGCCATTGAGCGTATTGGCCGGATCGAGCGTGAGCGTCTGGCTGGTCACGTTCGCGTCGATCGTGCCCTGATTGAAAATCTCGATGACGTTCGCGCCGATCTGGCCGCGACCCTGGATCAGATTATCGACGTTCGTGAGCCGGAAGAGTCCGTCCCCGGAAATCCGGCTGGCGTTGTTTAGCGCCAGCGTGATCGTGCCGCCGCCGTTCAACATCGTGTCGGCGGCGAGGCGGAAATCCGTGGCATTGCCGGCGGAGTTCAAAGTGAAACTGCCGCTGTTGGTGATCGTGCCCGCGACATGGACGAAGGTGTTGTTGTTGACCAGGACGGTGCCGGCGTTGGTCAGATTGGTCAGGAAAATATTCTGGCTGTCGTTGGCGCGGATGACGCCGCTCCCGCTCGTGGTGAGCGTGCCGCCGGTGATGCTCGCATTACCCGTCAACTGCACCTCCGACCCATCGAGCGCGGCGATGGTGCCGTTACTGTTGGCGATGGAAAAAGCGCCCGATAGAAGAAGGACGCCGTTGCCGCTGGACTGAAGTAATCCGCCGGTGTTATCGAGCGCGAGATTAAACGTCAACGTCCCCGAACCGCCGCTCCGCGTGACCGTCCCGGAATTGACGAAGGTAGAACCGCCGCCGCTGACGAGATTCCCGCTCGCGAGGGTGATGACATAGTTGCCGGTGTTATTGATCGTGGTGCTGTTCACGGTCATGAGCGCGGACTGCTGGCTGTTCCCGGCGATGTTGGTTGTGCCACTGGTGAGAGCGCCGCCGGTGAATTGCAGGCCGGCATTGAGACTCAGTGGATTCGTTAGCACGATCGTGCCGCCATTCATGAAGAGCTGTTCGATCGTCACGCCCGGCGCGATGTTTTGCGTGAGCGTCCCCGCGCCCACGACGACGTCATACGCGTTGCCGCCGTTCCCGTTGTTCGGCACGACCATCGGATTCCAATTGGCGGAGTTGCTCCACATTCCGTTGTTCGAGCCGTTGTAGGTGACGACGAGGGAGCCAGGCGTGCTATCGAAGGGCGGCGCTTGCGCAAACGGGAAGGTATTCGCGCCCGCTCCGGCGAAGGTGCCGTTGGTGCTGCCGTTGCCGCCGAAGCCGGTGTAGTTCGCGAGATCGGCGAAAACCGAGGCCGGGGTTTGGCCGCCGATCGTGACCACCACACCGGGCAAAATCGTGACGGACCGCGCAGCAATGATCGGAGCGAAGCTCTGACTGCTGAGGGTGACGTCGAGACCGAAAACGATCGCGCCGTTACTCCCGCCAGCGTAGAGGCGCAACAGCGTGTCGGCGGAGATAAGGCCGCCGGCGATGGTGAGCGTCCCGTCGCTGCCGAGCGCGCCGATCTTGATCACGTCCGCCCGCAGGCTTGGCAACATCAGGCTGATCGAGCCGTTCCCGCCAAGGTGCCGGATATCGATCGTCCCACGATCCGCGGTGATGAAGCCGTCGCCGTTGTCGATCGCGATCGTGCTGGCGGTGCCGGTCGCGCGCAGGATGATCGAGCCGCCGGGTCCGGCCGCGTTCGGATCGAGCTGGGAGAGAAGCTGCGCTAAACTTCCGATGCTGATGGCGGTTCCGTCGCTCGTCTCACTCAGCAAATTAATCGCGCCGCCTTGCGCGCTTCTGCGGGCCATCGACCCGGCCGTATCCGCGGACGAAACCTGGAGGCGGCCGTTCACGGCTACCTGGCCTCCGGTCGAATGCAGCGTCACGGTCCCACCGATGCCGCCGGGCGCGGTGTTCGGGTCTTGCAAGCCGGTGGTGGCTTCGATGTCGGAATTCGCAGTGATGTCGCCCGTCGCATTTGCGATGAAAATGCCGCCATTGCCGCCGGTGGTGGGTGCGCCATTCGAGAACACGCCCATATCCGCGCCATCGAAATTCACGAAACCGATCCCGCCGTTCGGATCAAAGAGGAGAGTGGTGGCATTGATCGTCAGCCGCCCGCCAGAGGAGAGTCCGCTGATTCCGCCGAATTGATTCCCGCTGAAGTCGATCCCGTTCGGCGAGACGATGGAGCTGACGTTGAAGGTGTGCTGGAGGTTTGCGCCGTCCCCAGGGACGGGCGGCGGATTTTGCTGGTCCTCGAAGACGACGACAAAGGGCAGTATTCCTCCTGCTCCTGCGGTCAAGATACCGTTGGGCGCGTTGATAGTGGGCACGGCCACGGTACCGCCCGTGATGTCGCCACTCGCTGTAATACTGCCGAAGGCGGCCAGCCGATCCGCGACGTCGATGGTGGTTCCGGCCATGATGGAACTGGCCCAAATTTGACCTCCGATGGAGACGGAAGTGCCCGCGAACAGATCGCCGACCACGATATCGCCCGGACTGGAGAAAGCGCCGGCCGCGTTGATCGTGCCGGAGAGGCTTCCGCCCAAGGTGAAGATGGAAGCGTTAAAGCTGTTGATGGAGATGTCGCCGCCCGAGGTGAGGGTGATGTCGTTTCCCGCCAGACCCACGTTTGCTCCTTGTATCCCGCCCCTTCCGGCGGTGAAATTCGGCGCCGCGTTCGAGTTAAAGGTGATGACGTAGGGGTTGTCCGCCAGGAGCGTGATGGTGCCGCCGTTCAGATCTACAAAGCCGGCACTATTGAAGACCGCCTGCCCGTTCCGTGCATCGATGGTGAGCACGCCGCTTGCATTTAAGGAAAGGGAAATATCGCTAAAGGCCCCGGGCGAAAAGCGGCTGGCGTCGAACACGATATTGCCCAGTGAAGTGATGGAGACGCCGCCAGCGGTGATGAGGGCGCTGCCTCCGGTTGTGAAATCGCCCCCGCTGAAGGAGCTGAAGTTGAGCGCGCTCAAGGCAGCGTTGATCGTAACCGCGCCTTCACTGTAGAGCCGCAGATCGGCCGTGGTGTTGATCGCCGAACCAATCGTTAGGCTGCTGCCCGTACCGCGCGCATAGATGAACATCCGCGCGAGACCATTGAAGGAAACGTCGGCCCCGAGATTGATTGAGCCGTTTTGCGTCGCGAGCAGAAGCGTATCGATGCCGGTGAATTGCAGCACCCCGCCGAGGCCGGCGGTGTTGATCGAATTCACCCCGATCAGGCCGAGCGCGGTTGCGCCGCCGTTCGCGGTCGAGATCGTGGGATCGCCCGCCAGGATCAGATCGTTGAACTTAAAGACCGCGATCTGCGTGAGGAAATTCGAGGTATCCGGACCGTTCTCGAAACCGCTCACGGTATCGAAATTGGAAGTCGAGCCGAAGAGCCAGGTGGAGCGAGAGCCATCCGTGACCGGGTCGCGGTAGATACGGCCTTCGCCGGTTTCGCCGTTGCGCGAAATCGTGGGGTCGGTTTGGATAACGGTGCCGCTGTCGATCGTGGAGAGATTCGCGGAGGTGATAACGGGTGGCGTGCCGAACTTTTGCGGAGTGGGTGTCGGCGTGGCGGTTGGGGTGGGCGTAGCCGTCGGACTTGGCGTAGCCGTCGGGCTGGGCGTCACCGTCGGGGTGGGAGTGACTGTCGGCGTCGGGGTGACGGTGGGAGTCGGAGTGACAGTCGGAGTGGGTGTCACCGTCGGTGTCGGTGTCACCGTTGGCGTGGGTGTCACCGTTGGCGTGGGTGTCACCGTTGGCGTGGGTGTCACCGTTGGCGTGGGTGTGACGGTTGGCGTTGGCGTGATTGTAGGCGTGGGGGTGGCGGTCGGCGTCACCGTAGGGCTGGGGGTTGCGGTAGGACTAGGCGTGACCGTAGGGGTGGGAGAGACACTCGGTTCCGGGCTGGGCGTGGGCGAGGCGAGCGGGTTGTCCGCGTCGGTTCGTTGCGCCACGGCATCGATCACGTTGGAGACGTTCCCCTGCGCGAGGAGGAAGGATTCAGTCGGCAGGGCACCCGCAGAACGATTCTCTTGTTCACGAACTTGCTGAGAGATCAGGACGAGGCTCTGCAGCGGTGGGAAGTCGTTGATCAAAATTGATGTCTCCATCACGCGCGAGAGATCAACCTCGAACGGCTCGGGCAAGCTGGTCGCGTCCGGTCCCACGGAGAGCATCTCGCCCGCCTTCACTTCCTTGGATTCGCTGGAACCCTTGAGGTATAGGCGCGCGGTTCCTTCCAGGACGATGAACTTGGTTTGCCCACCCTTGTGATGCTCCATCATGACGGTCGTACCGGTGATCGCCGCCGTCACCGCCGCCGTTCGAATGGTGGCGCCGCCAGCCCCCTTGGGCACCCGCAGGAGGATGGCGCCTTCGGTCAGGTCCATGCTGCGAGTTCCTTGGTCAAAGGAGAAAATGGTGTTCGCGCCCAATCGCGTCAGGGTTTGATCGGTAAAAGTCAGTTCACTGCGGGATTCCACGCCGGTCCGGACGGCGGTGTCGTTCTGGATCTCGTCATTGAGCGAGGCCGGCCGTGCCGCCGCCTGACCGGGGAGCAATTTCACATCGCGGACGACCTGAGTGACACGGGCCTGTTTGAGCGGTTCGGCGCTCGCCGTGACCGCAAAAAATAGAACCGTAAGAAGAGAGAGCAGCGGCAAGAAGCGCCGACCGAAACATGTCTGCGAGGGTAGAGTCATCATAAAGGAATGCGTAAACGCGCCCCGCAACGGGACATTTCCCTTCTGAAAACTTAAAAATCCCTGCGAGGCGCCTTAGGTTGTCTAGCCAAAGGGGTCGGCGAAGGGAAGCTTGTTTTATCCCGCGCTGGGGCGGCGGTGGGCTTTGGCGGGATGAGGTTCACTAAGGTCCCGCGACCGAAGATGCCCAGATTGGTCGGGATGAACTGCGGATCGCCTTTTTGCTCCGCGATCGCGCGCAAGATCGACCCTCGGCTGGCGAGCGGGGCAAACCCGGAATTGAGCAGGAGCGAGGTCCTGTAAAGATGACCGAGGTTGAAGTGCACCGGCTCCGGCAAGCCAAGTGTCTTCGGGAGCGCTCGGGGTCAGTCCTCACTTTTGAAACAAACACTCCGTCCAGCGGCAAGCTGAAGCTCTTTCGGGAGGCGCTTGTGGCGAAGCGCAGTCCAACGCCATCGCGGTCACTTAGCTAGACGCTGCTTTTCTTCGGCGGGAGGCGCAACGGCAGCTACTCGAACTTCACCCGCGGCATCGTGCCTGGCCGCGGCCGTAAATAAATGCCCGTCCGAGCGTCAACGGCGAGCGCCCCATCTCGCTGCTTGGTTGGCCCGATGGAAAACACGGCGCTGGAGCCGGCGCGCCCTCGCGCCGAAGCTTCATGAGCAGACCATCCTTCGGCCCGAGAGCGGAGAATTCATCTCAGTAAAGCTGAGAAGGTGTGGGCCGTACGGGGTCGGTCCCAACTCGGGGTCGGTCCCAACTATTTCCAATTTTCCTTGCGTCGGGGCCGCCAGCGATACGAATTGGTGTCAGGCAGGACGGCTTTCGGCGCGGTCTACCTAGGGTTTTCGAGGTTTCCCTATCGAAGGAATCGGAGACGCCGCGCGCGCCGCCGCCGGCTTCTCCGGCACAATATTCACCAGCGTGCCGCGACCGAAGATAACCAGGTTGGTGGGAATGAATTGCGGATCGCGCTTCTGCTTGTCGATCTCCTGCAGGATACCAGCGCGGCTCGCCAGAGGCGCAAAGCCGGCATTGAGCAGCAGCGACGTCTTATAAAGATGCCCGAGATCGAAGTGGACCGTCTCCGGCAATCCAAGTGTCTTGGGCGAAGTGATCAGCAATTGGCCTGGCGAGACCAGCACCGACTCGCCCAGGCGACTGGTATAAACGCGCGCCTCCCCTTCCAAGACCAGGATTTTCACGTAGGCGGCGCCGTTTCGTTCGATCAAGCCCGTCGTGCCCCGCGCCTCAAGATTGATCGAGCCGGTCCTGATCGTCACCTTCGCCGCACGCGGCACCTGGAAAAGCGCCAGCCCTTCGCCCAATTCGATCGTGCGCCCTTCTTCGCCAAACCTCAGCGTTGTCTTACCGCCCATCCGCACGATCGAGGGCCCCGCCAGCGTCACCTCCGCGCGCGCCGCGGCGCCCGTCCGGAGGGCGGCCTTTTCCGGGAGCGAATCCCCCAATTTGGAAGCACGCACCGAAGTCGTCGGCGAGGAGATTTGCACATCCTTCACCACCCGAGTCAGCCGCGCGAAGGGGTGGCTGCTCTCTGGTGCGGCGACCACAGGCAGCACTCCTGCCAAGGCAAATGCCAAGCCAGTAAGAGGAAGTAACCTCAAAAAAGCGAGCGCCACACGCCTAAAACCGAAAGCTCAGCGAGACAGCGCCGCCGAGGTTAAAAACATCGTAATCAAACACGCTCTGATTCGAGGAATTCTTCGCAAAGGTGCTGATCGCATTCACGCTCAACCACTTGTTAAACCGATAGTTCGCGCTCAACGCCAGGATCCCGCTCACATCCGTCCGATCTCCCTCTACGTAATCGCGCACCGCCAGCCGCCCCACCGCGCTCAAGGTCAGATCGCGCGAAAGATTGACTGAGTAACCGACGAACCCGCTGTAGTCATTCCGCGCCGGCGCGTCCGGATGCGAGGCCACGCTGAAACTGAAGTCGCTCCCCACCGAAATCTGCTGCGCCCGTCCGATCCGGAAGGGCAGTTCCGCGCCGAAATTGAGCGAGTGGTTGGTAAAAATCTCGTCGTCCAGATTTTCCGAAGTCAGCCGGTTGAAATCATAATCGGCCCGCACCAGCAGATTATGCCAGGCCGGCACGGTATAGACCAGACCGGCTCGAAAATCGAAGCTGGCAAAATTCAGTCCATCGAACTGATCGTAATAAAAAAACTGCTGCGTCACGCCCACGTTCGCATAGAGCGTGCGTGTGATCCGGGGGGCGTAGTTGATCCCGACCGCCGGCGTGAAAAGGACGTCGTCCTGCTCGCCGCTCCGGCTGAGGGCCACGTTCGAGGTATAGGAAAACGGCGCTGAAGTGAAAAACGTCCAGGCCTGATAAGCATCCGCGCGTTTCAAAATCGCCTGCTCGCCCAGATCCGGGTCATTCGGGCTCGCCACCGCGTGGGCCGCATCCGTCCCGGTGGCGCTATCGACCGGTTCGCCCCGCAGCCCCACCGGAGTGCGCAGGAGCTGGGCTCGGTCTTGGGCCGCGGAAGGATTCTGGGCCCGAGCCGGCATGGTCAGCAGCCAGCTTATCGCAGAAAGGCCGACAAGAATAAAGACCCCAGGCCGTGGACGATAGAATCGGGAGTAATTCATGGACGGGAGTCAGTTGTGCCTATCGGGAAGAAGCGCGTCAAGCAGAAGGTCGGCTCAGCCTCCCTTCTGCCTCCCTGCTCTAAAGCAAAAAAACGCCATCGCCGTCGAAGAGACGGCGATGGCGATGAATTTTTCAGTGCTACCTGGAGGATCTAGCGCCGTTTAGCCGTGGCGCCACTCTTCTTGGCCGCGCCTTTTTTCGCCGGCGCCTTGGCCGCGGCGTCTCCAGATTGGTAGTCGCCGTCGCCGTCATTCGCTTCCTCGTTGACCATGCTCTCGGCCAGCTCGGTCAGCTTCTTATCGGCCTCGCCTTCCTCATCGAGCGTCTCTTGCAGCAGCTCAGCCACTTCCTCCTCGCCACAACGCCGCGCCCAGGTGCGCACCGTGCCGTAGCTGGCGATCTCGTAGTGCTCCACCTTCTGCGCGGCCGCGATCAGGCCCGCGTCCATGACGGCATCGTCCATGTCTTCTTCCATGATCTCTTTGCCTTCTTCGAGCAGCCCTTGCATCGCTTTGCAGGTCTTGGCCTTCGCCGGTTTCCCGAGCAGCTCGAAGACTTCCTCGAGGCGCTCCACGTGGCCCTGGGTCACATCGAGGTGCTCCTTAAATGCGCTCTGCAGTTCGCTCGCAGTGGCTTTTTTTGCCATCTTCGGCAGCGCCTTTAAAAGCTGCTTCTCCGCGCTGTAGATGTCCTTCAGCTCTTCTTCTAGCAGTGTTCTCAGTGAATCAATTTTGATATTTGGTTTTTGCTCAGATTGAAAGTCGCACGATTCCGTTCGTGTCGACCTGGCGCAGTTGCGCACCACCCTTGGAAACGGGGCCGAGCGACCGAGTGCGCGTATCGTTCAACGGGAAAGGAAGATTTACGCGAACCAAGGGACCGCTGCGGCCAGACCGACGCTCTTCGCGGGCAGAACTTCCAGCAAAAAAGGAGAGGCTACTCGACGCTCTCAGCGGCCGCCGCGCTCGGCGCCGCATCGGTGCCCAGCGGCTCGCCCACCGAGTAACGCGTGAAGCGCCGAATGACGATATTCTCGCCCAGCTCCGCAATCTTGAGCGCGACCAATTCCTTGATCGTCTGATCCGGATTCTTGATGAAACCCTGCTCCATCAAGCAGGTGGTGCTGAAAAATTTATCGAGCTTTCCTTCCACGATCTTGCCCACCACGTTCTCGGGTTTCCCCTTCACCTGGCCTTCATAGATCGCCTTTTCGGACTCGATCGTCTTCGCCGGCACCTCCTCGCGCGAAACACAGGTCGGATGCGCCGCCGCGATGTGCAGCGTGATGTCCTTCACAAACTCCCGGAAGCCTTCGTTCTTGGCCACGAAATCCGTCTCGCAATTCACTTCCACCAGGACGCCCACCTTGCCCTGGAGATGAATGTAGGAAGCAACAATCCCTTCCTTCGTCGCGCGTGAAGCCTTCTTCCCCGCGCTCGCGATCCCCTTCGTGCGCAGCGCCGCCTCCGCTTTCTCCAGATCGCCGCCTGCTTCCGTCAGCGCGCGCTTGCAATCCATCATGCCGGCGTTCGTCTTCTCGCGCAGCTGCTTAACCAGTTGGGGATTAATATCAGTCTTCGTTTCCATGAAAAAATTCGGCGTTCGACGTTTTAACGTTCAGCGTCCGACGTTCAGCGCCGCAGGCGCAATCCTAAGCGGACACGCCCGCCATCTCGACCTGCTCGCGCACCCGCGCTTCGCCACTGGCAGAAACGATCGAGTCCACCAGCTTCTGCAGGACCACGCGGATCGCACGGATCGCATCGTCGTTCCCCGCGATCGGGTAATCGATCAACTCTGGATCAGCGTTCGTATCCACGATCGCCACCGTCGGAATACCGAGGCGCTTCGCTTCCAGCACCGCATTGAACTCGCGCGTCGTATCGATGATCACCATTGCATCTGGCAATTTCGACATCTCGATGATGCCTTCCAGATTCCGCCGCAGCTTCGCGCCTTCGCGTCCCAGCGCGGCCAACTCCTGCTTGCCCATCTTCTTGAAATCGGCCGACGACTCTATCTCCTCGATGTATTTCAAACGCCCGATCGACTTCCGGATCGTGGCCAGATTGGTCAACGTCCCGCCCAGCCAGCGCTGATTCACAAAAAACTGTCCGCACGCCGTGGCCGCTTCCTTCACTGCCTCCTGAGCCTGCTTCTTGCAGCCGACGAAAAGAATCTTCCCGCCCCGCCGCGTCACTTCCTGGAGGAAATCCGTCGCCGACTCCAGTTGCTTCACCGTCTCATCCAGATTGATGATGTAGATCTGGTTGCGCTTCTCGAAAATGAACGGCTTCATCTTCGGATTCCAGCGCTTCGTCTGGTGGCCAAAATGGACGCCAGCTTCAAGCAATTCGGGGACGAGTTCAGTCATGGATGCCATAGGGAAAAGGGCGCCCGTCCGGCAGCTGCCGGAGAGCGGACGGGGAAGATGCAGCACGGCCTCCGCGAAGGCAAACAGAATCTTCCCCTACAAATTGGTCGCTGTAAGACCTTCCAGCGCCGGCACTAAATCCGCAAACCGCTCGATCAACCGCGTCGCCCCCAACTCCTCGGCCGGCCGATCCCGATAGCCAAAAGTCACCGCCACACACGGCACACCCGCCGCTACCGCAGTCTCCACATCCGTGATCGAATCTCCCACCAACACCGACCGTCCCCCGTCAGCCCGTTCGATAGCTTCCCGCAACGGCGCCGCATCCGGCTTCCGCACCGCCAAGGTATCGCCCCCGACCACACTTGCGAACCGCGCCGTCCATCCGAACGCCGCCAAAAGCTTCCGCGACAACCGCTCCGGCTTGTTCGTGCAAATCGCCAGCCGCACCCCGCGTGCCGCCAGTTCATCCAGCGCGGCCTCCACTCCCGCATAAGGCCGGCTCGAGTCCGCCAGATGCGCCGCATAATATTCCAGAAAAATCGGCACCGCCTCCTCCACCAGCGCAGGCGTCACCGATCCCGTCGCCGCCAATCCCCGCTCCAGCAAATTGCGCATCCCGCGGCCCACCATCTCGATCACCCGCGGTCCCGGCACCCGCTCCCGCCCCATCCGCACCAATGTATAATTCAGCGCCTCCGTCAGATCCGCCGCCGTGTCGGCCAGCGTCCCATCGAGATCGAAGACCGCGACGTCGAAAGGAAAGGGCGCGCCCGCTCGCGCGAACTGCTCGTTAGTTGGCGCCACCATTCGTCGCCTCTCCGATTGCGAGGTAGCAGCCGAAAGGACGCGCCGACCTGGAGGCGGAATCCGAGACCCTGGCCGCTTACGCGTCCGACTGGCCTTGCTCGGCGGGAGACGACTCCGGAGAAACCGGGCCGCTATTTTCGTCCTCGGTCGCCACGGAAGTCGGATCGGCAGCGTTCTCCAGCTTGCGCTGTTTCTTCGCTTCCTTCTTCTTCTGTTTCTCCAGCTCCTTGCGGCGTTTTTCGCCGGAATAATTCGGTTTGGCCAAAGCTTATTTCTTTGGCTTCTGCGCTGACCGCGCGGCCGTCGCCGCATTTTTCTTTTGCGCTACGCTCGCTGCTTTGCCCTTCTGCTGCGTCTTTTGCTTCTGGTTCGCCTTCGGAGATTTGTCGCCCATAATGAGGCACCGTCCGTGACCAAGCCCGACTGTCAACGCCAGTTAAGGTGGGTCGGCTTTTCGAAGAAAAATTCTCCCCGCAGTCCACCAGGCGACAACGGAGCGCAACGCCCTGCCCGAGCGTGCGTGAACTCTCGGGATAATCGGGCATGGTGCTTTTTCATGGCCAGCTCCCGCAAAACGCCGCGAGCGAAGAAACGGAAAATGACGCGGGGCTGGAAGTGGCTCCTGCTCGTGCTAGCGGCGCTGCTCCTGATCCCGGCACTGGAAGTGGCGGTGGTGCGAATCGTCAATCCGCAGCGGACGCTGCCGATGTTACTCGAAGAGGGCGGCCAGATGTTCTCGAACGAACCGAAGACGAAGTTGCGTTATCGCTGGATCGATCTGGAGCAGATGCCGGAGGTTTTCCTGAAGCATCTTTGGATTTCGGAAGATCAACGTTTTTTCCAGCACGACGGCTTCGACTGGAAGGAGGTGGACCTGGCGATGAAGAAAGCGGAGCGGACCGGGAAACCGGTGCGCGGCGCGTCCACCATCACGAACCAATGCGCGCGCTCCATCTTTCTCTGGCAGGGGCGCTCGTGGATCCGGAAGGGTTTGGAATCGTATTACACCCTTTGGATGGAAGCGCTGCTGCCAAAGCGGCGCATCCTGGAACTCTACGCGAATGTGATCGAGACGGGCCGCGGCATTTACGGAGTGGAAGCGGCGGCGCAGCAATTTTTCGGAGTGAAAGCGCGCGACCTGACGCGGGAGCAATCGGCTCTGCTGGCGGCAGTGCTCCCGAATCCTAAAGGCTGGAATCCAGCGCAGCCGGGCGTCACCCTGCGCCGACGTCAGCAGCGAATTCTCCAGCGGGAACAGCGCGCGCGGTTCCCGGAACGTTTGCTGCGTTGAGCGTGCGAACGTTCCTTTCGCGTGCGGTCCGAAGCTGCGTAAACAGCCGACAGCCCGGAAGGCGATATGCACTTGTTTCGGAATCCCTTTGGTGTCATTATCGGAATCCATGAAGACAACGATTGATATTCCTGAAAAGGAACTCAAAGACGTGATGCGCTTCACCAAAGCGAAGACGAAACGCGAAGCGGTCAACGCGGCCCTGGCGGAGTTTAATCGGCAACAGCGGGTGGAAGGCGTCATCAAGTTTCTCGGCACTTTCAAGTCGATGCCGACCAACGAAGAGTTGGAGGCCGAACAGTTGCGCCATCAGGAGGAGCGGGCTCGTGGTCCTCATTGACTCCTCTCTCTGGATCGCGAGCCTGCGGCATGCTGGCTTGCCGCAGGATCTGGCCGCCGTCGCGGATTCAATTCGCGCGGGCAAGGCCGCTTGGTGCGCCGCCGTCCGCCTGGAGCTTTGGGCCGGGGTGCGAGACGATCGAGAGCGCAAGTCGCTGGCCGAATTCAAAGCGGTGGTCACCGATCTGCCAATGAGCGCCAACGTTTGGGAGGCCGCAGTCCGGCTCGCGGATCAAGGACGTAAGCGCGGCTACACGATTCCTTACCCCGATCTCCTGATTTTTTCCTGCGCGCAGGAAAACGGAGCCGAACTGCTTCACCGCGACAAGCATTTCGATTTGCTCGCGAAGCTCTGACGGAGAGTCTCCGCGCGATGAAAGCCCTTGTCTCGGAGGACCGCGCTTCGCGTGTCCTGGACGTTCCCCAGCCGATTCTGGCAGAAGGCGACATCTTGCTGCGCGTGGAAGCGTGCGGCGTTTGTTTCTCCGATCTTCACAAACTCCAGTTTCGCGCGCTGGAACGGCCAACGGTGCTGGGGCATGAGGTCGCGGGAACGGTCGTTGAAGCCGGCGCGGCGAGCCGATTTGCAGTCGGCGATCGGGTCGTGACGGCCCATCATGTTCCGTGCCTCGAATGTCACTACTGCCGCGGCGAAAGCTTTTCGATGTGTCGGCAATTCAAGTCGACCAATCTCGATCCGG
>JBBSLZ010000061.1:0-13723 GCA_038233435.1 Chthoniobacterales bacterium
AGCGCCGGCGAGATTTCGTTCACGATTCTTTCCATGACGCTTTCGCTGGCGGCGGTCTTCATTCCGCTCGTCTTCATGCCGGGACTCCTCGGGCGGATTTTCCGGGAATTCGCGATCACCATCATCGTTGCGATCGTGGCTTCGGGCGTGGTCTCGTTAACCCTCACGCCGTTGATGTGCGCGCGCCTGCTGAAGGATCGTGGTCCGGGTCATCGCCGCACCTGGACGGAGCGTTTCACGACTCGTTTTTTCGATCCAATCCTGGCCTTTTATAGTCGCTCGCTCGATTGGTTTCTGGATCACGGCTGGCTGGCGGCTCCGATTATCGCCGCCTGTGCGCTGGGCGTCTGGTTCTTCTTTACCTCGCTGCCGTTTACGCTTTTGCCGACGGGCGATAGCGGAGTGGTGCGCGGCTTCTTCATCGTCCCGGAAGGTTCCTCGCCTGCGCAGCAGAAAGAATTGCAGGATAAGCTGGACCCGATCCTGCAGGCGAATCCTGCGGTGGACAAATACTTTACCGTGGCCGGGCGCGGGGGACGGGGCGCGGGAATTTTCACCGTCATGTTCCTGAAGGACGCGAGCGAGCGGCCGCCGATCGAGAAGGTGACCGCGGAGCTGCGGAAATCGCTGGCGGGTTTGCCGGGCGTCTTGCCGACGCTCAACGCGCAGCCCGTCCTGCGCATCGATGTCGGGGGCAGCGGAAGCAGCTTCGGGCGCTATAGCTATGTCTTAAGCGGACTGGACCCAGACGACGTTTACCAGGCGGCGGAGGCGCTCGGAAAGAAACTGGAGGCTTACGATGGATTCGTTAGTCCGCCGCGTGACGATCTTTTCCGGAACACACCGAACATCGATATCGAGATCGATCGCGACCGCGCCAGCCTCTACGGCATTTCCACCACCAGGCTGCAGAACCTGCTCCGCGCCGCCTATTCGCAAAACTACGTCTACCTGGTCAAGGAAGCGGACGATCAATACCAGGTCATCCTGGAAGTGGACGACGCCGGGCGCTCCAGCCCAGAGGATCTGCGCCAGCTTTACGTCAAATCGGATACGACCGGGAAATTGGTGCCGATGCGGACGATGACGAAAGCGACTACGAAGCTGGGGCTGCAATCGGTCAATCACATCAACCAATTCACGAGCGTGACGTTCGGCTTCGACATCAAGCCCGACGTGGCCCTCGGGGACGTGACCAAGTTTATCGAGAAGTCCGCCGCGGAAACGCTGCCCGCGAGCGTAAAAGGCGAGCTGCAGGGCGAAGGACTGGTTTTGCAGGAACTTTTCAGCGCGCTGCCGTATCTCGTGCTCGCAGCGCTCTTCGTCATGTATGTCATCCTCGGCATTCTCTATGAGAGCTACGTGCATCCGATCACGGTTCTATCGACGCTCTTTCCTGCGGTCGTGGGCGGGCTGCTCACGCTCTGGCTTTTTAATTCCACCCTCTCGCTCTATTCGGTCATCGGATTGTTCCTGCTCATGGGCATCGTGAAGAAAAACGGCATCATGATTGTCGACTTCGCCCTTCATCGAATTGACGAAGGCTACGATTTCCGGAGCGCCATCCATGAAGCGAGTGTGGAACGTTTCCGGCCCATCATCATGACGACGCTGGCGGCGTTAATGGGCGCCGTCCCGCTCGCGCTCGGCTATGGGGCGGACGGCTCCTCCCGCCAACCGTTAGGGCTCGTCATCGTGGGCGGGCTGATTGTTTCACAGTTCATCACCCTCTATATCACGCCCGTGATTTATCTGGCGCTGGAGTGGTTCCAAGAAAACGTGCTCGATCGAGTCCCTTTCCTGCGCAGCGGCCACATGCATCACGAGAACAGCGGTGCGCTCGCGCCATCGGATGAGGTCGAGGGGCGAGTGCCGGCCGGCGTGCAGTGAATTCTCCTATTGCCGGTTCAGTTCCCACCGACCCGGATTCGCTCGCGGCCCGAAGGCAGCCCACGCGATGTCGCGGATAAAGAGATTTGGCGACAAGCGCAGCCGCGGATAACGCCGAGCGGTCCCGCTGAGAGGACAGTATTCGACTTGCTCGAAATAGAAACGCAGGAGGCGATCGAGTTCGTTAAACGAAAAATGGTGCACGTGAGTTTGCTCACCGGAAAGACGCTTCCCGCGCAAAACCTTCCAACGCCGGTGGAGGTGATAATCGAGCGGAACGGAACCGAGATACGCACTGTTCGGGGTCTGCTTCAAAACACGATGCACTTCTCGCACGATGATGGAGGGATAGGGAAGGTGTTCGAGCACCTCCGTCATCATGATGGCATCGAAGCTCTCGGCGCGGAAATCGAGGGAGGAGGTAAAGTCGAGCGCGGCGCAAGGAATTCCGGCGGCCTGGCTGGTCGCGAGAGCGTTGTGATCGAGATCGATCCCGACCCACTGCAGGAGCCCGACCAATTTGATCATGATGCCGCTGCCGCAACCGACATCGAGCGCGAGACAATTGGCGCCGAGGCCGCGCTCTTCGAGTTGACGGCGAAAAAAGGCCGCCTTCTCGGTTTCATGTTGCCGTCCCCCTGGCTGGTAAGCGTCATCGCGGGAACCTGCGTGATATTGCTCGTAAAACTCGCGCACTAGCTGCGCGCCGCGACGCCCAGATTCTGGCAGGACCAGATGCTGCGGGAACGCAGTCGCGGGGTGGAGAGGCATAGCCTTCAGCCTGCCGCGGAGCGGCCGCGGGCTCAAGGATGAGAGCGTAATTTGCGTCGACGACCGAAGGTTGATGCGAGTCCCTGAGCGCTCGATTCGCGCTTCTTACGCGTTGAGATTGGGCGAGTAGAGCGGCTAGCCCTATAGCCTTTTTATCGCGGCCGTCGCTCGGTTGAGACGCGCGGTCAGGGTGGCGGGATTCACCCGCAGTTCGGTGGCTAATTGGCTCCAACTGGTCAGCGCGGTGTGTCGGGAGACAATCTTCTGGAAACTGCTTTCGCTCCCTCCTGCGAGGAAATTCGCGAGCAGTATCTCGCCATAGTTCAGACGCGTCACCGTGCGTTGCTTCTGGAGTCTTTTGGACGGCACTCTGGCTTCCGCAGAGAGGGCACTCCAAAGGGCCGCGCCTTCGCCTTTCGTTTTCGCGGCGGCGTTGAGGGCGGCTAGAGCTGCCAGCAAGCCTGGATCTTCGGAACTGGCCGCCGAGGCGGCGGGTGCCGGGCTCCGAACGATGCCTGGACCGCGAGTCATGGGCGGAATATTTGATCCGACTTTCGTATCGCCTTGCGCCTGAAGCGGCGACGAGACGAGGAAAAAGAGCGAAGTTGTGGCCAGGAAGATAATCTTCGCAGAGGAGAGGAATTCGGGGCGGGGTGACGATTGGATTTGTTCCGGAGAGCTGAGATTTCGGTTTTGGTCTGGCGCAGGATGCTTTGGTTTCGCGAATTTCTTCATTGCCGAAGAGTTTTGCTGCGAAACGCCGGGCAAGTCTTTAAGCTGGCGCTGAAATTTTCTGAAATTTTCTGAATCGCCTTATGGAGAAGCAAAGATCACAGGTTTTCGATTTCGGAGATTTCCGGATTGATCTGCACGCCGGTCGGCTGGAACGCCGGGATGGCGCCGCGGTGGCTCTCAGGCCGCGGGTTTTCGAAACGCTTCGTTGTCTGATCGAAAACGGCGGGCGGATCTTGGGGAAAGAGGAGATCATGCGAGCCGTGTGGCCGGACTGCGTGGTGGAGGAAAACAATCTGGCGCAGAACATCTCTATCTTGCGGCGGGCATTCGAGGACACTGCCGAAGACCGGCGCTACATCGCGACCGTCCCGGGGCGGGGCTATCGTTTTCTGGCTGCGGTCACCCGCGTGGATTCGGTCGCCGCCGAGTTGGAAAAGGAAGAGACGGCGGCCGCGTGTGACGATCTTCCGACGGGAGGCGATCACAGGAACGATCTGCTGCCCGTTCATGCCTTTGAGCCAGGGTTCCGGCGATGGTGGAAACGCCCTCTCGTTTTTGCCACGCTGGTTATTTCCCTGAGTGTGACCGCTCTTTTCTGGTGGCAGCTCACCCGTCCGCCTGAGCTTCGCGAAAAAAGCATCGCGGTGCTGCCGTTCGAAAATCTTAGCAGCGAAACCGAGAACGCGTTCTTCGCCGACGGAGTGCAGGACGAGATTCTGACGCGCCTGGCGAAGGTGGCCGACCTCAAGGTCATCAGCCGCACCAGCGTGGTGGCTTATCGGCAAAAAGCGGGACGCGATTTGATCGCCATCGGTCGGGAATTAGGCGTGGCGCATCTGCTGGAAGGGAGCGTTCAGCGGGTGGCGGGTCGCGTGCGGGTGACGGCGCAGCTCATTTCGACCAAGACGGGCGCGCATGAATGGGCGGAAACGTACGATCGCGATCTGCTAGACGTGTTTACGATCCAAAGCGAAATCGCGACCGCCATTGCACAGGAACTCGCGGCGGAAATTTCGCCGCGAGAGAGAGCGACGTTCGCGGAGACGCGCACCACCGATCTGAAAGCGGACGCCCTTTATCAGGAAGCCCGCGAGATATCCGTAGTCCAGCCGATCGAGGCGACGAATCAAGTGGTGCGGCTGCTCGAAGAAGCCATCAGCCGGGATTCCCAGTTCATCCTCGCCTACTGTTTTCTCGGGCGCCTTCATACCAGGCTCTACTTCACTCGCCAGGATCATACCGCGACGCGACTCGACCGCGCCCGTCGCGCGATCGAAACCGCCGCGCAGCTCCGACCGGAGAGCGGCGAAGTCCATCTCGCGCTGGCGCATTACGCTTTTTACGGCCTGCGCGACTACGACCGGGCCCGGGCACAACTGGAACTGGCCCGTCGCGTCATGCCGAACGGGGCCGACGTATATTTTCTCAGCGCCCTCCTGGATCGGCGGCAAGGCCGATGGAACGAGGCGTCGAGAAACATCGAGCGCGCTTGCGAACTCGATCCTCGAAATCTAGAGTACGTGATCGTGGCCGGGCGCACCGCGCTGGGGATGCGCTTGTATTCCGAAGCGAATCATTATTTTGAACGTGCTTTAAGTCACCCCCAAGGGGAAAACTCTGCGGCGCAACTACTGCGGGCGAGGAATTTGTTTTGCCAGGGGGCGGCCCTGCGACCGCTCGCCAAACTTCTGGCGCAGCGGATGGTTGCAGGATCGACTGACAAGGAAGGACTCGCGCTAGATCTGCTGGAGTATGCCCTGGCGCAACGGGATGAGGCTGCCGCCAGTCGAGCCCTCGCCCTGCTGCCGGACGACGTCTCCGCGACGGGGCACGATGGCTCTCCGCGCGATTTGCTGGCCGCCATGTCCGCCCGCGCATTCAATGAACCTGAGACCGCGCGAGCGCTCTTTTTGTCGGCTCGGGCCAAGATCGAAGCCTTCGCGCAGTCGAACCCGGATTACAGCCCGGCTTTAAGTGTGCTTGCTCGGATCGATGCCGCCTTGGGCCGAAAAGAAGACGCGCTCCGGGAAGGCCGGCGCGCGTGCGAGTTGCTCCCACTGTCCGAGGATGCCTTGAACGGAGCCACTCTCATCACCGATCTGGCCATCACCTACGCATGGAGCGGGGAGAAGGACCTGGCTTTGGAGCAACTCGCGATCTCGGCAAGGATTCCGATGGGTGTCAGCTATGGCGAATTGAAGCTCAATCCGGAATGGGATTCCCTGCGCGGCGATCACCGGTTTGAAAACATCGTAGCGTCGCTCGCTCCGTGATCCCTGCCGGCCAAAGGCATACAGCTGATTGTGCGGAAGCGAATCCGTTTACCATCCTTTCCGCTCCGATCCGAGGTAGGCCGACCTCCTGCAGCGCGCGAACTTCCTACTCGTTCCCTGTGCTACAGGAGGCCCGTTGGGCGACGTAACGATTAAGCTAGTCCAACGCGTAGATTTCGACCAAGGCGACGCCGGTGCCGTTGTTATTTCCGCGCACCACTACAGTGTGCGGTGCCGGCGGTAACGTGGCGACCAAGGCGGACTCGAGATCGTTTGTTGGCGGCACGGTGGTGGCGATGATTTCCACTTCCTGGGTGCTCCGCCAGTTGTCGTTCGAGCTGACGGTGGCGCCATTGGCGTCGACCAGTTGCAGACTAGGATCGGCCAGCTTGCCGGCGACGGGCAGCGAAGGGCCGAGTGCACGGATGATCACTCGCTGCGGACTGGTGCCGATGATGATAAACCCTCCGATCATGACGTCGTCGCCAGTTTGCACCAAACCACGGGTGGAGATGTTGGCCAGCTTGCTATCCACGGTCCGGTCCAGATCGTAGATTTCGACCAGCCCGACGCCAGATTGGCCTCCCGCGCCGCGCACGATGGCGGTGTAGGCGGAACCATTGGCCGGCAAGGTGGCCACGATGGCTGACTCGAGCTCGCTCGTCGGGGGCACGGTGGTGGCGATGATGTCGGCCGCCTGCGCCGAGCGCCAGTTATCGTTCGAAGCGATCAAGCCACCGGGGCCAATCAACTCCAGCGTCGGATCGGCGAGGCGCCCATTGACCGGGAGGGACGGCCCGATGGCTCGCAGGATGACTTTCTTCGGCTGGGTGCCGGTGACGATGAATCCGCCGATAAGGGCGTTATCGCCCGGCTGCACCGAGACGCGGGTGGAGATATTCCCCAGGGAGCTGGAGGTGGCAGCGCTTCCGACGGGCAGGTAATCCAGCTTGGCATTGTTGCCGTTGGCAATCGTCACCGCTCGTTGCGCATCCGGCACGCCACCGCCGGAAAAGCTGACCGTGTAGGTGTCATCTATCGGGACCGGGACGGAGTAGCCGCCGGAGGGAGCGGAGACGGCGTAGAAATCCGCGCCTGGAACATTGACGGTGACTCCACCCACGCCTTCGCCGATGTCGTAGAATCCATTTCCGTTTTGATCGCGGAAGATCACCCCGGTGATGAAGGCGTCATTCCCGCGGCGCCCGAATTCCTGAGTGACCAACTGCGGTCCCACCGCGGCGCGGCTGCCAACCCGATTTGTGCCTATCCGATTGCCGACGCCGATCTCGCGAAAATCGGCATTATGAATGGAGATCCGATGGCCGGGAGGCACCAGCATCCCACTCACACCTAGACCCCAATCCACTTCAAAGGCTGCGTGACCGGAAAAGACGGAATTGGAATAGGAGAAAACATTCTCTCCATAGGAGTAGCTGCTGGCCCCATTCAAGTAGCCCGAGTTGGCGATGCGGGTGGCGAGGGTGGCGGCCTGGCCGTCATCATCGCCATGGCCTTGGAACCCGCGGTTGAACATATCGTCGGTATGAGAGCGGGCCATTTGAGTGAGAGTTTCATTGATCGAGAGGGGAGGCGCCGGATTGATTAGAGAAAACTGCAGACGCATGACCGCCAGGACGACGTTCCATTGGGCCAAGGATCGCAAGACGTCGGCATCGGTCGAGGTGGCCAGGCGCTCTGCCTCGGCGACGGGATTGGCGCGGGCCCGGTTAATATACTCCACATACAACTGCTCCTCCGGGCTCGGGCTCCCGATGGAGTAAAGCACTGGAGCGGCTGGGAGATGAGGCCGCGGTGGCCGCGGGCTCCCCAGAACATTAACAATGGGAGGTGCGGGAGGAGGCGCTTGCGGGAGCCAGGGAGAAACGTCGTTTGCGTTCTGTGCTGAGCTGAAGCTAGCGGAGGCTAGTAGACTCGCGGCTATTAAGAGGTTGCAGGGGAGCTGGTTGACTAGTCGGGGGGACATGGCCGGGGAGTATGCCTAGCAAGTGCAAACGTGGCGACATAAATAACAGCAGATCGGAAAACGGAAAAAAATGACCTGGCGCTTCTTGAGCGGGCTACCCGCGCAAGTGATTCCTAGAAGAGGGAACAAGTCAGATAGAAAAGAATACCTTAATACCTAGGAACTTGTGCTGCTATTTGTCATAGTGGGGCGACAACAGTGTCAGCGTGGTCCGTGCCCTGACCGCGGTCGGGCCTTTGGCTCCCAGCCTACGACCAGGTAATCAACCGCAACTCGTGCGCTTGCACCAGATGCGGATGGGTCGGCACCACCCGGACGCTGAAACCGTACATTCCGCTTTCCGTGGCCGGGACGGTGCCGTGGTAAACGTAGTTGCCGCTGCCTTGGCTTTGATCGCTCTGGAAAAGGGGCGTGATGGCGGGATTGCGCACCTGATCGTTATCCGCTTCACCGTGGTAGGCTTCCACTCGCACGTGCTCGGGATTGACGTCGCCGAGGTGGACCTGGGCAGTGACCCGAAGCGCGTCACCTACCAGGATGTTGTGCCGGTCTTCGTTGCCGATCTGCACGTCATGCACCCGGATCTGCGCCCAATCTTTCCGGATGCGCGCTTTCCATTGGCTTAACTCGACCGCCGCACGGCAGTCATCGCGCGCGAATTCCGCCTCCGCCAGTTCCGCCGGACAGTAGAGGCGCTCGGTGTATTCCTGCACCATCCGGTGGGTGTTAAAGACGGGCGTTACGCTGCGGATGGACTCGCGCATCAGCTGGAGCCAGGCGAGCGGCAGCTTGCCATCCGGCTTGGCGTAGTAGAGCGGGATGATCTGGTTTTCGAGCAATTGGTAGAGGCTGCTGGCGTCCACTTCGCTTTGGTAATCGACCGCACCGTCCTCGATCTCTTCGCCGATCGCCCAGCCGTTTTTGCCGTTATAGCTTTCGCACCACCAGCCATCGAGGACGCTTAAATTCAGACCGCCATTCGGAGGCAGCTTCATCCCGCTGGTGCCGCTGGCTTCGAGCGGCCGGAGGGGATTATTCAGCCAAAGATCGACGCCCTGGACGAGGCGGCGGGCGATGTAGGTATCGTAGTCTTCGACGAAAACGATCCGGTTCTCGAAGCCCTTTTGGCGGCTGAATTGATAGACCTCTTTGATCAGAGCCTTGCCGCCTTCATCGCGCGGATGCGATTTCCCGGCAAAGATGAATTGCACCGGCCGGGTAGTGTCGTTCAGGAGCCGGGCGAGGCGTTCCTTGTCGCTGAAGAGAAGGGCGCCGCGTTTGTAGGTGGCGAAGCGGCGCGCGAATCCAATCGTAAGAATTTCCGGGTCGAGAATGCTGTTCGCGCCGCGGATTGCCTCCATCGATTCGCCCACCCGGCGGCGCCGGAGACGCGCCCGCTCGCGCACGAAATTCACCAGCCGCAGCTTTAATTTCTGGTGCGTTTCCCAGAGCTGCGTGTCGGGGATGTCCATCACCCCGCGCCAGAAATCGTGATCGGTTAGGCGTTCTTCCCAATCGCCCAGATACTTCGTGTAGAGTGCGGAAAACTCCGGCGCCATCCACGTCTTCGTGTGGATGCCGTTGGTGATGCTCGTGATCGGGACTTCCTGAACCGGCACCCCGGCCCAAACGTCTTTCCAGAGCGAGCGGCTCACTTCGCCGTGCAACTTGCTGACGCCATTGGCGTGCCGGCTGGCGCGCAGGGCGAGGATCGTCATGCTGAAAGGATCGTCCGCGTTGACCCGCGTCTGGCCGAAGGAGAAGAGTTCATCGAACGGGATCGCCAGCTCCTGGGCGAAATCGCCAAAGTAGCGCCGCATTATCTCGCGCGGGAAGGCATCGTTCCCCGCCGGCACCGGCGTGTGGGTAGTGAAGACATTGGCCGCCGCCACCACCTGGAGCGCGGAATAGAAATCGAGATTCTTCTCCGTGCGCAAGTTCCGGATGCGCTCCAGCGCGAGGAAGGCGGAGTGGCCCTCGTTCATGTGGAAGACGTGCGCATCAATCCCGAGGGCGGAGAGCGCGCGCACCCCGCCTACGCCGAGCACGATCTCCTGCCGGATGCGCATTTCGAGATCGCCGCCGTAGAGCTCGGCCGTGATCAGCCGATCTTCGGGCGAGTTCTCAGCCACATCGGTGTCGAGCAGGTAAAGATTGATCCGCCCGACGTGCAGTTGCCAGATTTTCGCATAGACCTCGCGGTCCAGGATGCGGACGGAGATGAGGACGCGCGCATTCTCGCGCCGCACCTCGCGAAGGGGGAGGTGATGGAAATTTTGGTTTAGATTGACCGCCTGCTGCGTCCCATCGCGGTCGATCTGCTGCTTGAAATAGCCGTGCCGATACAGGAGCCCGATCGCGGCGAAATTCAGATCCAGATCGCTGGCCGATTTGCAATGATCGCCGGAGAGAATCCCGAGGCCGCCGGAGTAGTTGGGGATCGATTCGTGGAAACCGAATTCCGCCGAGAAATACGCCACCGTGTTCCGGAGCACGCTGCCGTTCCCCGCTTTTCCGTAAGTATCCGGCCGCGCCAGATAATTCCGAAACGCGGCATGCACCTCCTTCAGTTCGCGCAGGAAATCCTCGTCCTGCGCCACTTCCACCAGCCGGGCCTGGCGCGAGAGCTGGAGCATCCGGACGGGATTATGATTGGTGCGATCCCAGAGATCAGGATCGAGGTGCCGGAAAAGGCGGCGCGCCGATGGCTCCCAAGTCCACCACAAATTGAAGACCATTTCGCGCAACGGTTCGAGCGCGGGCGGCAGGGTGGGGATGACGTTATAAGTGTGATACGTCGGCATGGGAAAGGCGCAGCGGCGGACGGAAGTTGGGACTCTGTCAGGAATCTCGGGAGCAGCAAGTATTCCCTTCCCCCGCCCCCTCCTACTCCTGATCTTAATCCTACTCCTAATTGGCGATACGGGGAAGGATTAGGAGTAGGATCAGGAGTAGGAGTATGAGGGGAAGAGATCGAGCCGCCTACCAGGCTTCGCCCTTCGGCGCCAGGAGGAGGCCCGCCCCGAAACCCGCCAGGACACCGCAAAGATGCGCCGCCATGCTGACCTGCGGCGTGAGGAAATCGAAACCTGTCTGCATCAGGACAATCGCACCGATCGTGAGCAACCGCCGTCGCGCCATCGGAAGATGATGATGCCGCAAGAGCAAGCCCGCCCACGCACCCACGATTCCCATCACCGCGCCCGATGCGCCGACGAGCAGGTCCGCCTTGGTCCAGCCAAAACGCCAGAGCAGCACCACGCCCGCGCTCGAGCCGAGGCCACCGAGCAGGTAGCAGGCGGCGAAGCGAATCGGACCCATCGAGGCCTCCAGCGCCGGCCCGAGAACGTAAAGCGCGTAGAGATTCACCAGTAAATGGAGCGCCCCGTAGTGCAGGAAGAGCGCCGCCAGCAGGCGCCAGGTTTCGCCGCGGGCTAGAACCGCGGAGGGCTCCAGCGCGCCCAGTCGGGCCAAGGTCGAGTAATTGGTCGATCCGCCCAGCCGCACCTCGACCAGGAACATCGCCACGTTCAACGCGATCAAAATCCCGACTACAAAGGTGGGAAAACTCGATTCGGGAGCCATCACCGCGCGGCGCCGGGTCGCGAGATTTTTCTCGAAACGCTGCACGGTCGCTTCCGTGGCGGGGCTGAGTTCCGCGGGTCGCGCATGGCCGGGGCGAAGCCGGGCGGCAACGTCGGCCCGGAGGAGCGCATTCTGAGTTTTTCCTTGCAGCCCCGCCAGGCGGGCGCGGCCCGCCGCGGTGGCGCCGGCTGCCAGCTCGCTGGTGCCGATCCAGAATTCCTGTATCTCGGCCGGCATGCGGGCGAAGCGCGTTTTCAAGAGATGCACCGTCGCTGCCGTGCGCCCGGTGAAGGAGAGCATGGCCAGCACGCTGGCATCGAAGGTGCCTTGATATTGTGGCGAGGCGAGCAGGCGTGGCGCTTGCCCGATCATCTGATGGACGAGATCGTCGAGTGCTCCCGTCTCGCCCAGCGCGCGGAAATAGAGTGGGAGCACGATCGGCTCCCGGCCCAGGGCGATCTGGGTAAGACTGGCGCGACACCAGGAGAGCAGGCCGTTCCAATTCCCGCGGATGCGAAAGCTCTGCGCCACCACCTGGAGCCCGGCCCGGTTTTTTCCTTCGCCGGGCAGGTCGTGCAACAACGCCGCGGCCTCCTCGGTCGCACCGCGCTGGGCCGCTTCCATTGCACGCAGAAACTGGAGTTCAGCGCGAAGCGCAGGCTCCGGGTGCAGCCAGCGCAGGATGGAGGCGAGACGGCGGGCGGCTCCGTAACGTTCCGCCGCCACCAACTCCGCCTCTTTCCGCAGCCCGATCGCAGGCAAAAAGAGCAATACCAGCCAGGCCCCGCCGCCCACGTAACCGGCTGTCGGCGGGCTCGCCAGCCAGGCGATCCCGGTGACGAGCAGGACGGCGCTGGCCGCGAGTTGCCAGGCTCGGTTAAGCGCCGCGCGCCGCGCCGTCCGCACCAGCACGACGACTGGCGAAAGGATGGCGATGAAAAGGAGAAGTCGGTTGAGGTCGATTTTCGGTTACGCGGTGGCCGCGTGGGAAGTTGTTGGCATTCCGCGGAGGAAACGCTCAACATTCGGCCTGCCCTGCGCAACCTCCAATGACAGAAAACCGCTCTCCAATTACCGTCACCCAATATCTCGATGTGATCTCTTCCTGGTGTTACTGGGCGCATCCGGCTTGGGAGGAATTAAAGGGCCGCTACGCGGGCCGCGTCACGTTTGTCTGGAAGATCGCGCTGATGGATGCGAGCGGATTGCCCACTTCGCTGGCGCAGATGGATTGGTTCTACCGGCGGAGCGGGATGATGATGCGCGCTCCCGTGATGCTGAAGTCGGCCTGGCATGAGATCGGGCGCACCGAATATCTGGAACCGAACGCGGTCGCGGAAGCGGCGCGGGATCTCGGCGTGGAGGATGACCGAGTGCGCCTGGCGCTGGCGCGGGCAGGTCTGCTGGAAGGTCGGCGGACGGGCGATTGGGAGATCGCGTCGGAAGTCGGCGCGCAGGCCTCGGGGTTGGATCGAGGGAAATTACAAGAGCGCGCGCGCTCACCGGAGATCGAGCAGAGACTGCGCGCGAGTACAGCGGAGTTTCATCAGCTCGGGGTGAATCAGCGGCCGACCTTTGTGCTCGATACTGAGATCGGAGATCGTGCGCTTTTTGCCGGCTTCGCCAAAGCCGCGCCCATCGCCGCCGCGCTCGATGCCATGCTCGAGGATGCGGCGGACTACGCGGCGCACGGCGCACATTTCGGCACCCCGCCGGCTTAGGGAACGCCGAGCCCGGAGATTCGTCTTGCCACTGCCCCCATGATGCACTCAACTTCCCGCAACTGGCGCTTGTCGCCGGTTTGCCCTCGCGGGAAATCGCATCCGCGCTGGTGTCGAGTGTTCGGAACGGGCCTGCGCCGCGCCGTTAAAATGCGTTAAGAAATACGGCGTCGCGGTTCACTCCCCGTCGCGCCGGCTCGGAGCTAGATCTACACTGCAACCACAAACTCGTGTTAACGGCCGGATTCGCGCACGCGAAATTCGGGTCATCATGGCCGCCTCGGGCGAACAGCTCGGCGTCATGAAATTATCGGACGCGCTCCGGAAAGCGCAGGGTCTCGGGCTCGATCTCGTCGAAGTGGCGCCCACGGCTAATCCGCCGGTCTGCAAAATCGTGGATTTCGGAAAGTTCCGTTACGACATCGCCAAGCAGGAGAAAGAAAAGCGGACGGTTGGGACCAAGCTGAAAGAGATCAAGTTTCGGGTCAACATCGACGCGCACGATTACATGACGAAGCTTCGGCACGGCGAAGCGTTCCTCGATAAGGGGAACAAGGTGCGGGTGCAGTTACAATTCCGCGGACGCGAAATGGCCCACCAAGAGATTGGGATGCAATTGATGTATCGGGTGCGCGACGATCTGAGCACGATGTCGCAGGTAGAGATGGATCCGAAAGCGGCGGGGCGGAATATCACCATGACCCTCTCGCCGCTGCCGGCAGCGCGGCGGAAGCGCCGCTTCTCTGAGGCATCGGATGACG
>JBBSLZ010000062.1:0-13254 GCA_038233435.1 Chthoniobacterales bacterium
AACCTCTTCCGCCTCACGAATGTCGATAATTTGATCCAGGGCCGCGGCCAGATCGGCGTGAACAGCATTGCCATCACCAACCAGAGCACGATCGAGGCGAACATCAGCGGCGCCACGCTCACCCTTGATCCCGCGGCGGAGGCGAATGTCCTTGATGCCGGACCGTCGCTTTTGAACAACGGCATCCTGCGGGCGAGCAACGGCGGCATCCTCCTCTTGAGCGGCTTCGGTGGCGGGGCCTTCACCAACAACAACCTGATTGAGGCTCTCGATGCCTCCGAAGTGCAGTTAACCGACGGCGCCAGCATCACTGGCGGCACGCTCTCCACCAGCGGCGCTGGCATCTTCCGCGCCTTGGACAGTCAGAACGTATATCTGACCAACCTGACCAATGCCGGCACTTTTGTCGTGAATAACAACACGGCCGTGCACGTGGCCGGGACAATCACCAACACCGGCAGCTTCACCCTCAACTCCGTAGGCAATGCCACGGATTTCCGGCTCGCGGCCGACACGATCTTGAATGGCGGCGGCACGCTCACGCTGGCCCTAAATGCCAACAGCCGCATCGCCGGGGACGGACTCTTCCGGCTCACGAATGTGAACAACCTGATTCAAGGCTTCGGCCAAGTCGGCGCAAACAGCATCTCAATTACCAACCAAGGGACGATCGACGCCAACCAGAACGGGCAAACCCTCACGCTCGATCCGGCGAATACGGCCGACGCTTTCGTCAACGACACCACTGGTATCCTGCGCGCGAGCAACGGTGGCGTCCTGCTCCTAACCGGCAACGGTGGCGGCGCCTTTACTAACAATAACCTCATCCAGGCGCTCACCGGTTCGGAAGTGCTTTTAACCAACGGGGCCAGCATCACTGGCGGCACGCTCACCGGCGCCGGCATTTTTCGCGCCCTGGATAGTCAGAACGTATTTCTGACCAATCTGACCAACGCCGGCACTTTTGTCGTGAATAACAACACCTTCCTGCATGTGGCCGGCGCCATCATTAATAACGGCAGCTTTACCGTGAATTCCGTAGGCAATGCCACGGATTTCCGGCTCGCCGCCGCCACCACCCTCAATGGGAGCGGCACCCTCACGCTGGCTCAGGACAACAACAGCCGGATCTCGGGCGACGATTTTTTCCGGCTCACGAATGTGAACAACCTGATCCAGGGCCGCGGCCAGATCGGCGTGAATAGTATTGCCATCACCAACCAAAGCACGATCGAAGCGAACATCAGCGGCGCCACGCTCACCCTCGATCCCGCTCCGGAGGCGAGTGTCCTCGATGCCGGTCCGTCATTTTTGAACAATGGCATTCTGCGGGCGAGCAACGGCGGCATCTTGCTCCTGACTGGCAACGGCGGCGGTGCCTTCACCAACAATAGCGTCATCGAGGCGCTCGATGCCTCCGAAGTGCAATTGACCGCCAACGTCGGCATCACCGGCGGCACGCTCTCCACCAGCGGCACTGGCGTTTTTCGCGCCTTGGACAGTCAGAACGTATATCTGACCAACCTGACCAACGCCGGCACTTTCCTGGTCAATAATAACACCTTCGTGCACGTGGCCGGCACGATCACCAACAGCGGCAGCTTCACCCTGAATTCCGGCGGGAATGCCACGGATTTCCGGCTCGCGGCCGACACCATCCTGAATGGCGGCGGCACGCTCACCCTGGCCCTGAACGCCAACAGCCGCATTGCCGGAGACGGGCTCTTCCGGCTCACGAACGTGAACAACCTGATTCAAGGCTTTGGCCAGATCGGCGCAAACAGCATCGTAATTACCAACCAAGGGACGATCGACGCCAATCAAAACGGCCAAACCCTCACGCTTGATCCGGCCAGCACGGCCAACGCCTTTTTGAACAACACCACTGGTATCCTGCGCGCGAGCAATGGCGGCGTCCTCGATCTGAATGGCAACGCGGGCGGCGATTTCACTAACAGCGGCACGATCGCCGCCGTCACCGGCGGTATCCTGCGCTTCAACGGCACGGTCAATTCTTCCGGCACCGTGAATATTGGCGCAGGCTCCCTCACTGGCACCGGCACCTACACGCAAACTGGAGGCAGCTTCATCCTCACTGGAGGCACGGCGCAGTTGAATAACGCGCTCAATTTCCAGGGCGGCCTGGTCGACGCCCGCGGCACGATCAACGCCGCGATCATGAACAACGCCATGCTCCGCCCGGCGCTGGGCGGAAGCGGCCTGCAGGTAAACGGCAACCTGTCACTGCTTTCATCGTCGCAACTCATCTTCCAGCTCGGTGGGCTGGTGCAGGGTTCGCAATACGGCTTCATCAACGTCAACGGAACGGTCACGCTGGGCGGGCAGTTGGTCGTCTCGTTCGTCAACGGTTTCCAGGCCAGCAGCAACGACACCTTCACCGTCCTCACGACCACTTCCACCGCCGGCCTGGCTGGAGCCTTCTCCAACGTGGCCTCCGGTGGCCGCGTCACTACGACGGGGACCGCCGGTTCCTTCCTCGTCCAGTACAGCGGTAACAACATCAGCCTCTCGAACTTCCAGGGCGCTCCCGCCGCTGGCGCGCTTCTCCAAGAAGAGATCGGAGTCGTCTCCCAGACCAGCGTTCCGGCCTTGCCCGCGCCTGTAATTGAAAACAATGCCGCCCTCCCGATCGCGGTCCTCAACGAAATTCCAGTCGCTCTCCGGTTGACGGCCGACGAGCCGCGCGCAGATCAGCCGCGCGCCTTGTCCGGTGCGCCGGCGGGCGTCGCGGACAAGACGATTTACCTGGAGAATTCCACCCAGTTGCTCGACCTCCTGGAAAGCGCGGTACCGGCGGCGGGCGGGGCGAAAGTGGTCGTGCGGACCACGCGCACCGAAGAGCGCGGCGACGGGCAGAATTCACCTGGCCTCCCGACCGAAACGCGCACCAGCCAGATCGCGAGCCGCGTCCAGAGGGGCGAGTTGGCGCGGCAGCGCGCCCAAGGCATCGCGCTCAGCGAGCGCGCGGCCAAGCCAGGAGTGGGCCGAGCCGAGGACTAGGTAGGGACGGGCGCGCGTACCGGTTCAGCGTCGCGGCAGGGATGGTGGGGGAGCGCGGGCGCCCGCCCGCTGTTTTTGCTTTGGTTTTTCTGACGAAATTGTTTCAATCAGGGCACGTCGTCGCAGCGACTCCCTCCTTATCCATGAAACCTTCCATCGCCCTTATCTCCCTCAGCCTCTTAATCATCGCCGGATCTGCGCGCGCCGAATTAAAAGAAGCGCGCGTCACTCAAATCGTCCAGGATGTAAAAATCCTGCCCGGCCAGGCCAGCGCCCGCCCCGCCATCGTGAACGATCGAGTGGACGGAGGCACCGCCGTCCGCACCGGAGTGGAATCGCGCACCGAGCTGACTTTCGCCGATCTCTCCATCGCGCGTCTCGGCGCCAATACCGTCTTCAGTTTCGACCGGGGAGCCCGCGCCATCGATCTCGGCAGCGGCGCGGTCCTCCTGCGGGTGCCGAAGAACTCCGGCGGCGCCACGATTAACACCGCCGCCGTCACCGCCGCCATCACCGGTACCACCGTCATCGCGGAGTACAACTGTCCAGCCGGAGTCCAAGGCGAGCGCGCCACCTGCCCGGATGCTTTGTTCAAATTCATCACGCTCGAAGGAACGATGCGGGTTTGCAAAAACGGCTCCCCAAACGAGTGCGTCAATCTGGGCCCGGGCCAGATGTTGGTCGGCCGGGCGAATCAGCCTTTCTCCGAGCCGGTCGATATCGACGTCACGCGCCTGCTCGCGACCTCGTTGTTGATCCAGGGCTTTCCGCCACTGCCCAGCCAGGATTTGATGGAAGCCAGCGCACGCCTGCAATTGGAGGAAAAAACGAGTGCCCAGTTAGTTGATTCGAGTACTCACATTTTTGGGAGCGGCAAGCTCTACGCCCTGAACGATCCCGTGCCGGAGGAAGTGATCGACCAACGTTTTGCCGCAGAGACGGCACCTAGTCCCTCTCCTTCTGTCAGTCCGACCCCAAGGCCGAGCCCGTCGCCCTCGGCCACCCCGACACCAGTGCCAACGCCGAGCCCATCGCCCTCGGCCAGCCCAACACCAGTGCCGACTCCCAGCCCGTCCCCTTCCGCGAGTCCGACGCCGGTGCCGACCCCGAGTCCGTCCCCTTCGGCCAGTCCGGCACCTATCCCGACCCCCAGGCCATCGCCCTCAGCCAGCCCGACGCCCGTGCCGACTCCGAGCCCATCGCCGTCGGCCAGCCCCACTCCCAATCCCACCCCGACTCCATCTCCCACACCGCAGCCAACCCCACAAAAATTCGGGACTCCGCCCGTCATCACCTCGACCAATCTTTCCGTCATCGACGGCGGCACCGTGATCCAAACGGACCCTACCGTCTCCCGGAATGGCGAGGTGGGCGAGGGTCGCATTTATCGCAGCCCGGCCGAGGATGGCCCCTTCTCGGCCTGGGCCTTCACCGCGACCTCCGCCTTTGACACCGCGAGTGGAATCGACGCGCACTTCGGGAACGCCGCCAACCTGCAGATCGCGGCCTTCAAATTCACCCTCCTTACCCTCCTCGACGATCCCACCATCTCGACCGCCAATGGCGGTACGACCAAGCTGGCCTTGATCAGCATCGGTAATTTAACCAACTCCATCGGCCAGGGCGGATTCCCCCAGGTCACCGGCACCGGATTCCGCTTCCTCGGCCTCGACACTCTTCTTCTGGCCACGCAGAACGGCTCCATCCTCTTTAACGGAGGCGCCTTTGATGGAATCGCGCAGCTCTATTTTTATGCCCGCGGTCTCGCCTCCGATCTTATTCTGGGCGCGTCTGTTTCTGGAACCAATCTCGCCATCCTCCAGGCCGAGCGCGATGTGCGGATCGACGCGCCCCTTTCGGCCAACGAATTCGTCGTCTTTGCCAACCGAGATTTCCTTAACGGCACCGGCGCGGTCCGCAGTGGAGTCATCGATATCCGCGCGGGCAATAACGTGAACTTCCTCCTCAGCCAATTCGCGGTTGGCGCCGCCTTCGACCAAACCGTAAACCTCTTCGCCGGTAACGCCATCAACGCCGATGTGCGCACCGACCAAAGCGTCTTCGCCCGCGCCGGCTCCATCCGGCTGGAGGCGAACACGATCAACTTCTTCGGCGCGCCCGGTGCTCCCGGCGAGACGATCACGTTCGAACGGAATCCGACCGTCACTTTCATCGCCGGCACTGGCGGGTTCCTGGCCCAGACGGTGTCGTTCGATCACTTGGAGGCGAGCAATCCTTTCAACATCGCTTCCGCAGGCGAGATCCTCCTGCGCGGAATCGTGGGCGTGGATAACCTAACGGCGGCCACCTCCTTCCGCGCTTCCGAGCAGGTTATCACTCTTACTCTCACGACTGGCACGTTCATCGACGCTGCGAGCGATCTGAACGCCCTCTCCTTTGTCTCGGCCGGCAGCACCATCAACGCCGGCGGCGAGCTGACCTCGCCTCTCGTGCAGGCGGGCGGGAACGTCAGCGCCCAGACCGTCCGCGTCCTCGCCCTGGAAGCCCCGCTGGGAGTTTTGACAGCAGGGAGCGGTGGGATTGTGCCCTTCTTCAATAGCGAGGGCGCTGCCGCGCAGCATACCTTCACGATCGTTAGCGTCGTCTCACCGTCCACTGGGATCGATTTCAGCGGGAACCAGTTTGAAGGAAGGAACAACGATTTCTCCGGCGGCCGGCTAACGATCTTCGCCAACACGCTCCGGTTCGATGCCGAGATCGGTCTCGGTGCGGTGAACTTCAATGGCGCCGATGGCTTTGGCTTCGCCTTCAGTCCTGCGAGCGGCAGGGGGGGAGACGGCGGTATCTTCATCTTGAACGCGCTCGGCGATATTTTCGTGGGCGAAAACATCTCGGCGACGACTGGATTGAACGATCCTAACAACGGAAATGCGCCGTTCGGTGGGGCAGGGGGGCAGGTCACCTTGGAGACCTCTGGAGGGATGCTGACGGTCAACTCCACCATTCAGGTTTCGTCCAACGATCCCACCCCTTCGCCCTCCGAGCCTCCCGTTATCCGCCGGAGCGAGAGCGGCGGAGACATCACGTTGCACAGCGGGCTAACCACTGGCACGGCGATCACGCTGAACAACACCTCGCGCCTGCTCTCACTGCTGGCGGATGGCGCGGCCGGACCCGGCGGCACGATCCGCGTGCTGTCTGATGGCGGCGATATCTTCGCGAACGGGGAAATCACCGCCGATCGCGGCACGATCATCATTTCAAACTTACCCCCAGCGGCGCCGGGGAATGGCGGCGTAAGCGGCCCGCTGATTTCGATCGACGGAAGCTTCGCCAGCCTGACCGCCGAGACTCTCCGCATCAACTCCGCCGGCCGGATCGAGTTCGGCCTGAATAGTTTTGTTTTTCTGCAGGTGAAAACGTTTTCGTTAATCGCCGCCACCGACATCATCGGAGGCGATTTGTTCACCAGCGAGGCCGTGTTCGCTTCCAGCGGAAATGTGACCGTGCAGGCGGGCCAGGCGATCTCCTTTAGCGGTGCGATCAGACTCTTTCGCGACCCATCACTCGCGATCGCCTCGGTCCCGAATGACGGTCTCAATATTACGCTGACCGCCGGGACCAGCCTGAGCACCGGCTCCGATCTGCGGCTCGGTGTCAGCGGTGGCATGGTCTCAGGTGGTAATGTCACCGTCGGTGCTGGCGGGGATATCGATATCGGCGGCGTGTTCGACATCGAGATTTTTGGAACCGGCACGAGCGGACAGAACATGGCGGTGACGGCTGGTGGCAGTCTCACCGCAGGCGAGATTTTCCTGCTCAGCCTCGTCGACACCCGGTCGAACGGCATCCTGAACAGCGGCAGCAATATTCTGCTGCAAACGGGAGGCGACCTCGTGCTCGACGATGCGCGGTCGGGTAACGGCGACCTGGTCCTCGATGTGGTGAACAGCGGCCAACAAATCATCAACGGCGCCAACATCGACCTGCTAGTCGGCGGCAGCCTGCGCGGTCTTCCGGCTAATTCCAGCGTCTTGAATATCTTCCTCGAGAACGACATTAGCGTCAGACCCACACCTGGCGTCGCTGGGCGGATCACGACTGGCGGCAATGTAAACGTCGCGATCGGAAGCAATCTCGACTTGAGTTCCGCGACCTCGAACATCGAGACCAACGGCGCGGGGACTCGGATTGAGACCGGCGGAAATACCACCTTCACCGTCGGCGGCAACGTCACGCTCGGTGAGTTCTTCGCCCTCGATTTGAATAATCGTGACGCGTTCATCGGCACCGGCGGGAACATTGACCTCAACGTGACCGGGAACGTCGGGATCACCGGCCGCTTGTTTGGCGGGACCGCGTTTCGGCTTCGCATCGAGAACGTGGGCGGCAGCATCGGCATGGGCGGGAACGTCACCGCCATCGTCGGTGGCAACCTGACGACCGCAAATCTCTTGATGGAAATCGACAACAGAGGCGGCGGTGTGATCACGACCGGCGGCATTATCCAACTCACCGTGAGCGGCAATCTTGTGACACCTCCGCCACCCGCCGTAGCGTTTCCGAACGGGAACATCCTCGGGGCAGATGCGGATTTTCGCATCTTCCTTTCGAGCGGCGGTCTGGGCCCATTCCCAAACGGCGCACCCACTGGCCCGGCGATTGTGGTTCGTGCGGATAGCTTGATCAACATTGCCGGATCACTGAACGCGTTCATCGATGACTCGAATGGCTTCGGCGCGCCGAGCGGTCTCGCTGGCCCGGTCCAAGTCTCCAGCGGCGGAACGATCAACCTCCTCAACCGGCTGAACGTCCTCGGCAGCGTCATCGCGGGCGGCGCGATCACCGCGGGCACGATCGTGAGCACCGACGTGAGTTCCGGAACGTCGATTGGTGCAGGCTTCGGCGGCATCCAGCAATTTGAACTGCCGTCGAACAGCGCTCGCCCGGGGGTGATCCACGTTCTCACTGCCGCCTCAGTGACTTCGCAGGGAGGGATCTTCTTCGACGGATCGGCCGCTGGCCAAGCCTTTAGCAATGCCACGGATGGCGGAGCCCTCACCTTGAATGCGGACTCGCTGCTCTTCGGCACCGGCGGAATCGAGGGCTCGGTGACCTTGAATGGTGGCGATGGCTCGTCCGATCCCATGTTTTCCGCGGCGGGCGGCGGGACGTTGCTCGCCAACACGACCGGCGACATCACGGTGAACTCGGACATCGAAGCGACCAGTGGATTGGTTAATGAAAATCTCAATAACACCAGCGGCAACGGCGGCACGGTGACACTAAATTCCTCCGCCGGGACGGTCTCCGGCAGCTCGCGGATCGAGGTCTCCTCCGGGACCGTTTTCCAACAGCAGGTTCCCGCCGGCTCGCCCTCGCCCACGCCTCGTCCGCTCAGCGACAAAGGCGGCAACATCAAGCTCACCAGCGGCCGGGCCGGGAACTCGGCCGCGCGGGCGGTGGCGATTAATGTCGCCAATACCAGCCAGCTCCTCGCCCTCCTGGATGCGTCCGCCACCGGGCCCGGCGGCAAGATCACCATCGAAGCCACCGGCGCCAATTCCGATGTCAATCTGAACGGACGCTCCCAGGCCGATCGCGGCACCATCGACGTCCGGCACCAGGCGGACGGCGGGCACATTAACATCGGCGGGAACGCCAATTCCGGGAACCGCGCCACCTTGTCAGCCGACGTGATCAAAGCCGGCGCCTTCGGGGCCAACGGGCAGTTGAACATCGGAAGCAGCACTTTATCCGCGTCTAACTTGATCCGTCTTTACGCCACCGGCAGTAATGGTGAGCTGAACTTTATTGCCAACACTTCACTGAGCGGTAACCGGATCGATCTGGCGGCTAATCGGATCACCATTCAGCCGTTCGTGGTGGTCTTCATCAGCGGCGGGAATAATCCGGCCAACGTCTACACGAATGACGCGAACTATTCCGGCGTCGGGGGGAGCAATTCGAACAACGGCACCTTCGGCGGCAATGGCGCTAACATGCCGCAACCCCTCAGTGCCGCGCCGCCTTTCGATAGTCCGCCGCTTCCCCCGGCGCCCGCGACGCCTGTTAGCGGCGCCCCGCCGCCTGCTCGGGGCGGGCTGTAAGGAAGCCGAAATTCGGCGTGCGGATAAACACCGGGCGAGACGCCCGGTGTCCGCACCGGCAGGATGCCTGTGCTACGGACGATGCTGGGCGCCACGGTCTAACGACGCTCTTTTTCGAGGTAGCCTGCGCCGAGCGCAATCCCGCCGAGCAGGAGCGAAGCGGCAGTCGCGAAGGGGATCGGATCGAACGGCGGTGGCGGGAGCGAGACGACACCGTGTTCGTCGACCAAGGCGGGTTTCCGCACGTATCGCCCCTTCCGCGGGGCGCGGAAGCGCCCTGCAAACCTCTCCATTCTTCCCGGTAGATCGTAATCCGAGATGGGGATGCCATGCCCGCAGCCGACCACATTCGGATGCAGCTCGGCCAGGCGCTCCACGGAGGCGCGGGTCGCTTCCCAATCGCAGTTGAACGGCGCCCCGGCGCGGGCCAGGACTTGTCGACCGGAGATCAAACCGCTCCACGAATCCATGTTCATGCTGGCCAGGGCGTCGCCCGCCAGGAGGACGCGATCCGCAGGACGGAAGAGCGAGATATGCCCGGGCGAATGTCCCGGCGTGGCGAGCCATTCCCAGCCTGTCAGACCTGGCAGCTCCTTACCCTCCAATGTCCGAATTGTGCCCGAAAAATCGTAGGCGCCGGAGGGCATGAAGCGGGAAAGAAACGCAATCGCGCCTCCGATCGTCGGGTCCGCAGGCGGGTAGGGGGATTGACCGGTCAGGTAAGGCATTTCCAGCCGGTGCGCGTAGATGGGCACGTCCCATTTCGCGGCCAGTTGCGCGGCGGAACCGGCGTGGTCGAAATGGCCATGCGTGAGGATGATTGCTTCCGGCTTGGAGCCGGCTCCGAAGCGCGCCTCCGCGGCGGCGTGGATCTGCTTGGCGCGGCCGGGCAGGCCCGCATCCACCAGCAGCCAGGGTCCGCCCGGTCGTCCGATGAAGTAGACGTTGACGAAACTGATGGGTAGCCAGCCCACGTCGGGAGCGATTCGGGTGATGGAGGTCATGGGTATTCGGAGGTCGGAGGTCGGATTGGGAGCTTCTTCTTATTCAACTCCTCAACTCAGCCGCTTCAAGGGATGGTGAGCGTTTGGCCCACCTTTAATTTTGCGGGATCTTCAATGTTCTTTTTGTTCGCCTTCAAGATGTCCTTCCAACGATCGGGCGAGTTGTAATATTGCCGCGAGAGCGAGAAGAGCGTGTCGCCGGACTGAACGACATGGGAGCGCGGCGCCGACTTGGTCTTCGGAGTGGGCGAAATCCGAGCGCCTTTGCTGCGGGACGGCTTCTCCGTTCCTCCACCGGCGCGCATCTGGGCATTTTGGTCATCGATCTCTTTTCGCAGGCTGAGGTTTTCATTGCGCAGACGGGCGGCTTCCGCGCGGGTCACCACGGAATCGCCGGAGAGATCGGTAATGACTGCCAGTTCGTCGCGTTTCATGAATTTTTTCGCATCGGCCGCATGCTCGCCCGCAGGCGCCAGGGTCAGGTAACGCTTGAAATGATGCAGTGCGTTGAGCGGTTCGTTGACCTTGTCGTCGTAGAGCAAGGCCAGTTGGTAGTGGATCTCGGCGGTGCGCTCGGAGCCGTCGAGCGCGCTTTCGTAGAGGCTGATGGCTGGGATGTATTCGCCGTCCGCCGCTTTCTGTTTCGCATCTTTGACCAATTGGTCGGAATGCGGGGTGACCATCCGATCGCAACCCGCCAGCGTGGCCAGCCCGAAGAGGACGACAAGGGCGCGCATCAAAAAAAGCTTCACCGCGCGAACATAACCAGAAATCGGCGCGCGGGGAGGACACTTGTCAGGTTGGAGAATGTCGCCAAGCTGCCTCGTGATCGCGCGTGCGATAAAAATCTTCTGCCTCCTTCTCGCCGCGGCGGTGGCTCCGCTCGGGGCCGCGCCGGATTCATTGATCCCCGGGAGCACGCATCGGCTCGTTCTCCGCGATGTGGATGAGAACGATCTCTCCACGAGCGATGGCCACGTCACGATCATCACGGTGGTGACCCGTCAGGACGAGGAGAAGGCACGGACAGTGGCGGACCTGGTCCCCGACCGCTACAAGGGCGATGAAAAATATCGTTACGTCACGGTGGTCAATTTCGAGGGGAAATTACCCGGGCCGCTCCATGGCCTCACCGAGGCGATCATCCGCAAGCGCCTCGCGGCGGAAGCGCGGGGACTGAAGCCGGACTATGTGGCAAAAAAAATCCAGCGCGATCCGCGGAGTGATCTGCATGTGATCGCGGATTTCGACGGCCGGGTGGCGGAGCAACTGGGACTCCCGGCGAAAGCCGGCGGAGTCGCGGTCTTCGTTTTCGATGGCGCGGGGAAGCTGATCGCGCGCTGGAGCGGGGTGCCGCCGGCCGGTGAACTGCCGAAGGCGATTGCCCAGGCAAAGTAAGCGCAAGCGCGCCCCAGCTCAGTCTTTCAATACCTCGGCACAGAGGGATCGATCTCCACCGACCACGCGTCGATCCCGCCCGCCAGATTGCGCACATCGGTGAATCCCGCGCCCAGGAGCAACTGCACCGCGTAAGCGCTCCGGACTCCGCTGTGGCAATGCACCACCGTCTTCTGCTCACGCTTTAATTCCTCCAGCCGGTTCGGCAGTTCGCCCAGCGGCAGCAGCGTCGCTCCCTCGATGCGGGCCAGTTCGAACTCGTGCGGCTCACGGACGTCGAGGAGAAGGATAGGTTGGCCTTCCGCCAGCTGGCGCTGGAGTTCGGCGACGGAAATTTCCGGGGAGGCGTTCTCCTCCATGGGTGCCTCGGTTCCACAAAAGCGCTCGTAGTCGATCGGCTCCATAATCGAGCGGTGTTCTCCGCAGACGGGGCACTCCGGATCGCGCCGGAGTTTGAACTCCCGAAATTTCATCTTCAAAGCATCGAAGTGGAGCAGGCGCCCGAGCAGGGAATCGCCCAGACCGAGGATCAGCTTGAGCGCCTCGATCGCCTGCAACATTCCGATCACCCCCGGGAGCACGCCGAGCACGCCCGCTTCCGCGCAGTTCGGCACCGTGCCGGCCGGCGGCGGCTCCGGAAAGAGGCAGCGATAACAGGGGCCGCCCAGATGCGGCGCGAAGACGGTGGCCTGACCGTCGAAGCGGTAAACGGAACCGTAGATGTTTGGCTTCCGGGAGAAAACGCAGACGTCACTGGAAAGATAGCGGGTGGGAAAATTATCCGAACCGTCGATGACGACATCGTAGTCGCGCACCACCTCCATCGCGTTCGAGGCCGAGAAACTTCCCGGATGCAACTGGACGGTTAGGTTCGGATTGGCCGCCGCGATCCGGTCGCGCGCGGATTCCAGTTTTGGACGACCCACGTCGCTCGTGCTGTGCAGAATCTGGCGCTGTAGATTGGAACGGTCGACTTCATCCGGATCGATCAATCCCAACGTGCCCACGCCCGCCGCAGCCAGGTAAAGCGCCGCCGGGGAGCCGAGACCGCCGGCGCCGATGCAGAGGACGCGCGCTGCTTTCAGACGCCGCTGCCCGGCCAGCGTGACCTCCGGCATGATCAGGTGGCGCGAATAACGGCTGCGTTCTTCTTCGGAGAAGACTTGGGCGTCGGCCCGCTCGTTGCTGATGATGCTCTCGCTCATCCGCTAAGATGGCATCCCTCGTCCTCGTCGTCGTCCGCGTCCTCCAAAACGCGGCAGGAAAATCGAGGACGAGGAGGAGGACGACGACGAGGACGAAAGAGGTCGCAACGGCTGTCGCTCGCTCTTGGAAAAAAAGACCGCCAGAGAACTACGGCAAAGAGGATCAAACTACCGTTGCTGCATTCCTGCCCTGGCGGGATTCGTAAGTCCGCAGTCCATAGCCCCTGACGGAGGCAAACCCTTCCCGACTTCGCGCCGACTTGCAATCGGCATTTCGGCCGATTAGTCCTGAAGGCCGTGCAACGCGGTTTTCGTGGAGGCGAGCCAATTCCAGACCGCCTTTGAGCAGCGGACCTTTATCGAACTGGTCTTCCTGGCTGTTTACGGCGCTCTTGCGGCTTTCGTAAACCGGGCGCCGCCTCGCTTACGCGAAGGGCATGTTCAACTTGATCCGGGCCACGTCGGTCTCGTGCACGACGGCGGATTTCGCCATGTGGCGCTTCAGTTTTCCGCTCTTCGAGGAAAGCAAATGCCGACGGGAGGCGTGCTGGCGCA
>JBBSLZ010000063.1:0-12951 GCA_038233435.1 Chthoniobacterales bacterium
CTCGCCTTCATTTTGCAGGATGTGAGTTCAGCCACGCGACAGCTCCTCGGCTATTTCTCCGCCATCGAGCAAATGGGCATGATGTCGCGCGGTGAGATCGATACCCGGCCGATGGTGCTCTACCTGAGCATGACCATTCTCATCCTCGGGTTGACCCATCTAGCCTTCCAAACCCGGAAATGGAGGCTCTGAAAATGGCGACGTCTTCCACTCCGCCTCCGAAGAAAATTCACCGGCTGCGCATCGGGGCCAACATGCTGGCGCAGATCGCGCTGCTGCTTTTCCTGGCCGCGATGGTCAACTACCTGGGCTTCGAGCATTACAAGCGCTGGGACCTTTCGCGCGATAAAAAGTATGCCCTCTCCGACAAATCGAAGCGCTTTCTGGAGACGGTGAAGGGCAAGATCCGGCTGACCGTTTTCTTCGATCAAAACAACGCCATCGCCCAGGATGTGCAGAATCTTCTGACCCAATATCAGTATGCGGCGCGGGACAAAATCGACGTCGAAAATATCGACCCGAACCGCAGCCTCTCGCGCGCGAAAGAGATCTTCGATAAATACAAAATCGTCAGCGACGAAAGCCTGGTGGTGGTGGATTACGAGGGCCGGAGCAAAGCGGTCAAGGCCTCCGAAATGGCGGAGCTGGACGAGGGCAACCCGATGCTGGGCGAAAGCGCGAAGGTGACCGCCTTCAAAGGCGAGCAAGCGCTCACCAGCGCGATGATGGACCTGGTGGAAGGAAAGAAAAATGTGGTCGGGTATGTGATCGGCCACAAGGAGCCGACCATTCAGGATGCCCCGCCCACGATCGGCGCCAACCTGGCTCCGCAAGCCGGCACACGCAGTCCCATCTCGGTGCTGAAGACCTTGATCGAGAATGACAACATCAAGCTCCAGGAGCTGAATCTTTTCGAAGTGCCCACGATTCCCGAGGAGCTCAAGACAATCATGATCGTAGGTCCGCAGTATGATCTTTCCGAGCGCGAGATGAATTTGCTGCGCGCCTTTTGGGAAAAGCAGGGGCGCATTCTTCTCCTCCTCGATCCGACCGCGAAAACGCCGAATCTGCTTACGTTTCTGAGCCAGTTGGGCGTGAAAGTGGCCGATGATCGTTTGATGGCGAATGTCAAAACCGGCATCCAGGAAGTGGCTCGCATCCGCGATGTGGTGGGCCATTTCCTGCCTGGCAGCCCGATCACCACGCGCCTCATCGGAGTGCAAGCGCCCTTCCTGGGCGCGACTTCTTCGCTCGAGCTGGCGCCGTCCGGTGCGCCGGGTGCGCCGGAACTGCAGCGCCAGCCGCTGGCCGAGGCGGAGCGCGGCTATTGGGGCGAAGTGGATTATGCCTCAACCGATGAAACCGTCCTCCAATTCACCCAAGGGCGGGACAAGGAAAATCCGCTCGTTTTCGCCGTCTCGGTCGAAAAAGGCGGAAGCGCCGACGACCGCGTCCAGGCCAATTCCTCGCGTCTGGTCGTGGTCAACAACGCCACCTTTGTCGACGACAGCGCGCTCTCGCAAGGCCAGCAGGGACTCGACTTTGTTTCCGGCAGCGTGAACTGGCTCCTGAATCGCGAGCAACTCATCGGCATCGCGCCGAAAGTCACCCAGACGCTCACCTTTAATCTGGATGAACGCGCCCTCTCGAACTTGCGCTGGCTCATCCTCGTCCTCATCCCTCTCTTGCCCGCCATCATCGGCCTGGGCGTGTGGTGGCAACGGCGATCCTGACCCGCCAGCATCACGATGAAGACCCGGACCACGCTCTTTCTCCTCGGCCTCGTGATCGCACTGGCGGTCTGGATTAAATACTACGAAAGCCAGGGGCCCAACACCGATGAAGCTCGCCGGCAGGCCGGCAAAGTCTTGAATTTCGAACGCGAGAAACTGACCGGCCTCGAAATTCAAAACGGCGAAGAAACCATCGCGCTTCGTCGCGATGCCGGAAAATGGCGCTTGGAAACGCCGATCAAAGACCAGGCCGACATCCCCGCGGTCGAAACGTTGATCAACGATCTGGAGAGCTGGGAAAAAGATGAAACCATTTCGGCGCAGGAGATCGACGCCGACAAGAACCGTTTGGCCGAATACGATCTGGTGAAGCCCAAGCTGCGGCTCAAACTGCTGGGCAAAGACATGCCGCCCGAAATCCTCTTCGGGAAAGACGCCGCCCTCGAAGGCCGCATGTATGTGCGCTTCGAAAATGCTCGGGATACCTTTCTCGTCCGCCAGAAGGTGAGAAGTGAGATTGCGAAAAAGCCGGAAGATTTTCGCGATCGGAAATTGACCGAACTGAGCGCGGCGCAAGTCAATCGAATCGTCTTGAAAACGCCCGCGGGCGAGCTGGAGGCGCAGAAAAAGGGCGAGGCTTGGGAGATCGTGAAACCGCTCCGCGCCCGCGCCGATAGCCAGAAGCTCGGCGATTTGATCGCGCAGGTGACGAGCGCGCGGATCGAGCAGTTTGTGGCCGAGGATCAAGGCGATCTCATGCCCTATGGTTTGGGCGAGCCACGCGGCTCGATCACGCTCTTCACCGCCGACGATCCGGAAGGCCGGACGCTGCAGATCGGCGCCATTCCGGAAAAGGAAAAGGAGCAGGTATACGTCCGGTTTTCCGCGCGCAATTTTGTTTACACCCTGCCGAAGAAAATCGAGGCCGTCCTCGCGGCCACGCCCGGGGACTTGCGCGATCGACACCTCCTCCGGATCGACCGCAACATCCTCGATCGGCTCACGATCGAGGGGCCGGGAAAAAACAAAACCGTCCTCGCGCGCAAGGATGACAACTGGACGATCGCCAACCTGAACAACCAACCCGCCGAGAGCAAGGAAGTGACCCGTTTACTCGATGCCCTGGCCGCGGCGCAGGTGACCAGATTCGTCGACGACGTGGCGTCCGATTTGCCGAAGTATGGACTCGATCAACCGCAGCTTCGGCTCACCTTCAGTTCGTTTGCGTCCGAGAACACGGCCGAAGCACCCGCGGGCGAAGAGCCGTTTGCGACCGTCCTCTTCGGGCGCACAGAGGGCGACGAGGTTTTCGCTCGCGTCGGCGAAGAGCCGTTCATCGTCACCGTGCCGCGGACGCTGTTGGAGAATATTTTCTCCGACCCGGTACAATGGCAGGAACTGGCCATCTTCAAATTGAAACCGGAAGACGTCCGCCGCCTCGCGGTCACGGTGGAAAAAGAGATCGCCTTGACCCGCACCGCGCCGACCGCGGACTGGACGAGCCCGGCCGGCGAGACACCGCTCAATCAAGCCAACGTCAACTCGCTCTTGAACACGCTCGCGAAATTGCGCGCGGTGCGTTGGATCGGCGGGGAACCTCCGTCGCAGGCGTTCGAAAAGGCACAAATCACGATCAGCTTCGCCACTTCGCCGGACGAGAAGATCACGCACACCCTCGTGGTGGGCGGGCCGGCCGGAGACGGAATGTGGTATGCGCGGGTGGAAGGGCGACCGGGTGTTTTTGTCTTAAGCAATCCGGATTTCAATGCGCTCCGCCAGCCGCTTTCGGCGCAGCCGATCGCTCCCGCGGCCAGCGCGACTCCGGCGGACGGCAAGGAGTGACGCCTTCCCGGGCCGTCGCGATTCAGAGACACGACGGCTGGGAAGCCGTCACTCCTTGCCCGCGATCCCGGCGCTATAAATGGTCGCGATGCCGCCGGTGAGCGGGAAGGCCTGCGCAGCCTGAAAGCCATTGTTCTCGATCAATCCCGTCATCGCGGCTCCGCTGGGAAAGTTTTCGATCGACGCCCCCAGATAATCATAGGCGTCCTTCTTCCCCGTCACCAGCGCGGCCAGAAACGGAAGACAACGATGTAGATAAAAACGGTAGAAGGGCTGGAGCATGGGCCGCGGCTGCGAAAAATCGAGCACCAGCAGATGACCGCCCGGCGCCAGGACCCGGCCCATTTCGCGCAGCGCCGCGCCCCAATCCGCCATATTCCGCAATCCGAAGGCCACCGTCACCGCCTCGAAAGATTCCGCCGCGAACGGCAGTTGCAGCGCATCCGCCACCACCGTGCGCGGCACTCCCTTCCGGGCCGCGATCGCCAGCATCTCGGGCGAGAAATCGGCCGCCGTGATCTCCGCCTCCGGAAGCGCTAGGGCCAGCGCCAGCGCCAGATCCCCCGTCCCGGTGGCGAGATCGAGCACGCGCCGCGGCTGCCAGCTTTGCACCATCTTCGCCGCCTGCCGGCGCCACCAAAAATCGATCCCGCCGCTCAGGAGGTGATTCGCCAGATCGTAGCGACCGGCGATGCCATCAAACATGGCGCGCACCGCACCCGGCAGGCGCGTCTCAGCAGCGGGAGCGGAAGAAGCGGGCATCGCGCCAGCACTCTAACACGCCGGGCATTCCCTGCTCACGAGAGGAGTCGAACCTCCACGGGTTTCCCCATACGGTCCTGAGCCGTACGCGTCTGCCATTCCGCCACGTGAGCTTGGGTTCGGGAAACGGGTGCCAAAGATGCGCGCGGCGCGCCCCGGTGCAAGCGCAAAGGCCACCGTCCAGCGCGAGCGAACCTGCTCACCGCATCTTCTTCCGCGCGCGGGCCTCGATCTGGCTGGCCTGTTTCGCCTTCCCGAGCGAGCGCAGGAGATCGGCATAATTCGAAGCCACGATTTCATAATCGGCCGGCGGCTTGGTTGTCGCTACTTCCCAAACCTGGAGCGATTCCCTGTATAACTCCGAGGCTCGGTCGACCTCGCCGCGGGAATGGTAAACGACCGCCAGATTACACTTCGACTGCGCGATATCGGGGTGCGATGCCGGATGAATTTTCTCCCGGATGGCGAGGGCGCGGAGGTGCGTTTCTTCGGCCGCTTCGTAGCGGCGTTCGTTGGTGTAGAAGACGGCCAGATTATTCAAGACCGACGCCACATCCGCGTGCTCCGGGCCGAGCTGGGTCTGGTAAAGTTCCAGCGCGTGCAGGTAATAGGGCTCGGCCGCTCGCTGGCGTCCGGTCTTGCGATAGAGCAACGCGATGTTGTTTAACATCGTGCCGAAATCCGCGTAGGACACGTCGCCGAGCGAGGTGGCGGACTGGATGGCTCGCTCGTAGTGGCCGATCGCTTCTTCGTTCTCGCGCAATTGTTCGCAAAGGAAACCGAGCCGACGCGAGGAACGATAGATGGCGCGGTGATCCGGCACCTCCGCCTGGAGGAGCAACTCCTGCGCTTCATCCAGGTAAGGCCGGGCCGCCCCACGATCGCCCGCCTGAGCGTGCAACTGGCCCAGTTTTTCCAGGCTGACCGCATAAGACGGATCGCCCGGTGGAAAGGCGCGCCGCGCCAGCTCCAGCGCCGTCTCCGCTACCCGGACGGCGCCCGCCAATTGGCCCGCCACGCGCAGCAGATCGAGCTTATCGTTCAGGATCGCCCACAGCTTTGCGTCCCCTTTGCCCACGGCATCACCAGCCTTCGCTTAGCTGGCTAACGAGGCGCACCGCCATGTCTTCCGCGGCCAGCGGCAAGGCCTGCCGCTCCTCCGTGGTCACGTCGGCACCCACGAAAAAGCTGGTGGCGCCAGCCACCGTCGCTGGACCCGTGAGCGGCTTGCCATCGCGCCCCACGAGCGTGTAGGTGACGGCCAGGCCGAGATTAAACTCGGTCGTGGCCAAGACGTTGCCGCGGACGGAGCGAGCCGGGTTCCTCGCTACCGTCGCGATCGTGCAACGAAGCACCGCATCCGCCTCCTCTTCCCGGGTGACCCGGAAGGTGCCGTCCTGCTGGATTTGTTTGATCACCGTGTTCGTGATCAGGACTTCGAGCCGCGGCAGGTAGGTGCTGTTCTTAAATGTGGGCACCGCAATCGTGTGGACATCCTTCAGGTAGGCCGGCTTGACCTCCCCAATGCGATAGCCCGCGCAGCCACTCAAGGCCGCTGCGCAAACGATGGCGGCGAGAAAGGTTTTCACTCCTCCGGCGAGGGCGAAGCCTCAGGAGTCGGCGAGGGGGTGGGCGACGGCACCGGAGGGGCGAGCGTCGTATTCGGCGTGAGGGAAGCCGGCGGCGGGAGCGATTCGTCGGCTTCGGGCGGCGGGAGCGGCGCCACATCATCAGGCGAGGTCCGCATCGCCGGGCCGCTCTCTTCGCCTTGCCCTTGCGCCGCTGGACTCGGTGGCTTCGGCTTCTTCGCGGTCGCGGCCGTGAGCGCGGCTTCCTGGAGCGCCGCGTCGCCCACCTTCTTCCTCAATTCGGCCACGCGCTGCTTCGCGCGGTCGCTCTGGCTGGAGCCGGGCTGTTGGCGGATGACGTCGTTATAGTAGATGACGGCGGCACGGTAGTTCTTTTGCTTGTCGTAAAACTTCGCGATCCGGAAGGCATCGCTCGTTTGTTTTTGATCGAGGAGGCGCAAGTTTTCCCGCGCCTGGGCCACCTTTTCGCTCTTGGGATAGCGGAAAAGAAAGTCCTGGAAACCGAGCTTGGCGTTGGCCACCGCTTTCGCATCGTAGCCGCCGCTCCGGGCAGTTTTGAACCAGAGGTAGCCGATCTGATACTGCGCGTCGGCCGCGATGGGATCGTTTGGAAATTTATCCACCACCGCTGTGTAAGCGGTCACCGCCGCATCCGCCGCGCCCTGTTTTTCCGTGGCCCGGCCGATGTTAAACTGGGCCCGGGCAGTATATTTCCCATAGGGCGCCGTCCGGACGATGGCCGCGAAAATCTCGATTGCCCGATCGAGCGCTTTCCCGATCGGAATGCCCAGCAACCGAATCTTTTTCCCATTCAGATACATTTCGCCGATCCGAAATTGGGCTTCGATCGCCTCGCTGAAATGCGGGCTCTTGGGATAATTTTCCACCACCACCCGGTAAGCCGCCGCCGCTTTTAAGGGATCGCCATACTTCTCGGTCAGGACGGCGAAACGATAGGCGGCGCCTTCGGCCAGCGTATCCTTCGGGTGCCGGCGGACAAGTGCCCGGTAGGCCTTGATCGCGCGGCTGTAGTTTCCCGAGTTCTCCGCGCTCTGCCCGATCCGGAAGAGCTCCTGCGCGTTGCCGCTGACGTTCTCATCGCCCGGCGCGACATAACGGGATTTCTTATCTGGACGGAAGATGACCGCAGCCGGACTGAGGGCCGGCCAGGCGATCGCGAGGGCCAGCAAAAGGGGCGGAACGGAGAGCAAAAATCGAGCGTGCATCGGCTCCGGCAGGGTAGATAACCTTGCTGCTCTCGTCAAGTTACGCACCCGCTAGGCAGGCCGCGTCTCCGATTCATTCGGGAGGAAACATTTTGAACCTAAACGCGCAGCAAAAAATCCGGCTTGGCGCTTGCGCCTGGAGTTTCGAGGAATGGCAGGGCCCGTTTTATCCGCCTGATCTGCCGCCGGAACGCTGGCTGGAATTCTACGCCCAGTATTTCCCCGCAGTGGAACTGGATTCCACTTTCTACCACGCCCCGGCGGAAAAATCCGTCCTGCGTTGGGCCGAGAGCACGCCCGCTTCCTTCCGTTTTACCTGCAAATTGCCGCGCGCCATCACCCACGCCTGCCGCTTGCACGATTGCAGCGCGGAGTTAACCAGCTTCCTCCGGGTAATGGAGCCGCTGGCGGAAAAGCTGCGCGTCATCCTGATCCAGCTCCCGCCCTCCTTCTCGCCGAAAGAGGGCAAGCCCGTCCTGCGCAGCTTTCTCGAGCAATTGCCGCGCGACTACCGTTTTGCGATCGAGTTCCGCCATCCGGGTTGGCACCGGCCGCCCATCATCCGGCTCCTGAAAAAATATCGCATCTGCTGGGTCTGGGCGGATACCAGCCCGCTGCACGAGCGGAATCTCGCCCCCTTCGAGCCCTGGCCGCACACGACTGACTTTGTTTACATCCGCCTGCTCGGCGATTACGGCACAAAGTACGACCCCGCTGGGGATCGAGTCCATCGCTACGGCAAACTGCTTTGGAAACGCGAAGCCGCGCTGGAAAGCTGGGCCTTGAAAATCGAGCACCACCTGGAAGAAACGCGCGGCATCTGGGCCTTCGTCAACAATCACTTCGAAGGCTACGCGCCCGAGACCGGCCAGCGTCTGGCCAGTCGGCTCGGCTACGAGTTGCCCCTCCCGTCAACACTCGAAACCGCTTCCGCCGATCCCGGTCAACTGGACCTCTTCGGCGGCGGCGTGTCCGCGTCAGACCCGTAGTTCCGCCGCGCCGAAATAGGGATGCAACGCCGCCGGTAATTTGACCGAGCCGTCCGGCTGCTGGCCCGCCTCGATCAACGCCGCGAACAAGCGCGGCAGGGCCACGCCCGAGCCATTCAAAGTATGGCAGAACCGGTTCTTCCCCTCCCCGTCCTTAAACCGCAGATTCATCCGGCGCGCCTGAAAGTCCTCAAAGTTCGAACAACTCGACACCTCCAGGTAGCCATCCTGCCCCGGCGACCACACCTCGATATCATACGTCTTCGTCGAGCCGAAACCGACATCCCCCGTGCACAGCTCGATCACCCGATAGTGCAGCCCGAGCAATTGCAAAACCCGCTCCGCGTTCTCGGTTAACGACTCATGTTCCGCCATCGACGTCTCCGGCGTCGTGATCTTGACCAGCTCCACCTTGTCAAACTGATGCACCCGGATGATCCCGCGCGTCTCCCGCCCCGCCGAGCCCGCCTCCCGCCGGAAGCACGGCGTGTAAGCCACGTATTTTTTTGGCAACTCCGCCAGCGCCAGGATTTCCTCGCGGTGGAAATTGGTCACCGGCACTTCCGCCGTCGGCGCCAGGAACATCTGGTTCCCCTCCAGCCCATACATATCCTCCTCAAACTTCGGCAACTGCGTCGTCCCCACCATGCACTCCCGCTTCACCAGAAACGGCGGGCTCATTTCCACATACCCATGCTCGCGCGTATGCAGATCGAGCATGAACTGGATCAGCGCCCGCTCCAGCCTCGCCCCCGCTCCGATGAAGCAGATAAACCCCGAGCCGCTCAGCTTCGCCGCCCGCTCCAGATCGAACAGGCGCAGCCGCTCGCCCAGCGCCAGATGATCCCAGACCGTCCCGCCTAACGAAGGCTTCTCGCCCCACGTCCGCACCACCGGATTATCCGCCGCGCTCGTCCCTACCGGCGCTGCCGCGTGAGGCAGATTCGGGATATTGAGCAGCAAATCCCGCTGCCGTTCCTCGCTCGCCACCGTCTGCTCATTCGAGACCGCGATCTGCTCGCCGATCTCGCGCACCTGTTGCTCCAGCTCCTCCGACGATTCCCCACGGCTCCGTTTCCCACCGATCTCTTTACTTAGCCGCTTCCGGTCCGCATTCCGCTGCTGCAATTCCGTCTCGTTCTTCCGCCGCTCCGCATCCACTTCGAGCAACTGATCAATCTTCGCCGCGTCGTCGCCCGCCCGCGTGGCGAGGCGTTCCTTCACCATGTCCGGCTGTTCGCGGATGAGACGGATATCGAGCATGGCGCCGATTCTAGCACCGCTCCCGCGAGATAACAGCCAAACTGCCGCCACGCCCGGGGGTCGGCCAAATCCAAAACCGCGTGACAACCCCCACCCGCGTCCCATATTCCTCCCCGTGGAACAGCTCAACCTCCTCGGGGTTGCACTCGGTCTCGCCGCCCTGGCCGGGATCAACCTTTACCTCACTGTTTTCGTCACCGGTCTGGCCGTGAATCAGCACTGGATCACGCTCGCGCCGCAATACCAATCCCTCGAAGTCCTAGGGCACCCCGCCATCATCGTCGTCGCCGGCGTCTTCTACTTCCTCGAATTTTTCGCGGATAAAATCCCTTGGGTCGATTCCGCCTGGGATGCCGTTCACACCGTCATCCGGCCCATCGGCGGCGCCTTTCTCGCCATCCGCGTCCTCGGTTTCTCCACTCCCACCTTCGATATCCTCGTCATCCTCCTCGCCGGTGGCACCAGCCTCATCGCCCACACCGCCAAAGCCTCCTCCCGCCTCGCGATCAACGCTTCGCCCGAACCTTTTTCCAACATCGGCGTCAGCCTCGTGGAAGACGTGGCCGTTTTCGGCGGGCTCGCCTTGATCCATTATAACCCGCTCGTCGCGCTCGGCCTTTTCGTCCTCGCGCTGGCCGCCTTCCTCTTCTTCGCGCCAAAAATCCTTCGCGCCATGAAAGCGAAAATCTGGCTCATTTTCAAAAAACTCAACGGCCCCGCCGATTCCGGCCAACCCTCCTCTCTCCCCACCACCCTGCCCGCCAGCCTGCACGAAGTCTTCAGCCAGCACACCGTCCTGAACGAGACTATCGCCTGGGCCGCCCCCTGCCTGAGCGGTCGCGGCCGACGCATCCCCGCCAACCTCTTCGGCGCCCTCGTCGCCACCAACGAGGAACCACGCCGGCTCGTCTTCGTAGCCCGAAAAGGCCGCGGCTTCGCCCAGAACATCTCGCTCGAAGGCATGACGGTGGCCCGCGAGCCGAAATTCCTCTCTGAGAACCTCGCCATCTTCCCCTCCACCGGGAAAGGGCTTCGCTATCTCTTCGTCTTCCCGCGCTCCAGCGGGCCGTGGGTGGAAGAGATCACCCACTATCTCCAATCCCGCCTCGCCCTCCCGTCCACGCCACCAGAGATCGAAGAGCCGTCAGAAGCCGTGCCCGTCTGACCGCCGCCGCACCTCTCTCCCGATGACACTTGCGGAACGCTACGAGCAACTCCGCGAGTCCAGCCGGATCAAAGAACGCGCCCTCTTCCACACCCCGCGCAATCCAAACGAACTCGAGCTACAGGCGCGCTGGTTCGCGGGAGACTTCGGGCGCCACTTCCGCACCGTCTGCGGCAAGACGGTCGAGATCGTGCAATTCGGAACCTGGAATCGCGAGGCGGGCCCCGATTTCCAAGGCGTCGCCATTCGCCTCCAGGACGAAAAAGTCATCCGCGGCAGCATCGAATTCGATCTCTCCGACCGCAGTTGGGAAGCCCACGGCCACGCCATTAACCGCGATTTCGAAGACACCATTCTGCACGTCTTCGTCCAACCGAGCGAGCACACCTTCTTCTCCCGCACCCGCTCGCATCGGAACGTCCTCCAGGTCCGCGTGGACCCACGCGCGCTGCCGGAGAGTTTCCCCAGTAATGTCCCCCTCGCGCGTCCCGGCCGTTGCCAGGCGCCCCTCCAGGATCTCCCGGCCGCGCGCGTCGCCAGCGTCCTGGAAGGCGCGGCCCGCTTCCGTTTTCAGCGAAAAGCCAATCGGCTCCGGGTCATGATCGAGAGCCACGGCCCCGATGAAGCCCTCTTCCAGGAACTGGCCGCCGCCCTCGGCTACAAACAAAACAAGCTCCCCTTCACCCTCCTCGCGCAACGCCTCCCGCTGGCCCATTTACGCGCCCGCAAAGAGGACGCCGAGGCCCTCCTCTTCGGTCTGGCTGGCTTCCTCGATGCGCCCGATCTCTCCGTCTTCGCCTCCGACACCCGCGCCTACCTGCGCCAGCTCTGGGAACAGTGGTGGGCGCAACGTGATCAATTTCAGCGCCTCGCCCTGCCCGAAAAAATCTGGCGCCTCGGCGGCGCCCGGCCGCTCAATCACCCCCAGCGCCGTCTCGGCGCCCTCTGCCAGCTCGCCGCCGAATGGCCCGCGCTCCTCCGCTCGTTAGGCGAGGCCAGCCCCACCGACGCCCTCCGCCATTTCCTCCTCCACCTTCAGCATCCCTACTGGAGTCATCACTACACTCTCACCGCCAAGCCCGCCGCCCGGCCGATGGCCTTGATCGGCGACTCCCGCATTGCCGAGATATTGGCCAACGTCGTTCTTCCTTTCCTCGCCGCCCGCGGCGCCGATATCTGGGCCGACTTCGAAAAATTGCCCGCCCGCCTCAGTAATCGTCGCCTCGAAACCGCCGTCACCCGGCTCTTCGGCGGCAACGCCCGCGGCCGTCCCTTCACCCGCACCGTCGCCGATCAGCAGGGGCTACTGCAGATTTACGAAGACTTCTGTCTCCAGGATAATAGCGATTGCGCCCACTGCCCCTTCCCCGAGCAAATGAAAAAGTGGGCCTGACCGGGCGAGGCGCCGCCCTCCCTCATTCAGCGTTGGACGTCCGGCGTTCGACGTTCAACTTTCCGACCCGCCCATGCAAAACCCGCCGAAAGCCGCCTTCACCCTCATCGAGCTGCTCGTCGTCATCTCCATCATCGCCGTCCTAATGGGCCTGGCCTTCCCCGCCTTTCAGGCGGTGCAAAACAGCGCCAAAAAAACCCAGGCCAAAAACGATCTCATCCAGATCGTCACGGCCGTGAACGCCTTCTACACCGAATACGGGAAGTATCCTCTGCCCTCCACCGCCACCGGCCCCGAGTTCACTTACGGCATCGACGTCCCGAGCACGAAGGCGCTCCTCGACACCCTCCGCGGAATCGACGCGGCCTCGAACCCGCGGCAGATCGAATTCATCAAGCCTGCGGATGCGAAAGCGACGCCACCACGCGGCGGCATCGGCCCGCCAGGCGACGAACAATTCTACGATCCGTGGGGCAAGCCCTACCTCGTCCGTCTCGATTCCGATTATAATAACGAAGTCCTGAATCCCTATTCGTCCGAAGCCGGGGCCGCGCCCCAGCTCCGCCAGGGAGCCATCGCCTGGTCGCTCGGGAAAGACCGCGCCGGAGGCAGCGGCCCGAAAAATTCCGGCCCAGCCAAAGACGACGTCATTTCCTGGCAATGATGTTTCGCGGCTTGCATTCCGCGCTCCGCATTCCACAATCCGAGATCCCTTCGCGGGTGTAGTTCAATGGTAGAACGCCAGCTTCCCAAGCTGGACACGAGGGTTCGATTCCCTTCACCCGCTCTCTCTCCCGGCCTCGATTGCTCGTTAGGCCGAGACGGCCAAAGGTAACAGTCGCGTTACTATCCCCAGCTGGCCCCCTCTCGCCAGCGGCTCTATCTCCTTAACAGAGCCAACTGCCAACCCGGAGAAAATACTATGACCACCAAACCGACCAATCTGACTTCTCACCCGAATCTCCCGCCGCAAGGAAACAAAGCGATGC
>JBBSLZ010000064.1:0-12852 GCA_038233435.1 Chthoniobacterales bacterium
ACACCAGCAAGGTTTACTATCATCGTGTTCCCGCTAAACGATGGTCCTCCCGAGATCGTGCCGATCCCGGTTGTGACACTGGCGTTTCCGCTCACGACGTTGTTGCTAAAAGTAACGACAAGGGTGTGCGCCCCACCGCTGGAGCGACACTCCACACCAGGATTCCCGGTGAGCGGTAAAGGAATGTCGAAAGCACCCGCGCTGCCGTGGATCTTGCGAGAAACGGCGGCGGCGACTTGCAGCGGTGTCGCGGTTAGGAAAACGTTTCGGACCGATTCCGTGATGCCGTCTGAGCCGTTTTCGGCACCGCTGCGGTAAAAGCCGCGCGCGCGGATGTAGATATTTTGTTGGGGCGGAAGGTTCAAGCCCGTCACCGTCCACTCGCTGCCAGACGCGGTGCCATTGCCGAGGAAATGGAAGTTCGTCCCGTCGCTCGAGTCCTCAAAGGTAACCCGTGCCAGTTGCGGGCTGGAACCGGCACGCGTCCAAGTGATGGCAGTGGGCGTTACCATGAGCTCTTGCAACCCAGCTGTGTTGTTACTCAAGCGAGCGAAGGCTCTACGTCCCTGGCCGCCGACGGAGGTAAAGATGCCCCCAGTCAAAACCTTGCCATCCGCCTGCAACGCAAGTGCCAGAACTATGCTGTCTGCGTTCGGGTCGAACGAATCAGCAAGCCCGGTCGTCGGATCCAGTCGGGCGATGCGGTTGCGCGTCGCTCCCCCAATGCTGTTCGCACCGCTAAAATAACCGCCCGCCAAAATTTTGCCGTCGGCCTGCACCGCAATGGAGGAAACAAAATTGTTTGCGCTTGGATTAAACGAATCGGCCAGTCCAGTGGCGGCATCCAGCCGGGCCATACTTTGGCGAGCCTGGCCGCCGATATTTGTGAAACCGCCGCCCACCAGAATCTTGCCGTCGGCTTGTAAGGCGATGGTATGCACCCCGAAATTAGCCTGAGGATTGAACGAATCAGCCAATCCCGTCTTGGCATTAAGTCGAGCAATGTGGGCGCGAATCTGTCCGCCGATGGCAGTGAAGTTGCCGCCCACCAAGATCTTGTTGTCAGCCTGTAGCGCGATCGAAGAGAGATAGCTGTTCGCGTTCGGATCGAACGAATCGGCCAGGCCCGTCACGGAATCCAGCCGGGCGATGGAGTTGCGGGCCTGCCCACCGATCGTGGTGAAATTACCGGCCACCAGGATCATGCCGTCGGGCTGCACAATCATTGCATTGACCGATCCTTCTGTATTTACGTTTGGGTTAAACGAATCTGCCAGTCCGGTCGCTCCATCGAGCCGGGCCATTCCTACGCGGCTGGCCGCCGATATTCGCGAAGCCACCACCCACTAGAATCCTGCCGTCGGCTTGGACGGCGATGGATTCGACCCCGCTGTCCGCATTCGGATTGAATGTCATGTCCAAGGTGCCGTCCGCATGCAGTCGGGCGAGATTATTGCGGGTCATGCCTAGAACGCTGTCAAAGTAACCGCCGATCAAAATCTTTCCGTCTGGCTGGACGGTAATGGCTTCAATTTGGTTGCCCACCGTGCCCAGATCCAGAGTTCGATCGAGCCGGCCGTCGGTTTCCAGCCGGGCGATGCGGTTGCGATTGACCATCGCGCCACCGTTGGGCGAAACGTTCGTGAATCCGCCGGCGATCAACGCCTTGCCGTCCGCCTGGATCGCAATCGCATAAACGAAGTCGAAGAATGTATTTCCGCGAGGGCTCGGATCGAACGAATCTGCCAGCCCGGCGACGGAGTCGAGACGCGCAAGGTGGTATCGGGCTTGTCCGCCGATATTGGTGAAACTTCCGCTAACGAGGATTTTCCCTTCCGCCTGGATTGCGATGAAACGGACATTATTAATGAAGGGATTGCTCGTGTCCGGATTCGGATCGAAGGAATCGGCGAGGCCAGTTGTGGCATCGAGGCGAGCGATCAAGCGGCGGACCTGGCCGCCAATATTGGAGAAACCTCCGCCGACCAGGATTTTGCCGTCTGCCTGGACCGCGATCGTGCCGACATTGCTGTCCGGCGCGGGATTAAAGGAATCCGCCAGGCCATTTGTGGCATCCAGGCGGGCGATAAACGCGCGGGTTGCCCCCCCGATTGTGGAAAACTGACCGCCGACCAGAATCTTCCCGTTCTGTTGCAAGGTGATCACCGACACAGAACTGGAGGCGTTGGGATCAAAGGAATCGGCCAAGCCAGAGACGGGATCAAGCCGTGCAATGTAGTTGCGCGGCTGTCCGCCGATATTGGTAAAACTGCCTCCCAGCACAATCTTGCCGTCCGTCTGGACCGCTACCGTCGTCACACTTTGATTCGCGTTTGGATCGAACGAGTCCGCCAAGCCAGTGACAGGATCGAGGCGGGCAATACGGTTGCGCGGCTGGCCCCCAATCGACGTAAAACCTCCGCCGACCAAAATCTTGCCGTCACTCTGGATCGCGATGGCGCTGACGTCCCCGTCCGCATTTGGATTAAAGGTCGAGTCGAGCGTCCCATCGGGATTTAAGCGGGCGATCCGGCTGCGAACGCTTCCGGCGACGGGACCGATGAAACTGCCCCCGATAATAATTTTCCCGTCTGGCTGGACGGCCATGGTGAGAACCAGGCCACCACCTCCAACATTCACATTCGGGTCAAAACCATCCAGCGCGGATTGGGCGCGGGCGGGCGCGATTACGCTCAGGAATAAGAGTGCGAGTCCGCATGCTCGAAGCGCTGCCCTCCGAGCCAGAACTGCGGGTCTAAAGGCAGGGGGAAGCTTCATGCGCTCTTTATGTTCTTACGCCATTTCTTTGTCGACTGTGAAAACTCTTTGGAACCCTTCGCGGATGGGATTTGCCACGGTGTGGCAGGGGCGTCCGCTACTTTGCCCGTGGTGAAGCGGCCAGAGGACGCGCTCGATTGCCGCCGCGCGTGAAGAAAGCGGCGCGGGGACGCGCACGCACTCCAAAAGCGCTGGCGCGCGAAATGTTCCAGGCCCACCTCTTTCGCTCGCCCCGGCGAGCTTTGGAGTGCGGCGCGTCCTCGCGCCGCTTTCCTCACGCGTGGCCACATCCCAAGCAATCGCGCCAAGGAAAAATCACGTCCCGACCGCTTCTGGATACTTCGCCCGCAACTGCTCGTTCGCCTTTTGCGCTTCTGCCGTCTTACCCGCTTTCTCGTAGGCGGTCGCAGCCTTCTGCAACGCGCGCGGCGTGATCGCAGGATCGTCATAAAGCAAGGCCACGCTCATGAATGCTTTGGCGGCTTCTTCGAAATTTCCGCGCTCCACCTGCACCTCGCCCGCCAGCAAACGCGCCTCCGCGTTCACCTTTCCCTCCGGCTGCAGACTCATGATTTCCTCCGCGATCTTCTGCGCATCGTCGGCTTTGTGCGCCGCGATCTTAGTCGTGCCGAGCGCGAGCAATGTCTTCACTCGCGCGGCCGGATCAGTTGTGTTCTGCAAATACTTTTCATACGACGCCTCCGCTTCCGCGAAATGTCCCTGTTTGGTCTGCGCGTCAGCTAAATAGAACGAAAAATCCGGGCTCACGCCCGCCGACTCGCTGCTGCCGAGCAGACTCAGATACTTCTCCGCCGCGGCGTAGTTCTTCTCGTTATAAAATTCGATCCCGAGCGACTGCAGAATCTCCCCGGGGATTTTCGCCGCCGGGTCCGTCGCTAGGAATTTCCCGATCTCCGCCGTCAGCGCGGTGCGATTCTTTTGATAAAAATAAGCGGAGATAATCCGGACCGTCGAAGGCGTGTAGAACTGTTCCTTGTTCAAAGTCCGCGCCGCCTCCAGCGCCGGCAGCGCCGTCTTGTAATCCTTCGCCTCGAAGGCGGCTTTGCCGATGTAATACTGCGCCTGCGCCGCCACCGGGCTCTTCGGATATTCCTTCAGAAGTTGCCGAAAAGTCTTGGCCATCTCGTCTGTTTTTTCCTGCTGACCGAGGAGCAGGGCCTTCTGTTGCAAAGCCGCTTCCCGCTCTTTCGCCGCCGGGTATTTGCTTAGGAGGGTGTTTAAATCGGCGACCGCGTCGTCGTATGCCTTCGTCTCCTGATGAGCGAGTGCGCGCTGCGTCAGCGCGACGGGCGCGAGCGAGCTCTCCGGAAACGCCTGCAAAAAGTAAGTAAACGCCTCCACCACCCGCGGCATGCTCTTCAATTGCACCTGGCACCAGCCCAGCTTGTAGGCCGCCTCCGATCGCAGCCGCGGCGAGAGCTGGGAAGCACGCAATTCTTCATAAAGCGGAGCCGCCTCGGCGAACTTTCCTTCTTTGTAATAAGCTTCCGCTTTCAAGAGCTTCGCCTGCGCGGCGCGTTCCGCGGTCGGACTAGAGGCGAGGAACTTGTCCACCTCCGCGACCAGCGCGGTCGGGTTCGAGCTGTAAATATTGATCAGCCGCTGATAACGCGCGTCCTTCGCCTCCTCGCGCTCGGGATATTTAGCCACGATCTGCGCGTAGAGCGTCTCCGCTTCCTTCTCGTGGCCGAGCTGGCGCTCGCTGTTTGCCGCCACCAACATCATCTCCGCGCGCACCTCTTCCGGGATGTTCTCCTGGCTGCGCTTATACTCCGCCAGGACCTGCGCGTATTGCGCGGTTGAATAATAAAGCCGCAGCAAACCGACCTGCGCGATCCCCCGCCACTTCCCCGCCTCCGGCAGCGAGCGGCCTTTCTGGAGGAGCGCGGTCGCCTTCTCCAGCATCGACTTATCCTTTCCCTTTTCCGCCTGCTGGAGCTCAAGCGCGATCAAACCCGCGCGGACCGTTGTCTCCGCTTTCAAAGCCGGCTTGCTCGTCTCGTTTGAGAGCGCTTCGTATTGGCGAAGCGCGTCTGTCTTGCGTCCGCGGCCGATCAACAGCGCCGCCGCCGCCATTCGTGAGTCTTCGCGGAATGGGTTGGGATTCTTCGCTTCCACCACCTCCAGGTAGAGATTGGCGGCGTCGTCCTTCTTCTCCAGATTCTCCAGGCAACGCGCCTCGAAGTAGCGCGCGGAAAGCGCCAGCGCGGGCTCTTTCGTCTTCGCCGCCGAACGATGGAAAAGCGGGGCTGCGCCCGCGTAATCCTTCTGCTTGAACAAAATCTCCGCGACGCCGTAAGCCGCCGGGCCGGCGAACTCGCTCTCGGGGAAATCGTTCACCACGCTCTGAAACGCCGTCTTGGCCGGCGCGGTCCGATCGAGGGTGCGGTAACATTCGCCGAGGTAAAAGAAGGCGCTGGCGCGACCACTCGCGCTCGGGAATTGGCCGAGAAATTTCTCGTATTCCGGAATCGCGAGATCGTAGAGCTTCCGCGCGAACAAACTGTTTGCGTAGGAAAGCTGCCGGCTCTCCGGCGACTCCGCTTCGGTGCTGGGCGGCGGTGCCGACTCGGCTTCCGGCTCAGGCGCGCTCTCCCGCGGCGTGCTCGCGACCGACGGACGCGGCACGGGCGTGGCCGCCGGCGGCTCGGGCAAAGGGAGCGCGCGGCGCGGGGTGGCGCTCTCCACCGGCAAGGCGCGCGGGATCGGCGCATCCTCCACCGGTTGCGCACGGCGGATTTCATCCGAGCGCTGGCCGGGCGCCGTCGCGGCTGTGCCAGCCAGGAGAACCAGAACGCCGAGCGCGTTCGCCCAGCGTCTCATTTCGCGGTCGCGAAGGCGACGTTCGTCACCCCGGCGGTGCTACAGATATTCAGCACTTCGACCACATGCTTGTAGGCGCCCGCTTCATCGCCCCGGATCACGACCGCCTGGTTAGGATCCAGTTGCACCAAACTCTGCAGCATCTGGGTCAAGTCCGGCCCGCTCAGCGTCCGCCGATTCACCACCACGCTGCCGTCCGCCTTCACGTTCACGACCACGTCGCCAATCGGCGCGCTCTTCTCCTTCGCCTCCGAAGCCTTCGGGATCTTCACGTCCAGCTCGTTCTCATTCCGGGCCGCGTTCCAGGTCAGCAGGAAAAAAATCAGGAGCAACATGAGCACGTCCACGAGCGGGGCCAACTGGATGCCCGGATGGTGCGGAATGGCGTGGCGACGCAGATTCATGGGGTGGCGCGGTGCGCGGCGTCGGCCAGGGCGCGGCCATCGCGGGCGGCGCGAGGCGGCCGGTTAAAATTCATCTTCGAGCAACGCCGGCGCGCGCTCCGTGCGCTTGTTGTATTGGAGCGACAGCAGCGCCAGCACATGCGTCACGGCCGCTTCCAATTCCGAGATCAAACGCTGCGCCCGCCCGCGGAAAAAGGCGTAAAAGATGAGCGCCGGAATACCGATCGCGAGCCCGCCCGCCGTGTTAATCAAGGCCTCGCTGACGCCTTTGGAAAGCTGGAGATAACGCGCCGAACCCACGTCCGCGCCGAGCGCGCTGAACGACTTCACGATTCCGATCACCGTTCCGAGCAATCCGATCAGGGGCGCGATCGTCCCCACATCCGCCAGATACGTGACCTTGTTATTGATACCAGACGCGACCCGCGTGCCTTCCGTCTCCGCGATCTCGCGGATCTGGGCGAATTCCGCGCCCGGATTCTTGGTCGTGAACTCGAGCATCTTCTGCACGACCCGCGCGATCGCTTCGCCGTGGCGATTTGAAACCGCCAGCAGACCGAGGTAATCGCGTTTTTTCAGGAGCGCATCGGCTGTCGCCATGTAGCCATGCGAAACCACTGCCCCGCGCCGAATGGTGAGAAAATAAATCACCACCAGCATGACGGAAAAGATGGAGAGCAGGAAAAGCGGGATGATGATCGGCCCGGCGTGCATCATCGCTTCGAGGAGCGAAGTGGTCTGCGGCAGATCGGGCGCGGCCGGCGGAGCGGTGGCGGGATCCTGCGCGAAGAGAGGCGTGGCGCTCGCCAGCGCGACGAGCATCGAGAAGATGCGGCGTTTCATTCCGTGGATTTGGTTAATCATAGGCAGCCGCTCCCGCCGACGCAACATTACCGGAGCAGAGACAGCGCCGCGGCCGGAACGTTCAGACCAATCCCGCGCCGCTTTCTGCAAAGTAGCGCAAGTTTCCAACTTGCAGTCTCCGCGACGGACCAGAAGGCAAGCCGATCGTAAACTCGCGGCGCCGCATCCTACGGACTCACCGCGTCCACATCATAGGCTTCCAACACGACACGCCTTCGCCGCCGGTCTCGTTGATCCCGTGCCTGATCGCCTCGATTTTCGCCTTTCTGGAAGCCGTCACCTCGATGACAAAACTCTCGGCATTCGCTCCGGCCGTCGCCGCCGGGAATGGTGCCATCCAGAAGTAAAACCTCTCCCTGGTTCGCGCCTTCGCCGTTCGCGGCAAATTCCGGCCCACCGATTAATTCTGGTGCAGACTAAAAATCTCCACCAAGGCAAGCCCAGTCGAATTGTCCACACCCCGCACGATGGCGGTGTAGGCGCCGGCCGGCAACGTCGCCAGGATGGCCGATTCGCGGGGATGCGTCGGCGCCAACCCCGTCGCTGTGATTTCCCTTTCTTGTGTGTCTTGCCAGTTATCGTTCCTGATTATTAAAGCCCCGCTCGCATCGCGGAGTTCGAGGATCGGGTCGAGGAGCGGTTGGGCGACCCCGGCTTGCGAAAGGGAGGGTCCGATCGCGCGCGCCACGACCGCGTTATTCGCCAGCGCGTTCCCTCCCACGATGAAGCCACCGATCAAAACGTTGTCGCCGGTTTGAACGAAACCCCGTGCACTGATATTCCGGAGCTTTTCCGTCACCGGCTCGAAGGCGAAGGCGGATGGCGACATCGGACCGAGGCTGAAAGTGGTGCTTGTTCCCGAATCCGTGAATTTCACAATGGCCGGTTCGCTTGCGTTGTAGGCATTGAGTGCGGCAAAAAGGTTCCCCTGCCCATCGAAAGCCAGCGGGTAGGTAAAATTGCCGGTCGCAAATGTGCTGATGCTCCCGGCTGGCGTAATTCGAAGGATCGCACTGCCATACTTTACGAAAAGGTTGCCGGCGGCGTCGAAGGCCAGGCCGGTGGCGGAGTTGCTTGTCGGGAGCGTGACGAAGGTGCTGCTGCTCCCATCCGGCGCGATCTTCACGATGGACCCAGGGCCTACCGGATTCACTCCCGCGTAAAGCTGCCCCAATCGACCGAAGGCAAGAGGCCAGACACTCCGGGCGCTGGAGGGGAACGCCGTCTGCGTCCCATCCGGCGCGAATTTTAAGATCCTGCCGTTGGCGGCGACGAAAAGATTTCCTGCACCATCGAAGGCCATCCCGAGGACCTGCGTATTCGGCGCGAGGGTGACGAAAATGCTCCTCTCACCCGCGGAGGTAAAGCGCAGGATTTTACTCGGGAATTCGCAAGGATTCCCGTTGGAGGAAACACACGAATCGGCATCCGCGACAAAGAGGTTTCCTTTTCGATCGAACGCGAGAGCGAGGGGCTGGAGGAGATCGGAAACAAAGGTGCTCTTGGTGCCATCGGGTCCGAACCGGAGAATGCTGCGCGTGGCCGAGTCGGCCACGTAAAGATCCCCCGGGCTGGCTTGGGCATGCAGAGGAAGCAAGGCTGCGGCGAGCGCGGCGGCGGCACCGAGAATCAAACGGCAGGGGATTGGTCGTTTCATTTCAAACACTCAAACGAAATGCCGTTCGCGCAATTAAGGATTGCCCGCATCCATATCATATGCCTCCAGCAGGAGCACGCCTTCGCTGCCGGTTTCGTTGATTCCATGCAGAGTGTAAGCGCCGGGCGAGAGGGTCAGGAGCAAACACAAAGACAAAGTTGACGCGAGCGAACACAGAACTCCATAACGTAAAAAGGAGCCTGTCGTAGTGGCGGCGCCCTCGCCGCCCGGATCGGGCGGCACCCGAAGAGTGAGCGGCCTAAACTCGCGCCGAGGGCGTCACCGTTTCCCAACCGCCTCCTTCCGGCTAAGCGAAGCGCCCGTCGCCTAACGAGCGGCGGACCCGGAAGATGTGGGCCGGCCGGGTCTTCGGATCGAGCTCCACATATTGGCGGCTGCCGCGCCAGGTGTAGCGCTCGTCGGTGAGAAGATCGTGGACCTGATATTCCTCCGTCTCCGAAAAGCCCAGCTCGGCCAGCGGCACCTGAAGGTAGGAATGGTGCACGGCGGTTGGGTCGAGATTCACCACCACCAGGATGATGTTATCCCGCGCGGGCGTCATCTTGCCGTAGAAAAGGATCTGCTCGTTCTCAGCCTTGTAGAAACGCAGGTTATCGTAGAAGTGGAGGGCGCGGTTTTGCTGGCGGATGAGATTGATCCGCGTGATCCAGGCTTTGATGTTCCCGGGCGCGTCCCAATCGCGCTCTTTCCACTGGTATTTCTCGCTCTCGAAATATTCCTCGCGGCCCGGGAGCGGCGTATTCTCGCAGAGCTCGAAGCCGCTGTAGATGCCGTAAACGCTCGAGAGCGTGGCGGCGAGGACGGCACGGATGAGGAAGGCCGGCCGGCCGCCTTCCTGAAGATGGACGGGCAGAATATCCGGCGTGTTTGGCCAGAGATTGCCGCGGAAATAATCCGCCATCCCGGTCTGGGTCAGCTCGGTGAAATATTCCGTGAACTCCGTCTTCGTGCCGCGCCAGGTAAAGTAAGTGTAGCTTTGGGTAAAGCCCGCTTTGGCCAGCGCCTGCATCATCTTCGGCTTCGTGAAAGCTTCGGAGAGGAAGATCACGTCGGGAAACTGCGCGCGCACCTGGCTGATCAGGTATTCCCAAAACGGCACCGGTTTGGTGTGCGGATTATCGACTCGAATGATCCGCACCCCGCGCTCGGCCCAGAAGAGAATGATGCTGGTCATCTCGTTCCAAAGCTCCTCCCAGTTCGGGCAGCGGAAATTCAGCGGGTAGATGTCTTCGTATTTCTTCGGCGGATTCTCGGCGTATTTGATCGTGCCGTCCGGGCGCTTGTAGAACCACTCCGGATGCTCCGCCACATACGGGTGATCGGGTGAACAATTGATCGCGAAATCGAGCGCCACCTCCATCCCACGCGCGCGAATTTCCTGCTGCAGCCAATCGAAATCCTCCAGGGTGCCGAGCGCTGGCTCCACGTCTTTATGCCCGCCGCCATTCGGCGCGCCGATATGTCGGTTCCCGATCGCGTAGGGCACGCCCGGTTCCCCCGGCTCGCTCGTCACCGAATTATTCCGCCCTTTCCGGTTGGCGAAACCGATTGGATGAATCGGCGGAAAATAGATAACGTCGAAGCCCATCGCCTTCGCATCGTCCACCCGCGGGAGGCAATCGCGAAAGGTCGAGCCCTTGTCACCGCGGCCCTCCGCCGAGCGTGGGAAAAATTCATACCACGCGGCCGTCCGCGCCGCGCGCCGGTCCACCGTCACACGCGGCGGCGGCGCGTATTGCGTGGCGCTGCTGCGATCCGGGTAGGTCGCCATCAGGACTTCCAGCTCGCCGGAGTGCGCGATGGCATTGATCTCGGCCAGTTCGCCCGTGCGGATCTGCTCCGCCAATTCCCGGAGCCGACCGCCATCCGCGGAATTTCCAGCGCGTTCCGCCGCCGCTTCGAGCAACGCCGCGCCTTCCAGCGTCTCCGTGGTTAGGCCAGTGAGACCAGCGTCGAACTTGGCCCCGAATTCATGTTGCCAGCCGGCGAAAGTATCCGTCCAGGCTTCGACCGTGAACTCGTAGCTGGTGTTCTCGTAAAAGGTGCAGGCGCCGCTCCAGCGGTCGTTGCCGAGGTGGCTCATGGCGGTCTCGTGCCAGTCGGGCTCGCCGATCTGGCGCCACTTTAAAAGCGCAGCCACCACGTCATGGCCGTCTTTGAACACATCCGCGGTCACGACCAGATCTTCGTCGACGGTTCGCTTAATCGGATAGCGGCCGCCATCGATCAGCGGCTGGATGTTCTCGATAACCGCGGTCGGGAAAGCACGGAGCATTGAGCATCATTCAGGCGATCCCGCCCGGACGCCAAAAGAAATTCGTGGAGGGCGGACTTTCCGGGTAGGGACGGCGCGCTGCGACCGTATGTGTCTAGCGTCCGGGGCAGGGCCTGGGGGAGCGCACGCTTGCAGCGGGCTGGTCTTCGCATTCTGCGAAGACGAACTTTTCGCATCGCGCGGGACCGAAGATGAAGCCTGCTCAAGGGAAGCCTGTTTCGGCAGAATGCCTCAACCAGCACGCCTGGAGACGTGCGCTCCCCAGAACAGCTCGCCACCGCCACGCTAAATTGAGACCCGCGCCGTCCAGTAGACGCCGAATGCGTTCGTGCTTCCGGCGATCGGGATTGTCTCTTCCACGGTCCCCGGAGACCGCCTTTATTCGATCAGCGGACCTCGGAGGCAAAAAGGTACGAAGCGGCCGTAGCGCTCCTTTATTCTGCAAATTCGTTCCGCAGCCTTGCGATCCGCTTGGGATCGGTTCCTTCAACGAGTCCCAACTCGTCGCAGAGGAATGCATGACGTTTGCCGCCCCGAAGGCGGAGACGTTTCGCTTCCACATCCAGGGTCTTCAACTTCTCGGCCATGGCACGCCTGTGTTCGAGCCCTTCGGCAAGCACCGCGCCCTGCTTCTTGGGAGCGCGAGCACGGTGAAGCTTCATCACTCCGTCCCAGCGCACATCCCGTTTTGCGTCGAACGACCAATACGCGGGAACGAAAATCATCGTCCCGTGCGGAGTGAGATTGACCGATAGCTTGATCAGCAACGGCCTGTCGCGCTGCATACCGTAGAGATTCCAGCGGAGGCAGAAGGCATCGAAGACCGCCTGAAACCGCTCGGCGCGCTTCTTCCAGTCAACCGAGAAGGAATGCCGCAGATTGCGTTCGGTCGTGAGCGTCCGGCGGATCACGCCTTTGTGATCGCAATAGAGATGGACGTCCCAGAGTTCCTTGATCCGCAGCCATTCCCGATTGAGTGCCGGGTCGAGAGCCGCCGCTTTCTCCGTCGCATCGAACTTCGCCGTCGTCGTCACGAGTCCTTCGTATTGCCCACGTTGCACTTCATGCTCATGCCGCGCGACGACTGCGCACACCTCCTCCCCGGGCGGCGCGGGCAGGATCTCCAGCAGCAAGCGCATCTCCTTTTCGAGCGGCTTCCCTTTAGCCAAACGCTCGAGACACGAAGCGAAGACATCGTGGATGTTGAAAGGCCAAAGCGTGATCGGCACAAACATCCATTGGTAAAGCCGGTCGAGCGCCTCCACGGCGTCGCCCTTATCGCGTCGGAGATCATGGTAGCGCCTGATAACGGGCTCGTTCCATGCCCGCCGGTGGAAGGCTAAAGCATCGAGCCTTTTCAGATCCAGTTGTAGTCGGGACGCCATCGCGTCACGAAGCTACCGAGATGCCCACGCGCGGCCAACGATTGTCCCCATTCAAATCCGGCGCAACGCAAGGCAACCCGGCACAAGCTCACCGAAAACACATGATCGTCACCAGTATCGATTTTGAGACGGCCAATCGCGCCGAGGCGAGCATCTGTGCCGCGGGAATCGCCCTCTTCGAGGATGGCGACCTGATTGAATCCCGTCATTGGTTACTCCGGCCGCCCAAGGGCTTCGGATACTTTCGCGAGGACTTCATCGAATGCCACGGCATCCAATGGTTTGACGTGCGCCATGCTCCGGAGTTTCCGGGTATTGCCCCGGAGTTCCTTGCGACGTTAAGTCGGGCTGATCTCGTCATCGCGCACAACGCTCCCTTTGACCTCAGGATCTTGCGCGGCACTTTGCGCCATTTCGGATTGCCCTGTCCCGAGTTTGATTTCCTGTGCACGCTGTCCGCAAGCCGCCGCGTCTGGCCGGATTTACCGAGTCATGGCCTCGCATCGGTGACGGCCCACATCGGGCATGTATTCCAACACCACAACGCCCAAGCCGATGCTGAAGCCGCCGGTAGAGTTCTACTAGCGATGCTAGAGGACACCCAAACCCTCAACCCTCGTGCAT
>JBBSLZ010000065.1:0-12799 GCA_038233435.1 Chthoniobacterales bacterium
CCGCCATGCGCGAGGATCGCCTCTGCGATTTCATCCCGCGGCTTCGAGAGAGTGCCGGTGATGACCCAGGTGCCGTGAAAGGGCGACGACTCGTCGGCGCTGGCGGGCGGGGAATCATCCACCATCCGCAGACCCGCCTGCTCGAGACGCGCTACCAGTATGCGGTTTCTTGGCTCCTGAAAGAATCCGTGGATGCTGTGACCCACGACGTCGCCGACATCTGGAATGCGCTGAAGTTCCTCTGCGCTGCTGACCATGAGCGCCTCTGCGGAACGGAAGTGCTGAGCCAGTGCGCGGGAGGAGGTGACACCGACGTGCAGAATGCCGAGCGCGAAGAGCAAACGCCAGAGCGGCCGCGTCTTGCTCGTTTCGATGGCATCGAGGAGATTCCGGATGCTCTTCTCCCCGACCCGTTCGAGCTGAGCGAGCTTGTTTTCGTCGAGGTGATAAATATCACTCACGTCCTGCAATAAATCGTGCGCCACGAGCTGGCCGACCATCCTTTCGCCCAAACCTTCGATGTCCATCGCGCCGCGGCTGGCGAAATGTTCCAGGCGGCGCCGGAGTTGTGCGGGGCACTGGGTGTTGACGCAGCGAATAGCGACCTGGCCTTCATCCTTTTGGACTGCGCTGCCGCACTCGGGGCACTTCTTCGGCATTTTGAAAACGCGCTCCGTCCCGGTGCGCATCTCCGTGTTCACACTCACGACGGCGGGGATGACTTCGCCCGCTTTTTCGATCGTGACCAGATCGCCGATCCGGATGTCTTTCCGCTCGATTTCCTCCTCGTTGTGCAAAGTGGCCCGGGCCACCCGGCTGCCGCTCACGGTCACCGGCTCCAAGACCGCGACCGGCGTCAGGACGCCGGTGCGACCCACTTGCACCAGGATATCAAGTAACCGCGTTGCGACCCGTTCGGCTTCGTATTTATAGGCGATGGCCCAACGGGGAGACTTGGCCGTGAAGCCGAGGCTCGTTCGTTGGGCGAAGCGGTCCACTTTCACGACTGCGCCGTCGGTTTGATAGATGAAGCTGTGCCGCACTTGGTCGAGCTCATGAATCGCGCGCAGGATTTCCTCGACCGATCCGGCCTGCCACCATTTTTCGGTGACGGGGAGGCCGAGCCGTTCGAGCCACGGAAATAATTCCGAGTGGCGCTCGGGTTCGGCGCCTTCGAGTGCGCCTGTCCCGTAGCAGACGACGCCGAGCGGGCGGCGGGCGGCGATCGCGGGATCCAATTGCTTGAGTGAGCCGGCGGCGGCGTTGCGCGGATTGGCGAAGGGCGGCAGGCCTTCCTCGGCGCGGCTGGCGTTTAATTTCGCGAAGCCCGCCTTCCGCATGAAGACTTCGCCGCGCACTTCGAGCAGCCGCGGAGCGTTTCCCTTTAGCTGCGCCGGAACGCTGCGGATGGTGCCGATGTTCTGCGTGATATCGTCGCCCACCGTCCCGTCGCCGCGGGTGGCGGCGTAGCGCAGGTGCCCTTTTTCGTAGAGGAGCGAGACCGCGACGCCATCGACCTTTGGTTCGATCACCACCGGAATGTCCTCCTCGGGGAGGAGCTTTTGCAGGCGCCGGTAGAAATCGGCCACCTCTTCCTCGGAGTAGGTGTTATCGAGGCTGAGCATGGGCGCACGATGAGCGACCTGGGCGAAGGCTTTCAGCGGAGCGCCGCCCACTTTTTGGGTGGGAGAATCGGGTGACGCGAGCGCGGGGAACTGTCGCTCCAGATCGGCCAGCTCGCGGTAAAGGCGATCGTAATCCTGATCGCTGATTTTTGGGGCCGCCTCTTCGTAGTAAAGCCGATTATGAATCTCCAATTCGGCGCGCAACTCGGAGGCCCGGTCAGCGGGGTTACGTTTCTTTTTCGGCACGCGGCAGCATACAAATCGGGCGCCAGCCGGCAATCGCGGCAGCGGAGAAAACCCGGGAGGGAATCTCGAAGGGGACGGTTACCGGCAGCGGCTTACCTGAATGAAGAACATCGAGGCATCATCCCGTGTCTTCACGTTCACGATTGGCTCCACTGCTTTCTTGGAACGAACTGGACGATTTTTGGCCACGGGAGTTTTCCTTTTGCGCGAGACCGTTTTCTGGCCCGCCTTGCTTTTCGATGCGGTGCGGCGGGACGCCTTCGAGCGAACGGTGGATCCGGTTTTCGCGGTCCGAAGAGCGGGCTTCGCTGCGGTGGTGCGGTCCGCCGCGGGTGTGATGGTGGCGGTGCGAACGACGGGGCTGGTGGTGGTGGAGCGGACGACTGGCGCCGGATCTCTCATCGCCAAAGTGACGGCCAAATTCTTTCCCTCAGACGGCCGTTGAGTGGTCAATCCTGGCTGGAGATCATTAAAGTAATCGCCGATCGCGTAGCGCTCGAACACCTCCGGGGTGACGAGTTGCCGCCGGACGGTGCCGGCTTGGTCCCGGAGCATAAAGGCGTAGGAGCCGTCGATCCCGAGCGAGTGATAAAACGGCTGCGGGGCGGAGTTTTTCTCGACGATGACGCCCTCATTCGCGCAGCCGGCAAGAAAGGAAATGGCGAGGAGGCTGAGAGTCAAAGAGAGGCGCATAGTGGTGACGGGGAAAATGTGAAGAGCCGTTGTAGCGCCAAAAAGCGGGCTCGGAAAGCAAATTGTTTGGGGGCTATGTCCAGCGCGCTTGGTAGCTAAAACTCTGACAAATCGAAAGAAAAAGAGATAAGCGCAGGCGCGCTCCCGCGCACGAAAGATAAGAAACCTCAACTCAAAAAAGGAATTATCATGCTCTGGACTATCTTCGTTATTCTGCTCGTGCTGTGGCTGCTCGGACTCGTCACTTCTTACACGCTCGGCGGCTTCATCCACATCCTGCTCGTCATCGCGGTCGTCATTCTGATCATTAATTTGATCCAGGGGCGTCGGACGCTCTAAATCGCCGATGAAGCCCATTGGAATCGTGGGACTCGTCCTGATCGTGATCGGCATCATTGCGCTCGCGTACGGGGGATTTAGCTACACCAAGCGGGAAAAAATTATTGATGCCGGCCCTCTGCAGGTCAGTGCCGACAAGGAAAAAACGGTGCCATTACCGCCGATCCTGGGTGGGCTTTGCCTGGTCGGCGGCGTCGTGCTCCTCGTCGCGGGCGGCAAGAAGGGCTGAGCCGGGTTTTTCGCCGGTTCCAGCTTCCGAGGCGGTGCGTTGTAGCCACGTCCCTGCGGGGCGTGCGGTGCGGGAGGAGAGGGGGGTTGTACTGCGATCCACGCCCCCTCGCACGCGCCTCACAGGGGACGTGGCTACAAGCGTCGGCGCCTCACGATGTTCTGAGCGGAGAACCTCTCCGTCCCCGCCGGACGTGCTACCCGCCAGCCTTTAGGACCGCGAACGTTTTGCTCCCCTTCCGATCGAGATAAAGCAGGATGCCTTTGCGCGGGTCGGCTTTGGTGAGCGCTTCGCGGAAGCTCGTGACGTTCGTGACGGGCTTGCCGTCCACTTCGGTGATCACATCCTGGCGCTCGATCCCTTGCGCGGAGGCGAGACTGTTTTCGGCGACGTCGGTCACGAGCACACCCTGCGTGACATCCAATTTTAACCGCGCCACCATTTCCTTGGTCAACTCCTGCACTTGCAGGCCGAATTTGTTCATGTCCTCCGGTTTTTGAGGTCCTGGCGCGGGGACGTTCGAGGCGCGGCCGATCTCGCCGGGCAGCTCGCCGGTGGTGATCGGTATCTTCATTGTCTGACCCTTCCGCCAGACGGTCAGCTCCACATTCTGGCCGATTTTCTTTTTCAAAATCTCGCGCTGCAGTTGGGTGTCGCTGGCCACGGGCGCGCCATCGACCTGCGTGATGACATCGAACGGGCGCAGGTCGCTTTTGTAAGCGGGCGCGTCGGCTTCGATGGTGCGCACGACCACGCCTTTCTCGAGGCCCTTGAAGAGATCGCGGATCGATTGGTCGTCGCCCAGCGTTTCGATCCGAATCCCGAGCCAGGGGCGGATGATGCGCTGGCCGGAGATGAGTTGCTGGCCGATTTCGTTGACCAGGTTGCTCGGAATGGCGAAGCCGAGTCCGCGGTTCAAGCCGTTAATGAGCGTGTTCATGCCGACCACTTTCCCATCGATATCGCAGAGCGGGCCGCCGCTGTTGCCGGGATTAATCGAAGCGTCCGTCTGCAGGTAATCTGAGATCGAGTAGCCGCCGTTCGAGATCAGCTTGCTTCGGCCTTTCCCGCTGATCACGCCATAAGTAAACGTGTAATCGAGCTTGAACGGCGCTCCGATGGCGAAGGCGAACTGGCCCACCCGAACGGCATCGCTATCGGCCAACTGCGCCACCGGGAGATGGCCGGCCTCGATCTTGATCACCGCGATGTCGGTCTTCTCGTCCGTGCCGACGAGGCGGGCTTCAAATTCGCGCCCGTCCTTCAGCTTGACTGCGATCTTCTCCGCGCCTTCGACCACATGATGGTTGGTCAGGATGAAACCATCCGCGCGCGCGATGAAACCCGAGCCTTCGCTCTGCACCGGCTGCGCGCTGCGGGGACCGCGGCGCGGGTTATTATCATCCGGCGGCTGCTGAAAGAAAAACTCATCTAAGGCCGAGCCGGCGTTCTCGTCATTTTTCTTCGTCGTTTCAATGATGACCACGCTGGGCGCGATGGTTTCGAAGACCTTGGCGAAAGCGTTGTTCAGTTGGTGGACCACGTCCTTGCCCGAAGCCGCCTCCGCGGGTGCCACAGTGGCGGTGGGACCGGTCTCGGGCTGGGCGAGCGGGAGCGCGGCCAACGACGAGGCGGCGCCCAGGATGGCGAGAAAAATGAAAGGGCGCATCATGACGAGCTTGGACACACCGGAACGGTAGCTGTTCAAAGCGGATTGGCGAGGAGCGGGGAGGCTGAGGCGCTCCGGGCGCGTCTTCCGCTAGGGCACGGTGTGACCGGCGTTGGCCTTCACCTGGCTGACATCGGAGGCCGTGAGGGTGCCGCTGACATTGACGTCGGAGCGAAAATTAGCCGCCGTGACGGCGACTCCGGATTGTGACTTGGTCTGGCCGATATCCGAGGAATTGACGTTTTTGTTGCCGTTCGCATCGCCGATCAGGATGTTGGCACTGACCGACATATACGGGAGGACTTGCGCGAAGGCGTCCGTGACCCGGCTCAAGGCGATCGTGATTTTTTGTTGGTCCGAGACGCTCGTCAAATTCACGGTCACCGTTTTGTCCGTAAACGCGGGCTGGCCTGCGACACTCCCCGTGCCACTGGTCAATGCGACATCTGCGCTGGCGATTTCATTGCTAAAGGTGAAGACCACGGTGTGCGTGCCGTTGGTGTTGCGACATTCCACCCCCGGTTCGCCGGTGAGGGGCAGATTAATGTCGAAAGGACCGGCGCCGCCGTGAGTTTTTCGGGAAACGGCGGTGGCGAGCTGCAAATCGGTGACTGGCTGGGCGGAGCGGATTGCCCCGTTGGTGGTGTCCGCGAGGTAGAGTGTGCCATCGGTGTCGACCGCAAGCCCATTTTGGAAGTTAAACTGTGCCTGGGTGCCCACGCCGTTTCGCCATCCAGATGAGAGTTTGTCCCCCGCAATCGTGGTGACCGCCGCACCAGCGGTGATCTGGCGCAGGACCAAACCATCCGTCGCGAACAGCGTCCCGGCAGCACTGATGGTAAGCCCACGCACATCGCTAAGCCGTGCCTGGCTGCCCATCCCGTCCACTGTGCCATAGTTGCCGGCCAGGCCGGCGTAGGTGCTCACGGTGCCGTCGGGAGTAATCTTCCTGATCGTGTAGTTATCCGCATCTCCGACAAAAACGTTGCCCGTGCTGTCCACCACAATGCCGCTGGGACTGCTAAAGCGCGCGGTGGAGCCGATCCCGTCACTGCTCCCGGGAGCGCCGGCCAACCCCGCGAGTGTACTGACAAGACCGGCGGGTGTAATTTTTCGAATGGTGTGATTGCTCGTATCGGCGACATAGACATTCCCCTGACTGTCGCTCGCGATTCCGAACATATTGTTGAACCGCGCTGCGCTTCCCTGACCATCCGCACTACCGGTTTGACCGGGTGAGCCAGCGAGAGTGCTGACCAAGCCGCTCGGCGTGATTTTCCGGATGGTGCGGTTGCTGTAGTCGGCGACGTAGAGGGCGCCATCATTAGCGACCGTCACCGCAGTGGGATAGCCGAAGCGGGCTGCGTTGCCCTGGCCGTCGGCGCTTCCGAAGCTTCCAGTTTCGCCGGCCAAGATGCTCACGATCCCTGCAGGAGTAATCTTGCGGATGGTTTGGTTATAGGTGTCGGCTACATAGAGGTTGTGGCTGGCATCGAGCGCGCAGCCCCACGGTGAACGAAATCTCGCCTGTAGCCTCTCTCCCTCCTCGCTACCTCCAGGTGCCCGGCCGGCGAAGGTGGTGACCACTCCCGAGGGGCTTAGCTGCCGGATTGTGTGGTTCAAGGTATCGGCGAGATAGATATCCCCGCCTTCGGTTATTTTTAGACCTCGTGGAAAATTGAATCGGGCGGTGCTGCCCGCTCCATCGCTGGCCCCGGTTTCGCCTGGGCTCCCGGCAAAAGTTGTGACCTCTGCAGCCGGCGAAATTTTCCGGATGGTGGAGTTGTTGGAATCCGCAACGTAAAGAAACCCGGAAGCATCAACGGTAATGCCGGCAGGGCCATTGAAGCGGGCCGTCGTGGCCACCCCATCGGTCGACCCGCTGCTCCCAGAAAGGCCGGCGACCGTAGTGACACTGCCGGTAGACGTGATCTTCCGGATCGTATGGTTGCCGGTATCAGCCACATAAAGATTGCCGGCGCGATCCGCCGCGATTCCCCGTGGTGAACTGAAGCGGGCGGCATTCCCAGCACCGTCGTTGCTTCCCAAATTTCCCGCCACGCCTGCGATCGTGGAGACCAATCCTGCGGGCGTGATCTTGCGGATGGTATGATTTGCGGCGTCGGCCACATAAAGGTTTCCGCTGTCATCCACCGCTATCCCCTCTGGCGAGGAGAAACGTGCTGCCGCGCCGAGACCGTCAGTGCTTCCGCTTATGTTCGGCCAGCCTGCGATCGTCGTGACCTCCCCGCCTGGAGTGATCTTCCGAATGGTGTGACTCTGGGAGTCGGTCGCAAAAACATTCCCGGAAGCGTCGCAAACGATGGCTCGGGGACGGCGGAAGCGCGCGGCGCTGCCGATCCCGTCGGTATGACTGGGATATCCCGAGAGGCCCGCCAGAGTGCTCACCACCCCCGCGGGATCGACTTTTCGGATAGTGCGGTTGAACGAATCCGCGATGTAGAAATTGCCGGCGCCATCAAAGGCGACGTCTGCGGGCTCGAAGAATCGAGCGTCGGCGCGTGGTCCATCCGTGTCACCGGGCGGGTTGCCGGCGAAAGGGCTGATCCGGTGAACCGGTGAGCCGGCCTGCCAGTCGAGGATGAAGTCTCCGCTGGCGCCGTTCAGGCCGTCCACCGTGATTCGATAGGTGGTCCCGGCCAAGGCGGTAAAGTTGATCTGTGCTGGGTCCGAGCCTGAGCCGATGCTGCCAGCAATGGGAGTGAGATTATTGATGATCGAACCGGTGTATGCGGCCACCAGTTTGTTGGAACTGCTCCCGCTCACGCCGAAGCTGTAATTCCGGGTATTCGGCGCGGTCCACCGATACCAGACGGAACGGCCGCCGAGAAAGCCGCCGCCGGGATTCGGCTCCCCGGCTTCGCGGGTGGCTTGGGCGTTGCTCCCGGCGATCGTTCCACTGGAGCCGTTGATCAGTTGAGCGTCGGCAAAGTTATCGTTAGGCGGCGGAGGCGGACCATTGATCGTCACGGTTAGGGTGGCCATGTCTGCGCCAGCCTCATTCAGGGCGCGGACGGGGACTTGGCTCACGCCGGTGGCCGGAGGAGTGCCGCTGAGCAGGCCGGAGATTGGATCAAGGGCGAGCCAAGAGGGGAGATCGGTCGCGCGAAAACCGGTGGGTTGATTGGAAGCCTCGATCTGGAATTGGAACGGTTGTCCCACCGCCCCCGTGGCGGAGGAAGCGCTCGTGAGCATGGGCGGCGCGGCGATGGTAAGAGTGAGGAGGTGCGTCGCGCTGGTGCCTTCGGCGCCGGTCGCGGTGATGGAGATGGAATAAGTCCCGCCACTACCGCTGCCCGGATTGCCGGTAATCAATCCAGTAGCGGAATCGAAGCTAAACCCGGCCGGCAGGCCGGTGACGTTGAAGCTGGTCGGCTGACCGCTGGCCACGATTTGATAACTAAATGATTGGCCGGCCACCGCGACCGCGAGCGAAGGGCTGCCGACGACGGGAGTTCCACCGAGGCTGTTCAGGTGAATGAAACTGGGCTCGTTTTCCTCTGGGAAACTGTAGGGACCGCTGAGGAGAAACGAGCCGTCCGGTTGCCGCCCGAGGCGTGCCTGGCCAGCAGAGAACCGCAAGCGTTTTGCCAATGGACTGTAGGATGCGTCGATGGTGCCGTCGGCTTGCAAACTCGCCAGGCCCGGAAAGGCTGTGCCATCAAACGCCTCGAAAGTGCCGGCGATGAGCAGTCTCCCATCTGCCTGAATCGCGACGGTTTCCACCGCAGGGAAAAAAGCGGGCGTCTCCTGGGTCTCGATCCACTGCGCACCGCCTCCGAGGTGGAAAGAGGAATCCACCGTCCCATCGCTCAACAGTCGGATGAGGCTCCGCGCAGCCGAGCTACGGAAGCTGGTGAACTGTCCGGCCACGACTATTTTTCCATCCGGCAAGATCTGCGCAACCAGCAGTGGAACAGTGGCGTTTAGCACGCCGTCCGGTGGCTGGAGCGTCACTCTCTGGACCGGATCGAATAATTGCGGGTAGTTCGTCAACAAGTCGGCTGGGACGAGAGTGGTGCCCGAAAAAGTGCCGTCGAGCGACCCGTTCGGCTCCAGACGGACGAGGTGAAAGTTTTGATCAGTCGCGGAAAGATAGACGAGGAGAATTTTTCCATCCGGCTGCACCGCCAGCACCCGGCTTCCCACCGCGACCTGGCGGAGATTTCCCTGTGCGTCGCGGACGGTCTGACTGGAGCGAATCGCCGGCTCGAGCTGAAAATCCGGATCGAGTTCGCCGCTGCGGCGCAGTCGGGTGAGCGTCCCTTCCACGGTCGCTTGGTCGTTCGTCTCCGGGGACAGGAGCAGTCTGCCCTCGGACAGCGCGGTCGCCTTCTGAAATGCAGGCCGCCGTTCATCCATCCAGAAGCTGAGATCCTCCTCGCCGCTGACCAGAAACTTCGCTTCGACATTTTGAAAATCGTCATCCGTTCCCTTCGTGAAGAGCCTTCCATCCGCCAGCTCGACGAAGTCCGTGACGATGAATCCTCGCGTCAGCACGCTCGCTGGGTCGGGAGAGGAGAGCGAAAATTTCGGGTCAAGCTGGCCGCTCGGATGCAGGCGCCCCAGGTCGGAAAAGGGAATCGGCTCAATCGCGTAAAAATCGCGCCCGAAAGACGCCAGCGTATCGGCATCGGCCAAACGGGTGAAACTGGTGGGGAAAACTTCCACGCCGGTCTTATGAGAAACAGCGAAAGTCGAATCGAGGGTTCCATCTGGATTCAGTTGAGCCACCCCAAATTGCGACCGAGTGGAAGGGCCGCTTAAATTCACGTCGGTGAAATGTCCGCAGAACAGGATTCGCCCATCTGGTCGCAGACTCACGGTATAAGGAGTCCCGCCGAAGCGGGAAGGAGTGGCATAAGCGTAATTGTCGAGAACAGGAACGCTGAAGGACGGATCGAGCCCTCCCGCAGCCAGGAATCGATAGACCGAGCCTCCCAGCGCGGAAACAGCTTTGCCATCAGGTTGGAGCAATAAATCCTTCCCGGTCGTGCTGCTGGGAAGGGTCGTGACGTAGGCATAACTGGTGTCCGTGCTCCCATCGGCGTTCAGTCGGAATAGTGGAGCTCGTGGGCTCGAAGAGCTCGCGCCCAACTGAAACCGGCCGGCAAGCACGATTTTCCCATCGCTTTGCACGGCCATGCCTCGGATGGGTGTGCTGCTGCTGATTCGCCGGACGTCCGCAGGCTGGAAAGTGGAGTCAAGCGAGCCATCGGAATTCAGGCGCGCCACTCCAGGATTGGCTTCTCCGTTCACGCTGGTGAAATCGCCGGCGATCAGGATTTTTTCCGTCGCCTAAGACAACTGGGGCCGTCCAGATTCCTCTGTTTGTGAACTGCGGTGGATTGAAAGCATCATCGAGCGCGCCATTGGGAAGCAGGCGCACGATCTTTTGCTTCGGTTGTCCGGCGAAGGTATCGAAAAATCCGCCGACAAGAATTTTGCCATCCGCTTGGAGGGCGAACGCTCGCACCGTGTTCGCCTCTGAGTTCACGTCGGCGATATTGAAAGTGGGATCGATCGATCCATCCGAGTTGAGGCGGAGGATTCGTTGCTCATCTTGTCGGTCGTAAAGTCGGCGCGTCGCTGCGATAATGAGCTGGCCATTCGCGACGGGTAGCGCGGCCGAAACAAATTTGTAATCCGTGCGGCTGAAATTGAACGTCGAGTCGAGTTCTCCACCTGGCAGGAAGCGGGCGATCGCGCCGGTGCGCTGATCACTTAGCGTGTCGAAGCTAAAGAAGATCAGGAATTTACCATCGGGCAGAAGAAGCGCGCGGACAGGAGTGGCAGGCTGGACGAACAGCGGCGGGCGAAAATCTCGATCCAAGCTGAGAGAGGCAGCCCCCAGAGGAGAGATGGCTAGAGCCAGCGCGAGAGTTGAGAGGACGTGAGTGGCGAGGCGCCGGAGCAGAGATAAGTCGTTCATGGAAGGGGGAGACGATTTTTACGGAAAAAGCCAGAAAAATCAAACGCTTTCCGTTCCTCTCGTTTGTTGGCCCTGACAACAGCCGCCTGTGGGACGGCCGGGCACAGCAGGCGCAATAAACACAAAGCCTGCGCGGGGGATCAAGGCGTTACGAAATGACCAGCATTCGCTTTTACCTGGCTGACATCGGAGGCGTTGATAGTGCCACTAAGGTTCACGTCGGCGCGAAAATTATCTGCGGTAACAGCGACTCCCGATTGGGATTTCGTCTGGCCGATATCGGACGCATTCACCGTGTCGTTTCCATTCGTATCGCCTGCCAGGAAATGAATCGTGAGGATTTGATCGGGCAAGACTTGCCCGAACTCGTCGACGATGTTAGCCACGGTCAGCGACAGGCTTTGCTGGTCGGCCACATTGGACAAATCGAACTGAAGCGTCTGGCTGGGCTGGTAGAGGCTGCTTCTGATCTCGCCCACCCCGGAAGTCACTGTCGCCTGGCGGCGCTCGATCTCGTGATTAAAAGTCAGGACAATGGAATATTGGCCGAACGTGCTTCGGCATTCCACTCCAGGCGTGCCGTCGAGAGGCAGTGGGATGTCGAAGGTGCCCGCGCTTCCGTGCGTTTTTCGGGAGACAGCGCTTATCAGTTGAAGAGGCGGCGGAATTGTGAGGAGCAATTGCCGGGGCGCGCTCGTGCCTTCAGCGTTGCTGGCGGTCAACGCGATGGAATGCGCGCCGACCTCGCTCGCGGCGGGATTTCCGGTAATGAGGCCGGTGCTTGGATAAAAAGTAAAACCGGCCGGCAGGCCCGAGGCCCCATAGCTGGCGGGCTGGCCGCTGGCGACGATTTGGTAACTAAACGACTGGCCGACCGGCGCGGTGGCAAGGATGGCGCTACCTATCACGGGGATGCCGCCCACCTGCGAGATGTGAATCAGAGACGGATCCATCTCGTTTGCAAAACTGTGCGGCCCGCCCAGCAGGAAAGATCCGTCCGGTTGCGCCGCCAACCGGGACATCTCGATAAAACGACGGTGCCGAAGAATCGAGGGCGTGAAGCTCGAATCAACGGAGCCGTCCGGATGCAAGCTGGCCAGTCCTGGAAGCGGCGTGCCGTTGAAGGCCTCGAAGGTCCCGGAAATGAGCAAGTTGCCGTCGGCCTGGGCGACGATGTTTTCCACTGCGGGAAACGAGGTGGCCGTTTCCGGCGTAGTCAGCCATTGGGCACCGCCGCCTGCAGAGAAGGTTTCGTCCACCGTCCCGTTGGCGCTTATTCTAACGAGTCCCCGCGCAGGGGTTCCCAAATAGGAAGTGAACCGTCCCGCGACAAGGATGCGTCCATCCGCCAGGACGTGGGCATCGAGGATGGGAGGGTAGGCCTCGTGGGTTCCCTGGAAAGGTTGATAGATCGTTCCGTTGTAGTCCCGGATATACGGGAAGGTCACGTGAGGATTGAGAGGGGCGAGCGTCGCCTCTGCGAAAGTGGGATCGACGGACCCGTCCGTCAGCAATCGCACCAGGTGATAGTTTTGATCTGTCCCTGAGAGGTAGAGAAAAAGCGCCCTCCCATCGGGCTGCACGGCGAGCACAAAAGCGCCGACAAAAAGTTCATTAATGCGAAACATGTCCTGCGATATCTGCGCCGAACGAATGGCTTCCGGAAGTTGAAAGGTCGAATCGCGGGTCCCGTTTCGATTAATCCGAATGAGGGTGGAGTCGACCGTCGCTTGTGGATCGGAACCCGCCGTGAGAAGCACTTTCCCATCCGGGAGCGCGACGGCCTTTTCAAAGGTGGGCAGGCCGCCGAAACTGTAACCGAATCCAAAACCAAGATCCTCGGCGCCGTTCGCTAGAAATTTTCCAACCACGAAGGACCCGAAGTCGTTCGTGCCCGAGATGAGGACACGCCCGTCCGGCAGCGCCGTGAGATTTCGGCCTGTGAATGTGAATGACAGCACGCCCGCCGGATCCGCTGAGGTGAGGGTGAAGTTGGGATCCCGCGAACCATCGGGCAGAAGGCGAGCCACGTTAAAGGGGATGGC
>JBBSLZ010000066.1:0-12519 GCA_038233435.1 Chthoniobacterales bacterium
CCCCCCCCCCCCCCCCCCGCCCCCAAAACCCCACCCCCCCCCCCGGTCGCCCGCCCCGCGGGGTGGGGGGGGGGGGCCTCCCCGCCCCGCTTTTCGGGGTCGGACGCGATGCTCGCCTGGCTCATCCCCAACCGAAAATCACGCCCGCTTGTTCACTCACCTCGGGATGGCTGCACGCGCGGCGCGCCCAAGCGCGCGCTTGCTCTGGTGGACCGGGGCCCGCAATCTCCTCCGCAATCATGAGCGCGCCGTCCGACGATACTGCTTTGCGCGAAGCGGTGACGCCGGAAACGCACACCGGCACGGAGCTGGCGCGCGGCGCGCTGGTGAATGTGGTCACCTTGGTAGCGGCGAACCTGCGCGGCATTTTTACTTTCCTGATCGCGCGGATGCTGGGGCGCGCCACGCTCGGAACTTTTGGCGTGGCTTGGGGAATGACGGACCTGCTGAGCAAGTTCGGCACCTTCGGGATGGATACGAGCACGACCGCGCTGGTGGCGCGCCGGCATGCGGAGCAGGACGAAGGTGGGGCGCGCGCGCTTTTGCGGCGAGCGGTTTTATTCGGGCTGCTTTTTAGCGTGATCGCGGCGCTGCTCGGCATTCTCGCATTCCAGACGATCGGGGCGCAGCTCGGGCAATCGCCGGAGTTGATTCGCAGCACTTCGCTCATGCTGCTGGCTTTGCCGGGAATCGCGCTCTACCGGCTGAGTAACGGCGTTTCCCGCGGGATGAAGGTGATGCGGCACGATCTCTACTCGAAAGGGTTTACGGAAACGTTCGGCACGATCGCGTGTTTCCTGGTGGCGGTGGCGATCGGGTTGCGTGCGCTGGCGCCTGCGGTGGCGGTGGTCTGCGGGACGGGTGCGGGGGGAGCGATGGCGTTCCTGCTCGCGCGTCGGTTGTTTAAAGATCATCGCCGCGAGGAGGCGAAGACGGGTCCGGCGGGGTTGGTGCGCTTTTCGACGCCGATCGCGATTTACAGCCTGCTGAACATGCTGATCATGCGGATGGATGTGCTCCTGCTCGGATTTCTCGGGCCTTCGGTGGGGGTGAGCTTGGGGACGATCGGCGTTTTCGTGGCGTCGGTGGAAGTGGCGGGCGGGATGCGGAAAGTGCGCGCTGCTTTCGATCCGATGTTTACGCCGATCATTGCGCGGCAATCGGCGCTGCAGAATCAGCCGGCGATGGAGGAGAGCTTCGCGCAACTGGGACGCTGGGTGCTGGCGGCGCAGTTGCCGTTGATGGGCGTGCTTTGTCTTTCGGGCGGGATCGGGCTTTCGATTTTCGGACCGGGGTTTCGGAGCGGGGCGCTGTGGGTGGGATTGCTGGCGGTGGCGCATGCGACCAACAGCTTTGTGGGACTGGCAGAGACGGTGATTATGATTCAGCGGCCGAAGCTGAATCTGATCAACTCGGGCGCGACGGTGGTGCTGCAGTTTGGCGCGAGCCTGCTTTTGATCCCGTGGCTGGGGGCGACAGGGGCCGCGCTGGCGATGGTGCTGGCTTACGTGACGCAGGGCGTTCTGCGTTATCTGGAGCTGCGCATTTTGTTTCGATGGCATTGGCCATGGCGCGCGCTGGCGCGGCCGGCGTGGGCGTTTTTGATCGCGCTGGTGCCGGCGGTGCCGTTGCGGGTTTTCATCGCGGGCTGGCCGGGGGAGTTGGCGGCCGGGCTCGTTTTATTGGCGGCGTATGGGATCGCCTGGCGGGTGATAGGGCTGGAGGAATCGGACCGCGTGGTGTTGCGGCAGTTGTGGAAGGGCGGGCGGAAACGCCGGATCGATGATGACGATGCGGCGTGAGTGAAGCCTGGGGCGTAGCAAAGCGGAGCTCTGGGTTACCCGCAGCAAAGGAGCGACGGGAATATGTTGATCTCGCGTTGACGCAATCGCGCCTCCGTCAGATCTTCGGGCGAGGTAGTCCCGGGGCTTCATTCCGTCGCGCTACTTCGGGCGCTTTGGGAAGGCCGCGGTTTGGTGAGGAGCACGTCTGAACTTCTGGCTGTCGGATTGCGTGCTGGTGCGGCGGTCGTGACGGCGGGCGGAAAGGGCGGATCGGACCGATGAAGACGATGTGGCTTGAGTGAAGCGCCCGGAGGGTGCGACGGAATAAAGCCCGGGGCGCAGCAAAGCGGAGCCTCGGGTTACCCGCAACAATGAGGACCAGCCCCGGAGGGGCGACGGAAATGGGCTGATCTGACGTCGACGCATTCGGGCCTCTGTCGCCCGCTCCGCGGGTTCTGGGATCTTTGGGCAGGTTTCGGGTTGGGGAGGTCGCGAAGTGGTGACAGCGCGGTTTGGAAGTTCGTCGTCGCAGAATGCGACGACCAGCACGCCTGGAGACGTGCGCTACCCGGAGATCGCATTCGACGCGCGACTTTTGGCGAGCTGGCGGAGCGTGAGCAGGTTTTCGATGTCTTCGCGCAGGTCTTTGCCTTTGGGGGTTTCGAGGACTTTGGGGATTTTGTGAAGACGGCGGTCGCGCATGATGACGCGGAAGGCGGGGAGACCGATTTTGCCTTTTCCGATGTGCTCGTGCCGGTCGACGCGTGAGCGGCGGTCGGTTTTGGAGTCGTTGAGATGCAACGCGGCGAGGCGGTGGAGACCGATCGTTTTTTGGAAATGCGCGAAGGTTTTGCGCGTGGCGGCTTCGCTGGTGAGATCGTAGCCGGCGGCGAAGACGTGGGCGGTATCGAGGCAAACGCAGAGTCGTTCCGGGGCGCGGACGTTTTCGATCAGATAGGCGATCTGCTCGAAGGTGTGACCGAGCGTGGTGCCCTGGCCGGCGGTGGTCTCGAGGGCGATTTTTGTTTTGGTTTTCGGGAGGACGGCGTGGACGGCATCGATGGAGGCGATGATGCGCTCCAGCCCCGCTTCTTCGCCGGCACCCAAGTGGGCGCCGGGATGGAGGACCAAAAAGGGCAATTCCAGTTGATCGGCGCGGGTGAGTTCCTCGGCCAGGGCTCGCAGCGAGTTGGCGTGGAACTGCGGATTCGTGGCCGCGAGATTGATGAGGTAATTGGCGTGGGCGAAGACGGCGCTGATCTGTCGGCGCTGGGCATGATCGAGAAACGCGGTGATCTCTGCGCGCTCCAATGGGCGCGCGAACCATTGCATGTTGTTCTTCACAAAAATCTGCATGGCGCTGCATTTGATCGAGCAGGCGCGCTCGGTCGCACGATGGGCGCCGCCGCTAATGGACATGTGCGCGCCGAGGAGAATTTCTGATTTCTGATGGCTGATTTCTGATGGGCTTGGCGCGGTGGTTTTTCGCGCGGCCGGCCGCTTCGGTTTCATCGGCTTAAAACCTTTTCGGATGCCAGTTTGGTTTCGTTAGGCTGCCTTCGCCTTTGTATTCGAAAAGTTTGTAGACGGGAGTGAGGAGGAGGCCGGGGCCGCTGGCGCTGATCCGGATATCGAAGTCGAGTTTGTTCTCAAGAAAGTGGAGGTCGCCGTGGCCGATCATGCCGAAGAGTTTGCCGGAGACTTTGAAGTCGTCGGTGTGGATGACGCCGTCTTTGATCGTGAAGCTGGCGGTGGCCTCCTTGGCCACGCTGTAGCCGGTGCCGGGAATAATCTCGGAAACGAATCCGGAGAGGGGACCGAGGACGGGAATGGCGAAGATGTTGCCATTGGAGACTTTGATTTCTCCGCTGCCGCGCATGGTCTGGGCGTCGTCGCCGATGGCCTGGAAGTTGTAAATGCCGGCGAGCCGGCCCCGGGCGGTCTCGTATTTGAAATAGAGATCGGTCAGGCGCGGGAAATCGAGGTCATCGACGGCGACGGTGGCGCTGTAATGGTGGTCGTTTTTCGCGGTGGCGATATCGGCGGTGAGGCGGACGGTGCCGTCGAAGAGTTTTCCTTCGATGCCGAGGAGTTGGACGCGGTCGTCGGTGATGAGGAGATCGCCGCGGGTTTGATTAAAGGGGAGCGTCTTACCGAGGAAGAGGTAGTCGAGCCCGCCGGGAGCGTCGATGCCGATGGTGAGGTGGGTGGTCTGGCCGCCGCGGTATTGGACGACGCCGTCGGCGGTGAGGTGCGGGACGGCGCGGAATTTATAGGGGGCTACGATTTTGAGGAGCTTGGGTTCAATCCAGAGGATGACGTCGGCGGGGCGCAGGGTGGTCTGGACGTTGCGGAGGCGGACTTCGTGCTGGCCGTAATCGTAGGTAAACGAGCCGGTGCCGATGCCTTCCGCGCGGGTGACGCGGAGGTCATCGAAGGTGACGGCTTTATCGGCGAAGCGGAGATTGGCGCTGAGGCTTTCCATCCAGACATTCCGGAATCGGGTGCGGGGCAGGGTGATGGTGCCTTCGCCGTGCCAGGTTTCGGGATCGTGAGAGGGGCCGCGGAAGGTGAGGCGGAGGGCGGGCGAGCGGGGCCATTCCCATTGACCGAGAAATTCCTGCATGCCTTCGGGGGCGAGGGCGCGGAAGGCGCCAGGATTGAGGGAGCTTTCGAGATTGAGGCGGAAGTCGCCGGGGGTGTCGAGGAGATCTGCGAGGAGTTCGCCGCTGGCGTGGCGGAGGCGCACATCGCGCAACATGGAGCGGGTGCCGTCCCAGGAATAATCTGCGCTGAGGGCGAGGAGCGGGACGCCGCGGTAGGTGAAATTGCCGAGGGCGACGCGGCCGAGGACGCTGAGGCTCGGGGAAGATGACTCGTTAAACTGGAAAGTGCCGGAGGCTTCGACGGCGGGCGGGCTGGCGAAGGAGGCGTCGGCCAGCCATTTTCCGAAGCCGAACGCGTCCAGCATTTCCTTGGCTTGGACGGAGCTGGTGAGATGGAACTGGCCGCGTTTATCGGCCAGGCTCCAGGTGGCCTGAGCGGAGAAGGCGCCGGCGGGATCGGTCCACTCGAGCTTGGCGAGATTGAGGCGCTGGTCGAGCCACTCGGCGCTGGCGGCGATGGTTTTGATCTCGTAAACGCCGCGCTGGAGGCGCTCGCCCTGGAGGGTGGCTTCGATGCGGGCGTTTTCCATTTCCGCGACGTCGCCGGAGAATTTGATCTGCAAGGTGGGCGGGCCGCCGGCGAAATTGAAGGCCTGGAGCTCAGCCGCGACGCGTTGGACGAGCTGCCAGCGGCGGCGCCATTCTTCTTCGGTGACGACGCGGGCGGGCTGGAAGTCTTCGCGTTTCAACAACTGGCCGGTGGCTGAAATGCGGACGCCGCAGAAGACGCCTTCGGCCTGGCTGATGAAGATTTGCTCGGGCGGGAAGTAGACGTGAGCGCGGAAGTTTCGCAGGACGGCGCGGGCGGCCCGCGGGTCGGAATCGGGGGCGGGGAAGGTGACGTTGGCGTCGCGGATATCGATCGCGTTTAGGAAGGGCTGGCGGTGGAGGAGGGCGGCGTAGTTGATGTCGAGCGAGAGTTCGCTGATGACGGCGAGGAGTTTGCCGCGGTCTTTGAAATCGAAGATGCGGACGTCCTGGGCGACGAGGCCGCGAAAGGGATCGAGGGTGAGGCGGCGGACGGAGGCTTCCACGCCGCGCTCGCGGAGCTGGTCGGCGACGGTGGTGCGCCATTGGCGGCTGAAGCCTTTATTCGCGAGATACCAGCCGCCAAGGAGGAGGGCGGCGAGGAGGGCGAGGATGAGGAGGCGGGTGCCGGTGGCGATGAGCTGGCGGCGCCAGGTCCAGCGGCGATAGAAGGAGCGCGCAATTTTCCGCCGCGGCGGGAGATCGAGAACGCTGGGAGGCACAGTCTTTCAGTCCGCTGGAGGATGGAGGATTTCAAGGGCGGGCGGCGGTCTTGCAGGCCCTGTGCTCCTACTCGTGCTCATACTCCTACTCGTGCTCGTGATCGAATCGTTCGGTTTCGAGTATGAGCACGAGCACGAGTAGCTGGCACGATTAACGAGGAGAGGCCGCGACGGGATGTGTCGTATATAATCCGGCCATGACGATTTCCGATCTGCCGGCTTTGAACGCTTCGCTGAATGCTTTCAGCACTGTTTTTATCTCGGCGGGCTGGCTGCTCATCCGGCGGGGATATTGGCGGCAGCACATCGCTTGCATGATCACGGCGCTGATTTCTTCGACGGCGTTTTTGGTCAGCTATCTGATTTATCATTATCACACCGGCTCGACGCATTTCACTGCGCCGGGGATCGTGCGCTGGATTTATTTTTTATTGCTGGTTACGCACGTGCTGTTGGCGTTCACGGTGCCGCCGCTGGTCATTATGACGGTGACGCCGGCGCTGCGGCGGCGCTGGGCGGGGCACCGGCGGATGGGCCGCTGGACGATGCCGATCTGGCTTTATGTCTCGGTGACGGGGGTGATTGTTTATTTCATGCTCTATCAGTGGTTCCGGCCGGTGGGGGTTTGAGGAGCGCTGGGGAGAATGGGAGGAGGAGGGCGGGGAGCGAGTCTTGCGCTGGCGCGGTTGTTGATGTTTGATCGACTTCGGTAGCAGCGACGACGGGAGAACAACTTTTTTATGGTCACAATTGCAACGTTCAATGAGGCGGCCAAGGCCAAGCATTTAAAGGAACGTCTTCAGGCGGCGGGCGTGAAGGCGGATGTCCATAATGAAGGGCAAATCCAGAGCGCGGCGTTCGGCGGAAGCCCGAAGGCGAATGCGAAGGTGATGGTGGAAGAGACGGATTTTAGTAAAGCGCATGGTTTGATGGTGGAGTGGGAGCCGAACGATCCCGAGATCGGGGCGGCGATTCGTTGCCCGAATTGTCAATCGCCCCGGATCGAGTATCCGCAGATGACGCGGCGTTTTTTTACGCCCTGGCTGGCGAGCGTGCTCTTCTCGTTCAAGATCATCGAGAAGGAATTCTATTGCCGGGATTGCCAGAATACCTGGACGCCGGGAAGCCCGTCCTGAAGGGTCGAGGAAGGGGCCGGCGCGCGCTGCGCCGGAGACAGAAATGCGGCGGGCGCGGCCGCGGTTTCGCCGACGACAGCGCGATGACCTGCCTTAAATTAGCCAGGCAAACTTTGCACTCATGAAATGGCTTTTCGCTTTCCTCCTCGCTATCGCGATTTTCGGAGGGGCCGCTTTTTTCGGCTACCACGTCATCCTGAAACCGGAGTTGGCGGTGCGGGCCGAAAAAAGCGGCGAGGTGCCAGACGTGCCGCGGGTGGACGTTAGTTTGCCGGAATTCCAGGCCGCGGCGGCGCTTCGTCAGGAAGGGAAACTGGGGGAGGCGCGCGCGGCTTTGACCACTTTTCTGCAAAAATATCCGAACAGCACCCGGAGCGAGGATGCGAAGGATCTGCTCGGGGATGTGAACATGGACATCCTGCTTTCGAAGTATCGGACGCCGGAGAAAGAGGAGTACATCGTGAAACGCGGCGACGTGCTGGCGCGGGTGGCGGCGAAGAACAAGACCACGCCCGAGCTGATCATGCGGACGAATAATCTGAACGGGACCATGCTCCACATAGGAGATCGGCTTTTGATTTCGCACCCGGAATTTTCCCTCTTCATCCAGCGGAAAGCCGAGAGCATCATCCTGCTGGATCGGGGGGCTTTTTTTAAGCGCTATCGCGCGCGGAGCGTGAAATTGAACCCGAAGCAACCGCCCCGCATCACTAGCCGGGTGGCGGAGATCATGGCCTGGCGCGATGGCAAGCGGGTCGGCTTCGGGACGCGGGAATACATCGGGAGCGCGCGCTGGATTCGGCTGGCGACGAGCGGTTACATCCTTTTTACCCAAGCCACCCCGGAGAACCCGGAACCGGGCGGAGTGCCGCCGCCGCCGAATGGGCTCGGGATGGCGCAGGCGGACGTGGAAGAATTGAGCGGCCTTGTCAATGGCAAGACCGCTGTCACCATTACCGATTAAGGAAAATGGACGTTCATCCGCTTGAATTCGAAAAGCCGATTCTGGAGCTGCAACGGCGGCTCCAGGAATTGAAGAGTCATTCCGACGAGAATGCGCTCGATTTTGAGGCGGAAGTGGAGTCGATGGAATCCAAGATCCGCGAGACGCGACGGGAGATTTATGACCATCTGACCGCCTGGCAACGGGTCCAGATCGCGCGTCATGTGCAGCGACCTTTTGCGCTTGACTACGTCGCGCGCTGCTTCACTGATTGGGTGGAGCTGCACGGCGATCGCGTCTTCGGCGACGACCGCGCGATGCCGTGCGGGCTGGCTAGGATCGGTCCCTGGCGGTGCGCGGTGATCACCCAGCAAAAAGGCCGGAACACGAAGGAAAATGTGCTCCGGAATTTCGGCTGCGCCTATCCGGAAGGCTACCGGAAGGCGCTCCGGGTGATGCGGCTAGCGGAGAAGTTCGGACTGCCGATCGTGTGTTTAATCGATACGCCGGGCGCGTATCCAGGCGTGGGCTCGGAGGAGCGTCACATCGCGGAGGCGATCGCGGTCAATTTGCGTGAGATGATGATCTTGCGGGTTCCGATCGTGGCGGTAGTGATCGGGGAGGGAGGATCGGGCGGCGCGCTGGGGGTGGGCGTGGCGGATGCGGTGATGGTGCTGGAGCACGCCTATTATTCGGTGATCAGTCCGGAAGCTTGCTCGGCGATTCTCTGGAAAGACCGGCGCCACGCCGCCGAAGCCGCGGAAGCGCTCAAACTAACCGCGGACGATCTGGTCAAGCTGGGGGTAGTGGACGAGGTGGTGCCGGAACCGGAAGGCGGCGCGCACCGCGATCATGATATGGCGGCAGCGCATCTGGGGGCGGCGCTGCGGCGAAATTTGGAGCGATTGAGCGCGCTCAAGGTGGAGGACTTGCTGAAGCAGCGTTACAAAAAATTCCGGGGCATGGGCAAGTTCGCAGAGGCCTGATCGCATCGCGGTCGCAGCGCCGGTTCCGAAGCTGGCGTTTGGTCGAGCTAGCGCGTGCGCGAGTAATACGCAGGCACGCGAACCTCGTTCACCGAGCCGGGACGGAAGCGCCATTTCTTCAAAGCCCGGATGACATCTCCATCCATCCCCCGATGTCCGATCGATTGCAGCGTTTCCACTTTTGAGACGGTGCCGTCGTCCCGCACGGCGAGAATAAAGACGCCCATTTTAAGATGGTATTGTCCGAGGGTTAAGATGCCTTCCTGGGGCCAGGTGGAGTAAAGGACGAGAGGTGCCAATTGCGGGGCGGACAAAGTCTTCCCGCCTGGAGTGGTGGCGGCGAAGAGTGACATGACGACCGCGCTGGGTAATCCAAACGGGTTCGACTGGCCGATCTGAACGGCGTTCGAGCCCGCCGACTTTAGGTAGATGGAAGAGACGGTGCCGCGTCCATCCGGAGAGACTCGCATCGTCACATCCGCGGTCTGGCCCGGCTGGAGGAGAACAATCTTCCGCGGCTTTCCGTCCAGTGCGTAGGTGGTCTCGGGGGTGATTTTGAGCAAGTAAACGCGCCGTTGGACCCGGAACCGGAAAGTCCCGCTGGCGGAGTCCACGCTTTCGATCTGCCCAGGGAATGAATAGATATCGCCGGACGGAGGAGGAGCGGCCTGCGCCAGCGGAGCGGTGTGGCAGATTGCGACCAGAAGCAGTGCGCCGAGAGAGCTGAGCGGGAGGAGATGAGAAGTGCTGCGCCGGGGAGAGTGGGCCGTCATCCGGCCAGCTTCTTGAAGTGAGCCCAGGAATGCAATCTCATCCCGAATCCGGCCCTCGTCGAGAGGGCCGCTCTTCTCACGCTCCGGCAGGGACGGGAGCCAGGACGGGCGGCTTTACTTGTCGGCGCGGGGCGAGCACGGTCGCAGGAGGAGAGGAAGGAAAGAGGTAACGGAGGACATCGTCGAAGCGCTGGCCCCAGGCGTATTCAGAATGCTCGGCGCCTTCGACCTCGAGGTATTGCAAGTCGTCATACAAACGCCAGCCTTTCTCGACCAGCTTATCGCGCAAGACGGCGACGCGTTCCCAACCTTCCTCATGCGTGCCGGTGTCGAGCCAGATCTTGAGCGGCGGCGGCGCTTCTTCGTCGAGTTCTTCGACCAGTTTATAGATCACGCAGTCATCCCACCAGATGGAGGGCGAGAGGACGGCGAGCCGGCGGAAGACGTGCGGAAACCAAAGGCCAAGGATGAGCGTGGCCAGCCCGCCCAGCGACGATCCGCCGAGGCCGGTCGAGTCGGCCTCGGGCAAAGTGCGGTAGCGCTCGTCGATGAAGGGTTTCAACTCCTCGATCAAAAATTTTCCGTATTGGCGGAGGCGACCTTTGCTCCGCTTCCGCTTGCCGCTTTCGAGCCGGCCGCGGGTGGGCGCGTATTCGTGGGTGCGATCCGGGCCGGTGTTGGCGACGGCCACGATGATGGTGGGTTCGATCAGGTTTTGCTCGACCAGACGTTGCGCGGTTTCGTCCACGCCCCATTCGGTGCCGCCGAAAGCAGTGGCCGCGTCGAAGACATTTTGCCCGTCCTGGAGGTAGAGCACCGGGTAACGCCGACTGCGCGTGCGCCGATAACCAAGCGGCAGATAAACAAGCACGTCGCGGCTGTTGCCCAGCACCTTGGAACGGAAAGCGCGGTGAGTCTGGATATTACCAGTGAGGGTGTGGTCGGGCATGGGCGCGTTTGGTTATCGTGGAGAGGATACGCCTTGTCCACTGCCCCTGGATGTGGGAAAGGCACGCGCCAGCCAGGAACGCCGCAGGGCGCCCACATTTGGTGCGCGCAAAAGTGGAGGAGAGGCTCTAACCTGAACGTCCCTTTATGCCGACGCTTGAAACCATGCCAGACGCTCGCGGCCACTTCGGGCCTTATGGCGGAATGTTTGTCCCCGAGACGCTCATGTCCGCGCTCGAAGAACTGACTGCGGAATACGGGCGCGCGCAGCGTGATCCGGCTTTCCAGCGGGAACTGGACGAATTGCTGGGCGACTTCGCGGGTAGGCCCACTCCGCTCTACCTGGCCGAACGCCTAACGAATCAACTCGGCGGCGCGCAGGTTTTTCTGAAGCGCGAGGATCTGCTCCACACCGGCGCGCACAAGATCAATAACGCGCTCGGCCAGATCCTGCTCGCCCGCCGGATGGGCAAGCGGCGCATCATCGCGGAGACGGGCGCCGGCCAGCATGGTGTCGCCACCGCCACGGTGGCGGCGCGCTTTGGCTGCGAGTGCATCATTTACATGGGCGCGGTCGATATGGAGCGGCAATCGCTGAACGTGGCGCGGATGCGTTTCCTGGGGGCGAAGGTGGTCGCGGTGACCGCGGGGCAGGCCACGCTGAAGGAAGCGATTAACGAGGCGATGCGCGATTGGGTGACGAATGTGCGCAACACGCACTACATCCTCGGCTCCGCGCTCGGCTCGCATCCGTATCCGATGATGGTGCGGGATTTTCATCGCGTCATCGGGCTGGAGGCGCGCCGGCAGATTCTGGCCCGGGCCGGCCGCCTGCCGGATGTGCTGATCGCTTGCGTGGGAGGCGGGAGTAACGCGATCGGCTTGTTTCATCCTTTCCTGGAAGACGAAGGCGTGCGGATGATCGGGGTGGAAGCGGGCGGCGAAGGGATTGAGACAGGGAAACACGCGGCGCGTTTTCACGGCGGGAAATTGGGCGTGCTGCAAGGGACGAAGACTTTCGTGCTGACGAATGCGGACGGCCAGATCGAGCTGACTCATTCCGTTTCCGCCGGGCTCGATTATGCCGCGATCGGACCGGAGCACAGTTACCTGCGCGATGCGGGCCGGATTGAATACGACTACGCGACCGACGCGGAAGCGCTGGCCGCTTTCCGGACCCTGGCGGAAGTGGAAGGCATCATTCCAGCGCTCGAGACCGCGCACGCCATCGCGCACGTCATGAAGCTGGCGCCCACCCTGGCGGCGGATAAAATCGTGATCGTGAATTGTTCCGGACGGGGCGACAAAGATGTGGCGCAAGCGGCCGCCCATTTTGATTTATAAATGAGAAGCATGACCGGCTACGGCCGCGGTGAGGCCGACCACGATGGCGTGAAGATCAGTGTCGAGCTGAATTCCGTGAACCGAAAGCAAAGCGATCTCGTGATCAATCTGCCGCGCGATTTTGCCGAGCTGGAGCCGCGCATCCGGCAGACGATCAATGAACAGCTTTCGCGTGGCCGCACGAACGTGTTGGTGGCATGCGAACAAGGCGCCGATGGCTCTCGCAAACTGGCGCTCGATACTTCTTTGGCGCGTTCTTACCACGAGGCGATGCGCGCGTTGCAGACTGAGCTGGGGGCGCCTGGCGAGATCACCATCGGTTCGATTCTGGCGGCGCCGGGCGTGCTCCGCCTAACCGGTGAAAAAATCGAGGCCGCGGCGGCGTGGCCAGGAATCGAGCAGGCGTTGACGGCGGCCCTGGCCGAGCTGATCAAGATGCGCACCTGCGAGGGGCAACATCTGGCGGAAGATTTGCGGGTGCGTCTCGCCACCATCCGCGCCGCGATTCAAGAGGTGAGCGTTCTCTTCCCCGAGGTGGTGAAAAAATACCGGGGCGCGCTCTTGGAGCGCATCCAGAAAGCCGGGCTCGACCTGGAAGTGGACGACGATCGCCTGCTCAAGGAGGTGGCGCTCTTCGCCGACCGCTCGGATGTCTCGGAGGAGTTGACCAGGCTCGAATCGCACCTGGC
>JBBSLZ010000067.1:0-12298 GCA_038233435.1 Chthoniobacterales bacterium
AGGAATCGGCAACCGGCCTTGGGTGCCTATGTAATGCGATCCAGCCGCACGCCGCGTTTTTCGCGGATGAAGGCGACGCCGACGACAACTGTGATCAAGGCGACGATGATGGGATACGCGAGGCCCATATAGTTGTTGCCGGTTTGGGCGACGAGGGAGGACGCAATCAAGGGCGTGAGGCCGCCGAGGACGCCGATGCCGAGATGATACGGGAGCGACATGGCGGTGTAACGGATTCGCGTGGGGAAAAGTTCCACCAGGAAGGCGGCGAGCGGGCCGTAGGTCATGGTGCCGAAGAGCATTTGGAAGGAGACGAGCGCGATCAGGACGGGGACATTGAGCGGCGCGGAGAAATGGAGGATGGCGTGGTAAACCGGGAGGAAAAAAATCGCGGCGAGGGCGCAACCGGCGAGCATGACGGGCTTGCGGCCGATGCGATCGGAGAGCGCGCCGAAGACGACGTAGAAGGGCGTGGTGAGGACGAGGGAGCAGGCGAGGATCACATTGCTGGTGGCGAACTCCACGTGCGCCACTTTTTGGAGGAAGAAGAGGGCGTAGAACTGTCCGGTGTACCAGACGACACCATGGCCGGCGACAGCGCCGAAAAGCGCGATGAGGCCGAGGCGCAGGTTCGCTTTTTCGAGGAAACTTTCGCGGAGCGGGCTGGCGGAAAGTTTGCCGGCTGATTTGGCGGCAATGAAGAGCGGCGACTCGGACATGCGCGCGCGGATGTAATAGGAAAGCGCCACGAGGAGGACGGAGCAGAGGAACGGCACGCGCCAACCCCAGGCCGCGAAATCGACTGCACCGAGTTGGTGTTGGGTAGCGAGGATGACGCCCAGCGACATGAGCAATCCGAGCGTGGCAGTGGTTTGAATCCAGCCGGTGTAGAAGCCGCGTTGCGGATCGGGCGAATGCTCCGCCACGTAGGTGGCCGCGCCTCCGAATTCGCCTCCGACGGAGAGGCCTTGGAGTAAACGCAGGAGCACGAGGAGGATCGGCGCGAAGACACCGATGGTTTGGTAGGTGGGGAGAAGGCCAATCGCGAAGGTGGAGCCGCCCATCAGGAGCAGGGTGACGAGAAAAGTGTATTTCCGGCCGACGCGATCGCCTAAGCGACCAAAGACCAGTGCGCCAAAGGGACGGACGATGAAACCGGTAGCGAAGACGGCGAGAGTGGAAAGGAAAGCAGCGGTGGGATGATCGGGCGGGAAGAACTGCTTGGAGATGATGGTGGCCAGGCTGCCGAAGAGGTAGAAGTCGTACCACTCGATGAGGGTGCCGGCGGAGGCGGCGCCGATGATTTTCCAGAGGCCTTTGGTGGGCGGGGAACTGGGGAGCATCGGGCGGAGTATGGGCGGGTGCGGGCCGGTTACTCAAGCCACAAGGAGCGCCCCTCCTTGGCGGCCGCCTTAGTTCGTTAGGCTTCTTTCGGGGCCTCTTCGGATTTGTTCGAGGTGAAGAGGATGCAGACGATCATGAACATGAGGAGGACGCCGGAGGAGGCGAAGCGGCCGAGATTCAGGCCGCCGTGGTCGACCGGCTTGGTCAGGATGTCGCCCAGGGTGGCTCCGAGGGGTCGCGTGAGGATGAAGGCGGCCCAGAAGAGGAGGACGTGGGAGGCATTGGTCCAAAAATAGAGCGCGGCGAGGAGGGCGAGGATGCCGCCGAAGACGAGCGCGCCGCCTTCGTAACCGAGCGGGGTGTTATCGGCCAGGCAATCGCCGAGCGCGGTGCCGAGGGTGTTCGAGACGAGGATGGTGAGCCAGTAGAAGGTCTCGGCTTTGCGGTTGGTGATGTGGTTTACGTTGACGGAGCCGAGGGCGAAATACCAAACCGCGAGGATGGCGAGGACGCCGGCGAAGAGGATGATGGAACTCCAGAGGTAACCGACCCCGGCGGTGCGGGTAAGGTAATCGGAGGTGGTGCTCTGGAATCGCGGGGAGGAGGGGGGTTGGTTGTTTGGCGGTTTAGAGCAACTTGGGCTCCTCGTAGCTGAGGCGGCCTTCGATGATTTGGGCGGCGGGGTCGAGAATGTGGAGGACTTCGATGCCGCGTGCTTTTAGGTAATCGGAGATGAGGGAGCGGTGGCAGCTCCACCAGACGGCTTCGGCGCACATGAGGGCGGCGGGGCCGGTAGTGTCTGTGAGGTCGGTCAGGCGTGCGATCCCGCGGCCGAATTCTTCGGTCTCCATGTGGTCGGCGTAGCCGCGGAAAGAGAGATTGCGCCAGGCGGTGTGAGGCGAATCGGGACGGGTTTTGCGGCGGCCGCCGAGTTCGGGGAAGTGGGCGTAGGTGATCTGGTGTTCGGCGAGAGAGGCGGCGAGGGGTTCACGGTTGAAGTGCGGATGGCGCCTCGAGCCGGGGAGGAGGCGGACGTCGGCGAGGAGTTTGATGCGGTGGGTTTCGAGGAGGGCGAGGAAGGCTTCGAGGGGGCGGGTGGAGTGGCCGATGGTCCAGATGCGCTGCATTTTGACGGAATTTTGCATTCAAACCGCGGCATGGGTAGCGGGTGTTGGCCACGGGCTGTCTTCCAGGGCTGGGACCTGGGTTCCCCCGGATCGGAGGATTCAGCGGGCGACGCCCGCTGTCCGCACAAGCGAGACGCATGTGCTACGGGGGGGAGTTGGCCGACGGAACGAGGACGACGAGGGGCACGAGGGGCCGAGCCTTTGCGCTATGGCGTCGGCGGACGGGGGGCGGGAGCGGCGACGGTTTCGCTCATCGTTTTTAGGATTTTACCGAGGTCGCTGCTGGTGGAGATGACGGCCGTGGTGTCGGTTTGGAAGGCGGCTCGGGCGACTTCCAGGCTGCGTTTGAAGAGGTAGAGGTCTTGCGCTTGCGGGGTGCCGAAGGCGGCGGTGTAGATGCGGGCGGCTTCGGCGTCGGCTTCGCCTTCGATCTTGAGCGCGCCGCGCTGGGCGGTGGAGGTGATGCTGGCGACTTCGCTTTCTTTTTGGCCGTTGATGTTAGCGGCTTCGCCTTTGCCTTCGGAACGGAAGCGGGCGGCGATCTGGTGGCGCTCGCTGGACATGCGCTCGTTGATTTTCGCCGCGACGTCTGGGTTGTACTTGCTCCGCTTGAAACGCTGATCGAGGAGCTCGATTCCGAAATCCGCGATTTTCTGACGCGCGCGTTCGTTGATCTGGCGCTCGATTTCGAGGCGGCCGAGTTGGATGTCGGGGATGGTGCTCGGGAGGATGGTGCCGCTTTGTTCCATCTCTTCATCGCGCAAGGGGACGCGGCCTTTGGTGACGCGGATGATTTCGACGAGGTCGTGGGCGGCGACGGCGGTGCGGGTTTCGCTGCCGAGGATGTCGTCGAGGCGGGAGAGGGCGCTGCGTTCGTCGTTGAGGCGGTTGTAGTAGAGGAGGGGATCGCTGATGCGCCAGCGGGCGAAGGAGTCGACGATGATGTAGAGCTTGTCTTTGGTGGGGCACTCGGTGGGGGGGCCGTCCCAGGCGAGGATGCGGTTGTCGAAGCGGTGGAGTTTATCGATGAAGGGGATCTTCATCTTGAGGCCCGGGGTCTCGTCGGTGCGGATGGCTTTGCCGAAGCGGGTGACGATGACGGTTTCGTATTGGTGGACGACGAAGAGGAGGGCGCCCCATTTTAAACCGGTGAAAACGACGATGAGCCCGATGACGAGCATGACGTTGCTCTGGAGGAAGCGGATGGGTGTGGGGGCGACGTAGGAATTTAGGTGGGTGGCCATGGATTAGCGAGGGGAGGGGGTTTCGCCGGGCTGGCCGAGCGGGAGGGTCTGGAGGATGCCTTTGATGCTGTCGTCGACGATGACTTTTTTGCTGAGGGAGGGCATGATGGCTTCCATGGCTTCGAGGTAGAGGCGGCGGCGGGTGACTTCGGGCGCTTTGGTGTATTCGGTGAGGAGGAGGGTGAATTTTTCGGCTTCGCCTTTGGCCTGGTTGATGCGGCGGAAGGCGTAGGCTTCGGCTTGTTTTTCGCGGCCTTTGGCCTGGCCGCGGGCGTTCGGGACGGCGTCGTTATAGACGGCCCAGGCCTGGTTGATGGCGGTTTGTTTCTCCTGTTGGGCCTGGTTGACTTCGTTGAAGGCGGCCTGGACGACGGGGGGCGGGCGGACGGTGGAGAGCTGGACTTGTTGGATCTGGAGGCCGAGGCCGTACTCGGCCGAGAGGGTGGCGAGGCGCTCGAGGCTGGCGGTCTCGATGTCGTGGCGGCCGATGGTGAGGACTTCATCGACGGTGCGGTCGCCGATGACTTCTCGCATGACGCTTTCGGAGACGTCGCGGAGGGTTTGCTCCGGCTCGCGGGCGCCGAAGAGGTAGGCTTTCGGGTCGGTGATCCGGTATTGGACGACCCAAGGGACGAGGGCGGTGTTGAGGTCGCCGGTGATCATGGTCTCGGTGTCTTCGGGGCTGTCGTCGCCCTGGAATTCATTGGTGGAGCTGCGGGTGGCGAAGCCGAACTCGAGTTTCAGAAGGCGCTGGGTGGGGACGACGATGATTTCGTCGACGTATGGAATGGCGTAGGCGAGGCCGGGCTCGACCGTTTTGCTGTAGGCGCCGAAGCGGAGTTTCACGCCGACGGAGTTGGTGGGGATGGAGCTGAAACCGAAGAGGAGGGAGAAGACGGTGACGACGAGGCCGAGGGTGCCGATGACGCCGAGGATCAGGCGTAAGGGCTTGATCTGGAGGCCGGAGGGCATGTTGGGCGAGCGTGGGATGATTTCCATGAGCGAACCGAAGGGTAACACGGAAGGCAAGTTTTGGCTTGAGCCAACGGTAGAATCACCGGGCAAGATGCCCGGTGTCCGCACAGGCGGGACGCCTGTGCTACGGGCGCGTCTGTCACTGAAGCTGGGCTGGGGGCGTTGCTCGCTTACCCGATTTTCTTGCGAAAGCGGAGGGCGCAGACGGAGAAAAGTGCAATCGCCATGGCGGTCATGGTGACGAGGGTTTGCCAATACTCGAGGAAATGGGCGCCGCGCAGGATGATGGCGCGCATGAGGGCGATGTAATACGTGGTCGGCAGGAGCGCGCCGAGCCAGTAGAAGATGGCCGGCATGGTCTCGCGCGGGAAGATGAAGCCGGAGAAGAAGACGCTCGGCAGGATGAAGGCCATCGACATTTGCAGAGCTTGCATCTGGTTGGTGGCTTTGGTGGCGACGAGGAGGCCGAGGCTGAGGAGGGCGAAGACGTAGACCACGGTGGCGCCGAGCATGGCTAGGACGCTGCCGGCGATGGGGACGAAGAAGACGAAGCGCATGATGGCGAAGAGGAGGATGGCCATGGTCATGCCGAGGACGAGGTAGGGAATCAATTTACCGAGCATGAGGCCCCAACTGCTGAGCGGACTAACGAGTAGTTGCTCGAGGGTGCCTTTCTCTTTTTCGCGGACGACGGCCATGGCGGTGGCGAAGGTGGTGCCGATCTGGAGGACGATGCCGATGACGCCGGGAACGAAGAAGTTCGGGCTCCGCATCGTTGGGTTGTAGAGCATCTGGGGGCGGACTTCGATGGGGAGATGGCGGAGGCCGTTTTCGCGCATGAGGCGCTTGAGCGAATCGGAGAGGGTGAGGGCGGTGGCGGTGTTGAGGGCTTGCAGGGCGGTGGTGGAGTTGGAGCCGTCGATCAACATCTGGATTTGCGCGGGGTTGCCGTTGCGGAGGTCGCGGGTGAAGTGGGGCGGGATTTGCAGGCCGACGTAGGCGTCGCCTTTGCGGATTTGGCTGGCCATTTGCGCGACGTTTTCGACTTCGCCGACGAAGCGGAAGGTCTCGGTGTTGACGAAGCGGTCGATGAGTTGGCGGCTCTCGACGGTGCGGTCTTCGTTGAGCACCACCATGGGCATATGCTTGACGTCGTTATCGAGGGCGTAGCCGAAGGCGATCATCTCGACGAGCGGGGGGAAGAGCATGAAGAAGAGCGTGATCGGGTCGCGCAGGACGCTGATCGATTCTTTGAAGAGGATGGCGCCGAGGCCGCGGAAGGGACGGCTCATGGAGAGGGGTTTCTGTTCATCAAAGGGATCATGCGGCGGCGGGGCGCGCTGCCTCGGTTTCTTTGTTCGTTAGGGAAACGAAGACGTCTTCGAGCGACGGGCCGATCTGGTGAATCTCGGGATTGGTGATACCGACGGTTTGCAGCTTCTTTGCGATGGTGGCTTCGGTGAGGCTTTGCTGGACGAGGAGGTGCATGGATTGGCCGAAAACGGTGGCGTTTTCCACGCCTTCGAGCTGGCGCATGGCTTGCAGGCCGGTGGTGACGTGGTCGCAGGTGATGTCGAGGCGGCGGGTGCCGGGCGGGTTGACCTCGGGCATGCGTTTGAGGTCGTCGGGTTCGCCGCAGACGATGAGGCGCGCCATGTAGATGTAGCCGACGTGGGAGCAGCGTTCGGCTTCGTCCATGTAATGGGTGGTGACGAAGAGGGTCATGCCTTGGCTGGCAAATTCGAAGAGGAGATCCCAGAGTTCGCGGCGGGCGACGGGGTCGATGCCGGCGGTGGGTTCGTCGAGAAAGAGGACGGTGGGTTTGTGCATGAGCGCGCAGGCCATGGCGAGGCGCTGGCGCCAGCCACCGGAGAGGAGAGCGGCGCGGCGGTCGAGATAGGGCTCGAGGTGGGTGGTGGCGATGAGTTCGTCGCGGCGCTGTTTTAAGGCCCGGCCGCTGAGGCCGTAGAGTTTGCCGGAGAAGATGAGGTTTTCGTTCACGGTCAGCTCGTCGTAGAGGGAGAATTTCTGCGACATGTAGCCGATCATTTCTTTGATCTCGTCGTCGTCGTGGAGGACATCGCGGCCGCCGATGCGGGCGGTGCCTTCGGTTGGTTCCAGGATGCCGCAGAGCATGCGGATGACGGTGGATTTACCGGAGCCATTCGGGCCGAGGAAACCGAAGATGGAGCCTTTCTCGACCGCGAAGCTGACGCGATCGACGGCGGTGAAGTGGCCGAAACGCTTCGTTAGGCCGTCGCACTCGATCATTGTTTCGCTCGTGGTCATGCGACCGATTTCGTGGTGTGTTTCTGGAAGCGGCAAGCGGGACGCATGCGCTACCGGGGGACGTGGGGGAAAATCACGTCGGCGGACATGCCGGCGCGCAGTTTGTCCCCGTGGTTTTCGAGGCGGATTTTGACGCCGAAGACCTGGCGGATGCGGTCTTCGACCGTCTGGACGTTGCGCGGAGTGAACTCGGCCTGGCGGTTGATTTGTTCAACCACGCCGCGGAATTCCTCCTGGCTGAAGGAGTCGGTACGGACGCGGACCTGGTCGCCGATTTTGATGTGGCCGAGCCACGGCTCGGGAACGTAGACGCGGACCCAGAGGTAGCTGGGGAGGATGAGGGTGGCGACTTCGCGGTTGGGCGCGACGACGTCGCCGACTTTGACGCTCAGGACTTCGAGGACGCTTTCGCTGGGAGCGAGAACTTTCATTTCGTTCAGCTGAGTCTCGATCTGGGCGAGGTTGGCTTTGGCCTGGGTGACGCGCATTTGCGCGGCCTCGATCGCTTTTTCCTGGGCGTTGGCGACGCTGGTGGCGCGCTCGGCTTCGTTCGGTGAAACGGTCTGGCTGCGTAGTAATTCCTGCTGTCGCTTGGCGTCGGCGCGCATGAATTTGAGCTGGGCTTGTTGCGCCTCGACGTCGCGGCTGGCGGCGTCGACCTGGGCCTGGGCGAGATCGCGCTGGGCGGGCAATTCGGCGGCGTCGAGCTGGACGATGACGTGGCCGGGCTGGAGGCGGTCGCCTTCGCGGGCGAAGATTTTTTCGACGCGGCCGCCCATGCGCGGGGCGACGTGGACTTCATCGACTTCGATGGTGCCGGAGACGGCATCGGTTTTTTGCTGGCAGGCGGGGAGCGCGAGGAGGATGGCGACGAGGAGGACGAGGCGATCGGGCTTGAAATTCAAGACGGCTGCAGGGTATCGATAACGGGGCACGATGTCGAAGAGTTCCAAGCGGATGAGCGTTCGGCCCGGGGGCGGGCCGGCTCCATCGCGTCCGGCGGCGCGGTGGCAGTTCCCGGAGACGGCGCGCCCTCGCGCCGAAGTGAAGGCGGACAACGCTGGGAGCGGATATTCGGGCACGCCGTTGGTGCGGGAAGCTGGGGGTGCGGCCTAACGAGTGCTTGGTGGTGCTGAAGGCGCCGGACGATTATGGTGCGTTGCTGCCGGGCTTGCCGGAAGGTGTGACGATCGTGAACCGGCTGAGGGCCGGCGCGCAGTTTGTGCATCTCTTTGTGAAAGAGCGGGCCGCTTGGCGAAGCGGCTGCACGAGCTGCGGGTGAAGCTGGACGACGCGGGTATTCTCTGGATTTCGTGGCCGAAGAAGACGTCGAAAGGGTTGACCGATATCACGGAGGACGTGATCCGGGCGGAGGCGTTGCCGCTCGGGTTGGTGGATGTGCAGGTGTGCGCGGTGGACGCGACCTAGTCGGGGTTGAAATTGATGATTCGGCGGGAGAATCGAGGGAAGTGAAAAGGCGTTCTTTTGATCTCGTCGATCTGCGGGCGCGGGATCCGGACGGGAACAAGCTGGATATTTTATTACCCTCCGGCCGCGAATTACTCGTAGCGCAAGGACGTGACGGGATTGATGCGCGTGGCGCGGCGGGCCGGCAGATAGCCGGCGAGCACGGCGATGCCGATCAAAGCCACGGGGACGGCGATGAAGGTGGCGAGGTCGTGCGTGGCGACGCCGAACAAGAGGGAGTTGAGGAAGCGGGTGAGGAAGAAGGCGATCAGCAGCCCGGCGGCGACGCCGGCGCCGGTGAGTTTCAAGGTGCGACCGAGGACGAGCCGGAGGATGTCGGTGCGCGTGGCGCCAAGGGCGAGGCGGATGCCGATCTCGCGGTAGCGTTGCGTGACGAGATACGCGATCAGGCCATAGATGCCGAGGCAGGCCAGGATGAGGGCGAAGGCGGAGACGATGGCGATGAGCCAGGTGCGGAAGCGCGGTTGGGCGACGGATTCGCTGATGAGCGCGTCCATGGTGTTGATTTTTACGACCATGGCTGGGTCGAGGGTTTGCAGGAGGCCGCGGACCTGGGGCGCGATCGCGGCCGGTTGCGCGGAGCGGACGACGAAATACAGGTTCCGCCCGACGAAGGTCAGCGCTCCCGCGGGCACCTGCGGATAAGGGACGTAGATTTCGGCGTCCGGTTCGCCATCGAGCTGGGCGTGTTTGAGGTTGCCGCAGACGCCGATGATCTCGAGCCAATCGCCGCCATAACGCAGGCGACGGCCGAGTGGGCTTTCGTGAGGCCAGAAGCGTTGGGCGAGGACTTCGTTGACAATGGCGACGCCGGGCGCGCTTTCATTGTCCTGCGCGGTGAAGGCGCGGCCCTTTTTGAGCGGAAGGCTGAGAGTGGAAAAGTAGCCCGGGCTGGCCGGCCGGATTTGCGCGGTGTAGGTGACGCTGGTGGGCGCGGGCCGGCCTTCGACTTCGTAGCCATTACCCCAACTATTGCCGCCGAAGGGAAGATGCGTGATGGCGCCGGCGCTTTCCACGCCAGGGAGGGTTTCGATTTGCCGGAGTGCTTCGCGGTAGAAGCGGATCATGGCGCCCGACTCGGGGTAGCGTTCTTCGGAAAGGCTGGTGTCGGCGTTAATCACATTCGCGGAGCGGAAGCCGGGGCTGGTGTGGATGAGCGCGACGAAGCTGCGCAACATCAAGGCGCAGCCGATCAACAGGACGCAGGCGAGCGCCACCTCGGTGAAGACGAGGGCCTGGCGTGTCCGCTCCGCGCCGGCGCTGGCGGAGGATCGGGTGGCGCCTTTCAGGGCATCTGTGGCCTTCGTGCGGGAAGCAGCCAAAGCTGGGCCGAGGCCGAAGAAAAGCGCGGATGCGATGGCGGCGGCGATGACAAACGCGAGCGTCGAGCCATCGAGACGGGCGTTGAGCAATTCGGGTAGATTTTCGGCCGCGAACGCTCTTAGCAAATCGAGCCCCCACGCGGCGAGAGCGATCCCGAGCGCGCCGCCGACGAAGGAAAGGAGGGCGGCTTCGGTTAGCCATTGCGCGATTAATTTGCCCCGACTGGCTCCCAGCGCGGTGCGGATGGCCATCTCCTGCTGGCGTGCGCTGGCACGGGCGAGCATGAGGTTGGCGACGTTGGCGCAGGCGATGAGGAGAAGGAAGGCGACGGCGCCGAGGAGGATGAGCAGTGGTCGGCGCAGTTCTTGCGACATGAATTCGCGCAGGTTGAGCGCTTGAAAGCGGCGGACGGTGTCGTCGCCGGGGGCGTTGACCCGCGTGCCGAGGAGGTCGAGTTCGGCGCCCAAACGCTCCGCCGTGATGCCGGGCTTGAGGCGTCCGAGGACGCGGAGCAGATGCGCGTCCAATTGTTCCTGAAAGAGGGGACCGTCCAACGCGGCCGGCACCCAGAGCCGGACATCGTGCCGGGGAAAGCCGAACGTTTCCGGCATGACGCCGACGATGGTGTAAGGCTCGCCGTTCATCATCAGCGCTTCGCCGAGGACATCGCGGCGTTGATTGAATTTATCCCGCCAGAGGGCATGGCTGAGGATGACGGCGCGGTCGTGGCCGGCTTTGCTTTCTTCTTCGAGGAAGACGCGGCCGAGCGCGGGCGTGGTACCGAGGGTTGGAAAAAATGAAGTCGTGACCTGTTGGCCGATGATCAGGACGGGTTCGCCGAGGCCGGTGATGGTGAAACCGTTGCCAGTGAAGCCGGCGAGGCTTTCGAAGACGGCGGTTTGTTTGGACCAAGTGTCGAATTCGCGCGGGGAAAATGACACTTGCGGCTCTTGCGGCAGATCCTGCCATAAACGGAAGAGGCGGTCGGCCTGCGGGAACGGCGGGCCTTTCAGCACGACGGAATTGACGAGGGTGAAGATGAGCGCGGTGCTGCCGAGGCCGAGAGCGAGGACGAGCGCGACGGTGGCAGAAAAAACGGGTGCTTTGCGGAGGGCGCGGCAGGCAAAGCGGAACTCTTGCAGGCGTTCATCGAGGAAGTGGCCCATGCGAATTTCGCGAACTTGTTCTTTCACTTGTTCGACGCCGCCGAGTTCGAGGAGAGCGGCGCGGCGGGCTTCGGGTTCGCTCAGGCCTTGCTTCATTTTCGATTCGGTGAGGAGCGTGAGGTAGGAGGCCAGTTCGTCGGCCAGATCGCGCTCGATTTCTTTTTGCGTAGCAGGTTGCCGAGCAGACTGGCGAGGCGTGCGAGAATGCGTCTCATACGGCGCGAAGGGCGTTGGTCATGGCGAGCGAGATCCGTCGCCAATCTTCTGTCTCGGTCTCGAGCTGGCGTTTGCCGGCGGCGGTGAGGCGATAGTATTTGGCGCGCCGGTTGTTTTCCGATTCGCCCCACTCGGAGCGGAGCCAGCCGGCCTCTTTCATACGGTGGAGGGCGGGGAAGAGTGAGCCGGGTTTCACATCGAAGGTGCCTTTGGTGATTTGATGGATGCGGTTGGAAACGCCGAGGCCATGGAGCGGTTGTGCGACGAGGGCTTTGAGCACGAGGAGATGGAGCGTGCCCTGAAGAAGATCGGAGGCGGAGTCGGGTGGCGATTTGCTCATATAGATAACCTGTAGGAGAAGGTGGAGGCTTTCCTATAGAGCGTCAATAGGAAACAGACCTGGGTTTAGGAAATCGTCGGTGGCGTCGACGAGGGGATCGAGGACGAGGACGATTTGCGGGCCGGGCGGATGCCGAAATGGCGGAGGGCGAGCAAGGTTTCGCCCATGGGGAGGCCGACGACGTTGGTGTAGGAGCCGCGAATTTGGGCGATGATCTCGGCGCCGTCACCTTGGGCGGCGTAGGCGCCGGCTTTGTCGAGGGGGTCGATCCTGGCCAGGTAGGCGCGAATTTCGGGCGGCTCGAGACGGCGGAAGAGGACTTGGGAGAGGACGTGGAAGTGGCGGGTTTTGCGCGCGCCCTGGGAGGCGAGGCAGACTCCGGTGCAGACGGTGTGTTTGCGTCCGCTCAGGCGTTGCAGAATGCGAAAGGCGGCACCCATGCTGGGGGGTTTGCCGATGAGGACGCCGTCGAGCGCGACGAGGGTATCGGCTCCGAGGACGACATCGCCCGGGTGCTGGCGCGCGATGGCGATGGCTTTGCGGGCGGCGTTGCCGGTGGTGAGCTCGCGCAGGGTGAGAGCGCGGCTGGCGATCTCATCGGTCTGCGGTGGGACGATGCGGAAGCGGAGGCCGGCCTCGAGGAGGAGTTGTTCGCGGCGCGGGGAGGCGGAGGCGAGGATGAACCGCGGGGGCACGGACTGGGGCGAGGGGTGGAGGATTAGGAGCGGGGGGACGGGGCGGCTGGCGGCGCGGGGGGCTTGGTTCCGAGGAGGGCGTCCATGTTGG
>JBBSLZ010000068.1:0-12251 GCA_038233435.1 Chthoniobacterales bacterium
CGATGCGATGGTGCGCTCGCTGCGTGAACTCGAAAACGACGAGACACTGCTCGTGCAATCGGGAAAACCGGTGGGCGTTTTTCGCACGCACGAGGACGCCCCGCGTGTCCTGATTGCAAACTCGAATCTGGTCGGGCAGTGGTCGAATTATCCGGAGTTTAACCGGCTCGAGAAGCTCGGCCTAACGATGTACGGCCAGATGACGGCTGGCTCGTGGATTTACATCGGCAGCCAGGGCATCGTGCAGGGCACGTTCGAGACGTTCAGCGCGGCGGCGGTGCGGCATTTTGGCGGAACGCTGGAGGGAAAATTTGTCGTCTCCGGCGGGATGGGCGGCATGGGCGGTGCGCAACCACTCGCCGCGACGATGGCGGGCGCGGCGTTTCTCGGCATCGATGTCGATCCGACGCGGATCGAGAAGCGGCTGAAGAGCGGGTATTGCGATCAGATTGCGCACTCGCTCGATGAGGCGATGCAGTTGATCGACGCCGCGCGCGAGAAAAAGGCGGCGCTTTCCGTCGGCTTGGTCGGCAACTGCGCCGATGTGCTGCCCGAAATGGTGCGGCGCGGAATCGTGCCGGATGTGCTGACGGACCAGACGAGCGCGCATGATGCGCTAAACGGTTATGTGCCAAATGGAATGACGTTCGCGGAAGCGCTCGAGCTGCGCGCGGCCGATCCCGACGACTACGTGGCGCGCTCGATGAAAGCGATGGCGGACCACATCGAAGCGATGTTGGCGTTGCAGAAGAAGGGCGCGATCACTTTCGACTACGGCAATAATCTGCGGACGCAGGCGCAAAAGGCCGGAGTGGAGAACGCGTTCGAGATTCCGGGGTTCGTGCCGGAGTACATCCGGCCGCTTTTTTGGGCAGGGAAGGGGCCGTTCCGCGGGGTGGCGCTGAGTGGCGATCCTGCCGATATCGCGCGGACCGATCAGCTCGCGCTCGAGATGTTTCCCGACAACGTGATTCTGAAACGGTGGATGAAACTGGCGCGGGAGCGAATTCAATTTCAAGGTCTCCCGGCCCGGATTTGCTGGCTGGGCTATGGCGAACGGGCCGAGTTCGGCGTGGCGATGAATGATCTGGTCAAACGCGGCGAAGTGAAGGCGCCGATCGTGATCGGGCGCGATCACTTGGACACGGGCTCGGTTGCCTCACCCTATCGCGAAACCGAAGGCATGCTCGATGGCAGCGATGCGATCGCCGATTGGGCCTTGCTGAACGCCCTGGTCAATACGGCGGCGGGCGCGTCGTGGGTTTCGATTCATAACGGCGGCGGAGTCGGCATCGGCTATTCGCAACACGCCGGAATGGTGGTGGTGGCGGATGGAACCGACAGCGCGCGGCGTCGGCTGGAACGCGTCCTAACGAGTGATCCAGGCATGGGAGTGATCCGCCACGCCGATGCGGGCTATTCGCGCGCGATTGAATTCGCGCGCTCCAGCGAGGTGAAGGTGCCGATGGAGTCGCAGGCACGGGACTAGTCTGCGCTTTCGCCTAACGCGATGTGATGAGCGAAGCAGCTATCGACCCTCGCTTCGCCAACCGTGAGCGTCAGCCCGGGCTCGATTTTCTGCGCGCACTCGCGATCGTCATTGTCGTCGTCTATCACGTCGGCCTCTTCGGCTTTGTCCTGCCCGGACGGGTGGATCGTTTCGGCTGGGTTGGAGTCGATCTTTTCTTTGTGCTGAGCGGCTACTTGATCGGAGGCCAACTGCTCGCACCGCTCGCGCGGAAGGAAACGATCAACCTGGCGCGCTTCTATTCACGCCGGGCGCTTCGGATCATGCCTGCGTATTTTGTGATCCTGGCGATTTACTTTTGCCTGCCTTCGTGGCGGGAGTTTCCGGAAATCGCTCCGCTTTGGAAGTTTCTGATTTCCGTCCAGAACATCGGCTTGCGCGGCGGCACCGCTTTCTCTCATGCATGGTCGCTCGCCATCGAGGACCAATTCTATCTCGCGTTGCCGTTGCTGCTCATGGCAGTCAGTCGCTGGAATCGCTCCGGACTTATTGTTTCGGGTGCTGTCTTGTTGGCCGGGATCGTATTGCGCGCCTTCCTTGCCTCCCAGAATCTTGGCGATGGAGGGGTCTCATTCCGGGGTTTTCAAACGTGGATCTACTATCCGACCTGGACTCGTCTCGACCCCCTGGTTTTCGGGGTAGGGCTTGCGGCCATGGAAAAGTTCCGGCCCGCTTGGTGGAAGCAGGTGGCGAATTGCGCGCCCTGGCTCTGGCTGCCCGGCCTGCTCGCGATCGTTCTTGGTCTCTATCTTCGCGATAGGGATGTCCTTACGGTTGCAGCCTGCGTCTGGCTGTTTCCACTCATCGCGTTCGGTATGGCGACGTTGCTGGTCTGCGCGGTCAGTCCTCGACTGCCGCTATCGTGTGTCCGAGTCCCGGGAGCCGCTTTCCTCGCGAGCGTTGCCTATAGCGTTTACTTGAGTCACAAACTCGTGATTCACGCAGCGGTCGACCTCTGTTCCAGTCTTAACATTCCACTCGCTTCCGCTTTTGGTATTTTCCTCGTTGACGCCGGCATCTGCGCGGCCGGTGCCGTTCTCTTTTTCGGCGTGGAACGACCGTTCCTGCGGCTTCGGCATCGCGTCGCGCGATAGTGCCGAGAACCAAACTGCGGCCGACCCCGGCGAGTCGGCATCGACAAGGGTTGATCTGGCACTAAACTGGTCGACCAATGAATTTGCTCGCCGAGCCGCTGCGGGAATCTGTTGCGAATATCTGCAAGCGCTTTCGCGTGGAACGGCTTTATCTGTTTGGCTCTGCCGTGGGCGCGGGCTTCGATCCTGAGCGCAGCGATTTAGATTTTTTGGTCGCGCTGGAGGATCAATTACCCGCTGAGTATGCGGACAATTATTTTGGGCTGGCACAAGCCTTGGAGAAGCTTTTTGGTCGGCCATCGGATTTGATAACCGAGCGCTCGATTCGCAACCCCTATTTCCGGGAATCCGTCTTTGCTGCCCGTCAGCTTCTCTATGACCGTCGAGACGAAAAAGCTGCTGCTTGATGTGCGCGAGGCCGGCGAAAGCATCCTGCAACACACCAGCGGGAAGGGTTTGGACGAATATTCCCGGGATCGCTTTTTCCGCCGTGCGGTGGAGCGGGAATTCGAGATAATCGGCGAGGCGTTACGGCGCCTTCAGCAATTGCTCGAAGTGGGTGGGATCGCGAATTGACCGGAAGCGACGGAGTCTATGCAAAAAATTATTGAGTGCGTGCCGAATTTTTCCGAAGGTCGGGATCTGGACATCATCCGGCAGATTACGGCGGCGATTGAAGCGGTGGATGGAGTCGCGCTCCTGAATGTCGATCCGGGCGCGAGTACGAATCGGACGGTGGTGACGTTTGCCGGCGCGCCGGAGGCGGCGGTGGAGGCGGCGTTTCGCGGGATACAAAAGGCGGCGGAGCTGATCGATATGCGGAAGCAAACGGGCGCGCATCCGCGGATGGGCGCGACGGATGTTTGCCCGTTTATTCCCGTGAGCGACGTGAGCTGGGAGGAGGCGATCGCCTGTGCGCGCGCGCTCGGGAAGCGCGTCGGCGAAGAGCTGGAGATTCCCGTTTACCTTTACGAGAAAGCCGCGGCCGATCCGGCGCGTTCGAATCTCTCCTTCATCCGCGCTGGAGAGTACGAGGGCTTTTTCGAGAAGATCAAGGAGCCGGCGTGGAAGCCAGATTTCGGGCCGGCTATTTTTAGTGAGCGATCCGGCGCGACGGTGATCGGCGCACGCGAATTTTTGGTCGCCTACAATGTGAATCTCAATACACGCGCGACGCGTCGCGCGACCTCGGTGGCGTTCGACGTGCGCGCAAATGGCCGCGTGAAAACCGAGGACGGCACGCCAACTGGGAAGAAGGTGCTGGACGTGAACGGCGAGCCGGTGCGCGTGCCTGGAATATTGAAGCACGTGAAGGCGATCGGTTGGTTTGTGGAGGAATACGGGATGGCCCAGGTCTCGATGAACCTGACGAATCTGGAGGAGACGCCGTTGCACGCCGCATTCGATGCCTGCGTGGAGTCGGCGACCAATCGCGGACTGCGGGTGACGGGTTCGGAAGTGGTCGGGATGTTGCCGAAGAAATGCCTGATTGAGGCAGGGAGACATTATCTGCGGAAACAAACGTGGTCGGAAGGCGCCGCGGAAGAAGAGCTGATTGAGATGGCGATTCGCTCGATGGGTTTGAGCGAGGTGCAGCCGTTCGATCCGCAGGAAAAAATCATCGAGTTCAAGATGGCGGCCGCGGCAAAGAAATCGCTCGTGAAGATGAATCTGCGGCAGTTTTGCAATGAGACGCTGAGCGATTCGCCCGCGCCGGGTGGGGGATCCGTGGCGGCCTTGATGGGCGCGCTGGGCGTTTCGTTAGGCGGAATGGTTGCGAATCTTTCCGCGGGCAAGCGGGGATGGGACGACAAGCTGAGCTACTTCAGCGGGTGGGCGGTGATGGCGCAGGCGTTGAAGGATGAGCTGCTCTTCCTGGTGGATGAAGATACGGCAGCCTTCAACAAGGTGATGGACGCGTTTGGTCTGCCAAAGGAATCGGCGGAGGAGAAGGCGGCTCGGGCGGCGGCGATTCAATCGGCCAACCAATACGCGGCCGAAATCCCGATGCGGGTGATGGACACGGCGTTCAAATCTTACGAAATCCTGAGCGCGATGGCGGAGCAGGGCAACCCGGCGTCGATTTCCGACGTCGGGGTGGGTCTGCTCGCCACCCGCGCCTGCATCGAGGGCGCCGGGATGAACGTGACCATCAATCTCGGTGGCTTGAAGAACGCCGAAGTGGTCTCCGAGTTGAAGCGGACGTTGGAGAAAGTCGGGACCGAGAGCGCGGCGGAATTTGAGCGCGTCATGCAACTGGTGAAGACTAAATTGGGCTGAGGCAGAGTGAAGGCGCTCGCCGTTCTCAACGCTGCGCAGTTGGTCACGCTCGCCGGGCCCGCGCGACCCCGGGTGGGGGCGGAGATGGGCGAGTTGGCGATCATTTCCAAGGGCGGAATGCTGGTTCGCGATGGCGTAATTGTGGCGACTGGGCCGGCGTCGGAGATCGTGAAGGAAGTGACGGCGGACGTGGAAGTGGTCGAGGCGCGAGGCGGCGTAGTCTTGCCGGGATTTGTGGATGCGCATGCGCATCCCTTTTTTGGCGGAAATCGGGTGGATGAGTTTGAGCTGCGGGCGCGCGGCGCGAGCTATGAGGAAATCGCGGCGGCTGGTGGGGGGATTCGTTCCACGGTGCGGAGGACGCGGGCGGCGACGGCGGAGGAGTTGAAGGCGCAGGCGCTGAAGCATGCGCGCTGGTTTCTGCAGTGCGGCACCACAACGGTGGAGGCAAAGTCTGGGTATGGCCTCTCGTTAGCCGAGGAGCTGAAAATTTTGCGAGTGATCCGCGATTTGAGGACGGAGACGCCGGTTGAGTTTGTGCCCACTTTTCTGGGGGCGCATGCGTTTCCGGAGGAATACGCGAACGATCGAGACGGATATGCCGACCTGGTGGTGAACGAGATGCTGCCGGCGGTAGCGGCTGATCGGCTGGCGGAGTATTGCGACATCTTTTGCGAGCGCGGGTATTTCGATTTGGATACGGCTCGACGGATTTTGTCGGCGGCGCAGAAGCTTGGTTTCGGATTGCGAATGCATGTGGATCAATTGAGCAACTCCGGCGGCGCGCATTTGGCGGCGGAGTTGTCGGCGGCGACGGCGGATCATCTGGAGCAGACGGAGGATGATGGCATCGCGGCTTTGCAGAGGGCTAGGGTGCAGCCGGTGTTGCTGCCGGGGAGCGTTTATGCGCTGGGTAAGACGCGTTATCCGCGAGCGCGGGCGATGATTGACGCGGGTCTCGCAGTCGTCTTGGCGACGGATTTTAATCCTGGCTCTTCGCCGACGCCTTCGATGCCGATGATTCTCTCGCTGGCGGCGACGCAGATGAGGATGACGCCCGCGGAGGGCGTGACGGCGGCCACGATTAATGCGGCTTACAGTTTGGGACGCGGCGGTTCCATCGGATCGCTGGAAGCAGGGAAGCGGGCGAACTTTTCGATTTTCGACTGCGAAGATTATCGCGAGCTGGCGTATTTCTTCGGGCTCCCGCAGACGCGCTCCGTTTACATCGGGGGCGAGTGCGTTTTTCCGGCGGCAGGACTGTAGCCGCCTCGCTGCGTCGAGGCGCCGGGCGGGGACGTGCCGAGCACGCTTGAAACGGCGACGCAGCGCCGTTGCTATAGCTCGTGCGTTTGCGCGCGGCAGCCTAGCTTTGTTTGCGCATCGCGCGGCGCGCCGCTACCGTCGCTCCGCTCATGAAAGTCGAAGTCGAAACGCAGCCGAATAGCACCGCGACACTCCAGATTGAACTGCCGCCCGAGGAGGTGCGGACGGAGTGGGACGCGATTGCGGGAAATTACACGCGGCATGCGCGCATCCCCGGTTACCGCGCGGGGAAAGCGCCGCGGGCGGTGATCGAGCGGAAATTTCGGAAGGAGATTCAGGACGAGCTGACGAAGAAGCTGGTTTCGAAGAGTTATCATGAGGCGATTGCGGAGAAGCAGTTGCGGGTGATCTCGCTGACGAATCTGGAGGACGTGGAATTTGGCGATGACCGCTCGATGCGCTTCCGCGCCACGGTGGTGACGGCGCCGGAGTTTGCGCTGCCGGAATACAAGGGCATTCCGGTGGAGTTGCCGTCGGCGGAGGTGAGGGCGGAGGAAGTGGACGCCGCGCTGGAGCGGTTGCGCGATCAATCGGCGGATTTCACGGATGTGACCGGGCGCGCGCTGGCGTTGGAGGATTTTGCGGTGATTGATTTTGATGGCTCGATCGACGGGGTGGCGATCAGCGAGATCGTGCCGGAGGCGAGCAAGAATTTGCACGGCGGGAAGAAGTTCTGGCTGCGGGTGGCGGCGGATAATTTTCTGCCGCGCTTCGTGGAACAGGTGGTGGGGATGAACGCGGGCGAGACGCGCAGTGTGCAGGTGGAATTTCCGGAGGATTTTCCGGTGACGGAGCTGGCGGGGAAGAAGGCGGATTACGCGGTCACCTTGAATGAGATCAAGCAGAAGGTGTTGCCGGAACTGGACGATGCGTTTGCCGGGAAGCTGATGAAGGACAAGACGCTGGCCGATCTGCGCCACACCCTGGAGCACAATCTCGAACACGAGAAGGAGGATGGGGTCGAGCGTGAAAAGGAAGCGCAAATCGTGAAGTTCTTGCAGGAAGCGATCTCGTTCGATTTGCCGCCGACACTTTTGAAAGCGGAGACGCGGCGTGCCTTAAACGAGCTGGTGCACCGGAATCGCGAGCGCGGGGTGCCGGATGAGCTGTTGAAGGGGAAGGAGAAGGAGTTGATCGAAGGCGCGGGCTCGCTGGCGGCGCATCGATTGAAAACGAATTTCATTCTGCATCGCATCGCGGAGCAGGAGAAGATCAAGGTCGAGCACGAAGAGGTGGACGAGCGGATTCGGGCGCAGGCGGCGCAATACAATGTGCCGGTGGATAAAATGCGGAAGGATCTGGAGGAACACGACCGGCTGGATGGCCTCGCGGAAGAGATCCTGCTGGGCAAGACTCTTGATTTTTTGAAGGCCAATGTTACGATAAAACCATCATTAAAGTCGCCCGGCGCGAGCGCCCCGACGGAGTAAATCATGACCCTAACGAATTCAATTTTATCGCAAAACATGTCGCAGGGCGTGCTCGTGCCGATGGTGGTGGAGCAGACCGGACGCGGGGAACGCAGCTACGATATCTACTCACGGCTGTTGAAGGATCGGATCGTGTTTATCGGCACGGCGATTGATGATCACATCGCGAATCTGGTCATCGCACAGTTGCTCTTTCTTCAGATGGAGGACGGGAAAAAGGACATTAGCGTTTACATTAATTCGCCCGGCGGCTCGGTGACCTCTGGACTGGCCATTTACGACACGATGCAGTTTTTGACCTGCGACGTGACCACCTATTGTCTCGGGATGGCGGCGAGCATGGGCGCGGTCCTGCTGGCGGCGGGCACGAAAGGGAAACGTTACGCGTTGCCGAACTCCGACATCATGATCCACCAGGTCTCGGGCGGGGCGCAGGGCCAGGCGAGCGATGTGGAGCGGACGGTGGAGTACATGTTCAAGCTGAAGAAGCGGCTGATCAGAATCCTGGCGTCGCACACCGGCCAGCCGGAAGAAAAGGTGAAGATTGATTCGGACCGCGATTATTTCCTTTCGGCTACGGAAGCGAAGGAATACGGGCTGGTGGATGAAGTGATCAAATCCCGCAAGGAGGCCAAATTGGTCGACGGGACGGCCCCGGCCGGCGGGACGACGGCGATCGCGGAGGCGGCTCTCCCCCATAAAGTGGAGGAATAAGACCTGCTCTCCAGAAGGAGAAATCCATGGCCCGCGCTTCGAACCTCACAATGTGCTCCTTCTGTGGCAAGAGCCACGCGGAGGTGCGGAAATTAATTGCAGGCCCGGGCGTTTATATTTGCGACAGTTGTATCAACGTCTGCAAGAGCATTCTCGATAAGGAGCTGACGGAGGACGCGCGGCGGCAGTCTTCCAATATCCAGGTGCCGAAGCCAGCGGAGATTCGGCATTCGCTCGATCAATATGTGATCGGACAGGAGACGGCGAAGAAGACGCTTTCCGTGGCGGTGCATAATCATTTCAAACGGGTGCTGCAGAGTTCGGCGCCGGCGGATTCTTCGGCGGCTTTCCAGCCCGATCCGTTTGCCGACGTCGAGATCGAGAAGAGCAACATTCTTTTAATCGGGCCGACTGGATCGGGAAAGACGCTCTTGGCGAAGACGCTCGCGCGGGTTCTCGACGTGCCGTTCTGCATCGCCGATGCGACCACCCTGACCGAGGCCGGCTATGTGGGCGAGGACGTGGAAAACATTATTCTGCGGTTGCTTCAAAACGCCGATTACGACGTGAAGCGGGCGGAGATCGGGATCGTTTACATCGACGAGATCGATAAGATCGGGCGGAAGACGGATAACGTGAGCATCACGCGCGATGTCTCCGGCGAAGGGGTGCAGCAGGCGCTCCTGAAGATTCTCGAAGGCAGCACGTGCAACGTCCCGCCGCAGGGTGGGCGCAAGCATCCGCACCAGGAGTATATCCAGGTGAATACGGACAAGATTTTGTTTATCTGCGGCGGAGCGTTTGTGGGTCTGGATAAAATTGTGCAAAAGCGGATCGGCAAGCGCACGATGGGGTTCAACAGCCCGGATCTGGAGGTGGAGGAGGCCCTCGCGAAGACGGCGGTCCGCCATGTGGAGCCGGAAGATCTGCTCAGCTTCGGGATGATTCCGGAATTCATCGGTCGTCTCCCGGTGGTGACGGCGCTCGATGCGCTGACCGAGGACGAGATGGTCATGATTCTGACCGAGACGAAGAACGCGATGATCAAGCAGTACACCAAGCTTTTCTCGATGGAGGGAGTGCGGTTGAGCGTGACGAAGGATGCTTTGCGGGCGTTGGCGGCGCAGGCGGTGACGAAAGGGACAGGAGCTCGGGCCCTGCGCTCAATGTTGGAGCGGATCATGCTCGATATTATGTATGAAGTGCCGAGCCGCGAGGACATCGCGGAGGTGACGATCAACCGCGCCGTGGTGGAGGGGAAGAAGGTGCCGCTGATTCGGAAGAAGCAGGATAAGGACGCGGCTTAGGGGGAGAAGCGCTGCGCGCTTAAAACGCTGAACGCCGAACGCCGAACGCTGAACGTTCAACGCCGAACGTCCAGACGATTGCTCGGGCGGCGGCCAGACGTGGATCCGCGCGTTTTTGGTTCAACGTTGGACGTTCGGCGTTCGACGTTCGACGTTCCTGCTTTCCTCCAAATGAAAGTTGTCGTTCTTAATACCGGCTCGGAGCTTCTCCTCGGTCACGTTCTCAATACCCATCTCACTTACATCGCGCAGGAGATTTTTCCGCTCGGCCTGCGAGTGGATCGTCAGGTGACAGTGCCGGACGGGCCTGCGATCGGCCGGGCGCTGGCGGCTTTGTCCGCGGAGGCGGAGATCGTTTTCGTAACCGGCGGTCTGGGGCCGACGACCGATGACATTACGCGCGAGGCGGCCGCGGAACTGCTCGGTCTTCCTTTGCACGAAGACGCGCAGGTGGCGGCCGAGATCACGCTACGACTGCGTTCTCGCGGGTTTGCGATGACGGATCGCATTCTGCGCCAGGCCCAGGTGCCGAAGGGCGCGGTGGTGCTCCCGAATGTCAACGGCACCGCGCCCGGACTCTACCTCGAAGCAGTGAGCAGCAAGGCGACGCCGCACTTGTTCCTCCTCCCCGGGCCACCGCGCGAGTTGCAGCCGATGTTTCAGAGTTCGGTCTTGCCGATTCTGGAAAAAATCGCGCCGCCGGGTGAGGGGATGAAGAGCCGCATTTTCCGTCTGGCTTGTGTGGGGGAGTCAGTCGTGGAAAAAGCGATCGGGCCGCAGTTGCTCGCGTTGCCAGAGGTGGAGCTGGGTTATTGCGCGCGGATGGGGGAAGTGGATGTGCGCGTGATCGGGCCGGCGCGGACCTTGGCCGTGGCGGACGAGATCGTCCGGGCCGCGTTTCCGCTGCTTCTTTTTACCACCACAGGTGAGGACCTGGAGGCGGTGGTCGTCCGGATGTTACGCGAGCGGAGCGCAACCGTGGCCGTGGCGGAGTCCTGCACGGGCGGCTATCTGGCTCATCGATTGACGAACGTGACCGGTGCTTCCGCGGTCTTCCTGGCTGGCTTCGTGACCTATGCGAATGCGGCGAAAACGGCTGCTTTGGGCGTGGAGGAAAGCTTGATCGAGCGATGCGGAGCGGTGACTGAGGAGGTCGCCGCGGCGATGGCGACAGGAGTGTTGCGGAAGACCGGAGCGACGTTTGCCTTGGCGACCACGGGCATCGCTGGGCCCGAGGGCGGCCCGGAAGCGAAACCGGTCGGAACGGTTTTCATCGCGCTGGCTGGCCAGGAGGGCGAAACGACGGTGTGGCATCGTCGTTTTCAAGCGGATCGTTTGGCTTTTAAGCATCTGACCACGCAGAGCGCGCTCCAAATGCTGCGGGAGCAACTGCTCTCGACGAGATAAACGAGCTACGGCGTCACCTGGACGGGCGTGCCGATTTTGACTCGGCTATAAAACATGGCCGCGGCCTGGGACGGCATGCGGATGCAGCCATGGGAGGCCGGATAGCCCGGCAGGATGCCGATGTGCATGCCTACGCCATCCCCGGTCAGGCGCATGAACCATGTCATCGGGGCGCCTTCATAGTGGGTGCCGCTCGGCGCGGAATCGATCTTGAGGCTGACCCCGGCGCGGACGACCCGGCCGGAGCGATCGACGAAGTTTCCATAAACATTGGAGCGATGATCCTTATCTTTCTCCATGACGGAGAATTTGCCGGTCGGCGTCGTCCCGGCGCGCTTGCCCGAAGAGATGGGGCTGTCGATCGCGATCTGGTCGCCTCGCAAGAGGTAGGCGCGCTGTTTTGAAAGGGAAACGACGACGCGAGCTTCAGCCGGACTGAGGGACTCGAAAATCGGCTGGTTGATCGTGATGGGCGCCTGCCGGCTGATCAGCTCGCTGGCTTTGCGCATCGGCTGCTTGACAGGCGGCGGCGTGGCCCGGACGGCAGCCGTGGGAACCGGCAGGGCACGCCGGGGAATGCCCGGTCGGGAGATGGTGGGGCGAGGTTTCTGCGCGGCTGCGGTCAGCGCGAAAGCGCCGAGCAGGATGACAGAGAAGATGGGTAAGAGCTTACGGATCACGTGGTTCAATTTTGCGCGTAGCTGGCGACCCGTGTCAACCAGCCAGCCAGCCAGCGGTTTTCCGCGCGGGCCGGGGGCGAATTCTTGACCCGCTGCGTGAGCACCCGCCGTGCCGATGCGCTGAAGGCGGCGGCGGCAGTGCGGCCGTTCTCGTTCCCAGTCATCCCTTGTAAAACCTGAAGCAAGCCCCATCCCTGGCCCTGATAGCGCTCGCTGTCGAGCACGCCTTCTCCCTTGAAATTCACATAATCGACCAGCGCGTAGCAGCCCTGCGCCGTGCTGGCGACGCGGTCGAAGCGCTCCCGCAGGCTCGCCCGTTCGGCGGCCGGCAGCTCAGCCAGCATTTTCGGGAGGGCTTGATCGAGGCGTTGCACGAGGAAGCCAGCCTGCAAATCGACGGTCGCGGCGAGGAACGCTCGGAGTTCTTTCATCTCGGCCCCATCCTGAGCGGCGGTGAACGCGGCGCGCGACTGCCAAGGACAACC
>JBBSLZ010000069.1:0-11954 GCA_038233435.1 Chthoniobacterales bacterium
CGGAATCGAGCGGGGAATGGAGCGAATAGTTAAGGATTTCATGGCCTGCCTGCTGCAAAATAGGGACGGCGTTCGTGCCAATGAAACCGGAACCTCCTGTGATTAAAATCTTCATGCCGTGGTCACCTTCGATTTGCTTGAAAAAAAGTCGGCAGATTACGCAAAGTAAGAAAAGCTCCGACTGGTGAAAAGAATGAGAATCGTGGTGGCCGGTCAGATCCCTCCCCCCTACGGCGGCCAGAATATTATGATCGAGAAGGCGGTCGCGCAATTCGCCGCGCATCCGGACTGCGAATCAGTCCATCTGCCATTTTTCTTCACGGCTGATTTTCAGCAGGCGCGGAAGGCGAGCTTGGGAAAATTATTAGAACTCGCGCGAGTGATCGGGCGCCTGCTTCGCATCCGATGTCGTGGACCAATCGACTTGCTTCTCTATCCGACCGGCGGTCCGCAAACTGTCCCGATCGTGCGCGATATTTTGCTCCTCCCTTGGATGTATTTGTGCGCGCGGAAAGTGGTTCTGCATTTCCATGCGGCCGGGGTGGCCGATCGCTTCGCGGGCCAGCGGCGGCGTCCCCTTGGGGTTCTCCTCCGCGCCATTTATCGCGGGGCTGAGGCGGCGGTGGTCATGACGGAGTTTAATCGTCGGGATCCAGAATTTTTTGGGATCAAGAAGATCCTCGTCTGCCCACATCGAATTCCCGATGAATTCGATTCGGTGCTCATCTCGCGGGTTGAGAATCTGGAAGCTGGACGGCTCCTGTATGTGGGGCATCTGCACCCCGATAAAGGGACGGAGGCCCTGCTGCACGCGTTCGGCGCTCTTCTGGGCGATCATCCGCACTTACGATTGGAACTGGTGGGAGAATGCCTCCCACCTTGGACACGCCCGGATGTGGAGAGGCTTATCGATGAATTGGGGGTTAAGTCCCGAGTTACGTTGTCGGGAGTTCTGACGGGACGCGCTAAAGCCGAAGCGTTTGGGCGCGCAGATGCGTTCATTTTTCCGACCATCGCCCCTTACGAATCATTTGGGCTTGTGCTCCTCGAGGCCATGATGTGGGCGTTGCCCATTTTGGCGACCGATTGGAGAGGGAATCGCGATGTGCTGACGGCTGAAGCGGGCGCAGTTATTTTTCCCGTGACCGGGGCGCTTGACGAGCAGTGTGAAAAAGCGCTCCGCTTTTTCGTGGAGCGGCGGAATGATTGGCAGGCGTGGGGAGCGCGAAACCGCAATCTGTATTTAACTCGCTCGCGGGCAGGTGTGGCCGAACGCTGGCTGGCGGCGGCGATCCTGCCAGAAGTCAGTGGTTCAAGGCAGTGGGGCGGCCTCGACGAAGCGCGAAGCCGGGCATCGGAGCCGGACGCGCGGTGACGCGCGTTCTGGGCGTGGGATCGATGCCCACCCCGTAATAGAGGGAGGCAATCAGGATGATCGTGAGCCAAATGAGTTCGGTCCGCACACTTCCAGCGCCAACTATCTCCAGCGTCAGATTAAGGATTGAAAGAAGAAAGCAGACCAGAGCGAGATTAGCGGCGGCTGGGGTAAGATCGCGCTGGCGGCGAATCCGCCAAAGAAAGCGGACCAGGAAAAGATAGGCGACGATGTAAATGACGCAGCCGACCAGGCCGTAGGCGACGAGCAGATCGGTCAGCAAATTGTGGGTCGCGCCGCGCCGAAGCGACGAGGTCATGAGCGCTTCATAGCCGCCGGACATGGTGAAAGCGCGATCGTCCGCCGCGCCGAACCCAAACGTGGCTCGACCAAACCAGAAGATGCGGGGATCGGATTGCCACTCCACTAAGGCGCGGCTGGCCAGCTCCCATCGCCAATTCGTGGAAGATTCGATTGAGGACATTGTCTGCGAGTCCTTCTCCACGAGCAGGAGCTGCACGCTACGCTGGAGAAAGGGGTTGGCCTGCGTATTAATCCAGCCGGCAGCAAACTGGGCTGCGATCAGCATGAGCAAACCCGCTGCAAAGACGCCGACCAGCAAGCCTCGCTTGTGGCGCAGCAACAAAACCGCGCAGACCATGAGGAAACCGAGGATGATCGTGATGCGACCGCCGCTCAGGAGCGCCCCGCAGGTGCCCAAGACAAACATTCCGCGGTAGACCAGCCGCTGGAATGGACGAAGCCGGAAAAAATTTGCGCCCGCCAGGGCAGCCGCCGAGAGGAGCATCGCGACAGGCGCCAGGGTGCGCAGGGCGTAGCCATTGGAGGTGGCGCCGATGCCGGGAATGAAGATGGCGCGGTAGGTGGCCAATTCCACGGCGCGGGCTCCGAGATTAACCACGAGCCCGAGAAGGCAGAGCCGGGCGATGGTCCAATAGAAGTCTTTTTTAAGAAAGATTCCGGTGGGCTTACGTGAGAAATACCAAAGAAGAGCGAAGGGCGCCGCCATTCCAAAATAGGACTTGATGGCGTTGGTGGAGCTGAATTCACCCGGTCGAAAAGGATCTTTGAAATTGTAAAACATGTGCAGCGCCAGGTAGACAAGGAGGACGAAGAGGGCGCTCTGCATTCTGGAGAATGATGGATGATCGAGAAGGGCCGGCTTTTTCACCTCCTTTTTCTGCCAGACAAAAACCAAGGCGAGCCCCAGACCAAGCGCGGCACTGAGTTCCAGCGAGCCGAAAGCGAAGCTGGTAGGACGAAATCCGAACGCCAGAAAAATCAGCAGGAGCGCCATTTGCCAGACATAACGGTAGAGGCGGACTAGAAAAAGAATCGCCCCCCGGCCGCCGCCAGGAAAAGAAAGAATGTCATGTCATTGTCCCCGATTAGCCCTCCGAGAAGGACCGCCAGGAGCAGGCCGAGAACAGTGACTCCCCCGAGGAGCAGGTTAGGAAGGCGCGATGGAAGCGAGGCGTTCATGTTAGAACGGGCGGTCCGGCCCAATGAAGAGTGGCCGGCCGGATGGTGCAAGCACGGACTTCCCGCAGAACTCAACCTGCCTCGCGGCGAAAAACTCCAATTCCATCTGTCGATTTCCGAAAGATTCCGCCAAAGACGCGGTGATCCACTCCCCCTAAAATCTTGACTTCCGCCTTGCCACGATACTCGCTCTGTATTTCGGTGAGAGCGCGGTTCACGCCTTCCCAGGAAAGCGCATCGTGGAATGCGAGGACGCCGCCAGGACATAGCAACCGCAAGGCGATGTCGAAGTTCTGACGGGCAGCTTCGTAGCTGTGGTCGCCATCGATGAAGATAAAATCAAAAACTCTCGGCCAATCCTGCCCGATGCGTTGCCGTTGCCCGACCAATTGGTCGACGAAAGCTCGATCGCGCCGCGGTTCACGATGCAAATAATCGTGGTAAACATCGCCGGCGGTTCCAAAAAAGCCCTCGATCACTTCGAGACGATGAGGAAGGTGGACAGCGTTCAAAGCCCGCAACTGATCACCCGGACGATCGAAACTGCGGTGCCGAATATTTGGATCCACCGAAACCACATGGGCATTCCAAGCTGCCGTCGAATCGAGGATCCAACGAGTCGAAAAGCCGACAAAGCTGCCAACCTCCAAAATTTTTCCCGGCCGGTAGCGGCGCAAGAGGCGCCGGAGAATAAAAGCATCCGGGAAATTTATTTTGCCAGCAAACGCTTCTTGGACCGCCTCCTCTCGGCCATCTCCAGGAAAGTCGCGCCCGACGAGCCTCGCCAGTTCCTCTTTCAGTTGCCGATAGTCTCGATAGCACCGGAGTGCACTGAAGGGATGGAAAAGGGTGTCATGCACGAGCAGTCCTCTCCGGTAGAGCAGAGGAGGGATGGCGTCAACGCGGGGCAGCGATTGCCGCTGTCGTAGGGGCGGTCTATCCTTCGCCCCAATGACCGGACCCGTCTGCGCCATCATCGTCACTTACAATCGGGCAGCCCTCCTTGCAGAATGTGTAAAAGCAGTGCTGGGCCAAACCGAGCCAGTGGCAAATATTCTGGTGATCGATAACGCCTCGACTGATTCGACCGCGGAGTTGTTGGCCCGAGAGGCCGCTTCCGTTTCCGGTCGTTTGCGGCATCTGAGGCTGGAGACAAATCTCGGCGGGGCGGGAGGTTTCCGCTACGGATTGAAGCGCGCCTTGGAGACGGAGGCAGAATGGTTCTGGCTGATGGACGACGACACCATCCCGGCGCCGACCGCGCTCGCGGAGTTGCTGGCGGCCCGTGATTCCTTCCCCGAGGCGACACGGCCGTGCTTGCTCGCAAGCAAGGTCAACTGGATCGACGGGCAAATCCATCCCATGAATCTGCCCACGGCGAAACAGCCGCAACTCGAGATCGAGCGCGCCTTGGTGGCGGCCGAACGCGGGACTCTTTCCGTGCGCTGGGCCTCGTTTGTCTCCGTCTTGCTGGAGCGTTCCGCGGTGGTGGAGCACGGGCTTCCCTATGGCGACTATTTCATTTGGAATGACGACACCGAATACACGGCGCGGATGTTGCGCGAGGGCTTCGGTGTGCTCGCCCCGCGAAGCATTGTGACGCACAAAACGGGCGCGAAACACAGCCCGATGAATGCCGCGCCTGCCCGCGCCTACTATCAGGTGCGGAACGTTCTCTGGATGATTCTGCGCAGCCCGGCCTGGCGGCCCGACGAGAAGATCAAAATTGCCCTCGTTCACCTGCAGTGGATCTCGCGCTACCTCAGCTTGAACCGCTTTTCCGCCGCTGGCTGGAGCGCGGTCGGGCGCGGGCTGCGCGACGGTTTCTTCCGCCAGCCGAGGCAGTAGACGCGCGCGCCGAACCCCGCATATTGCCTGCGCATGAACGAACCGCTCCTGCCGCCTTTGCCCGCGACTCCGCTCGTCTCGGTCATGATCGTGAATTACAACTACGAGCGCTTTCTCGGAGAGGCGATCGAGAGCGTCCTCGCGCAGACGTATCAAAATTTCGAAATCGTGATCTGCGACGACGGCTCCCAGGATGGATCGCGCGAGGTCATCAGCGGCTACGCAGAAAAGGATGCGCGGATCAAACCGATCTTCCAGGAGAACGGCGGAGTCGGCTCCGCCTTGAACTCCACCTACGGCGGCAGCTCCGGTGAGATCATCGCCATGCTCGATGCGGACGATCTTTTCACTCCGACCAAGCTGGAATGCGTAGTGGAGAAGTTCCGCCAGAACACGCGAGTCGGCACCGTCCTTAATGCGCTGACCAAAGTGGACACCACCGGCCGGATCGTGGGAAAGATTCCGCAGTTCGGCTCGCTCGATCGCGGCGAATTGAGGGAACGCGTTCTGCGTTCCTCCGCTCATTGGTCAGTCGCGCCCACCTCCGGCGTGACTTTCCGGCGCGCCTGCGCCGAGCAGGTCTTTCCGATTCCGGCGGAGAAATTTCGAACCGAGGTGGACGGCTACATGTGCACGATCGCGCCGCTCTTTTACGCTGTGGAAGCGATCGACGAACCGCTGACGATTTATCGCGTCCACTCCAGCAATTTGACTGCGCCGACTTCGATGGATGTGAAGTTCTGCCAGAAGATCATGAGTGCGGGCGAGCGCGTCTTTTCCGTGCTCGCGGAGACGGCGCAAGAACACGGGTGGCCCATCACCCGGCTGGAGAACAATCCCACCTACTGCGAGATGCGGTTGCTGCGCGATTACCTGTCGGGCGAGGGCGGGGAAGCGCGCCAGCGGAACCTACGCGATCTTCGCGCGGCGGTGGCGCAAATCGAGACGGCCGATCGGCGAAAGACGCGCGCGAAGGCGAATTTGTTGAGCGCGATCACGCTTCTCCCGCTCGCGCTTGGGCGGAAATTACTCGACCTCATTTACCTGCCCAATCCGTTGAAAAAATTCGGGAGCCGGATCGCGCCACTCCGCCAGGCCACGTGAAGACCGCGGCCGCTTGCGCCATCGTCGTCACGCACAATCGGCAGGAGTTGTTGCGGGAGTGTTTGATTGCTTTGCTCGGCCAGAGCCATCCAGTGGAAAAGATTCTGGTCATCGATAACGCGAGTACGGACGGCACCGCCGCGATGGTGGCGCGCGACTTTCCTGCGGACGCGCGTCCAAAAATTCAGGTGCTCTCCCTGGCGCAAAACGTGGGCGGGGCGGGCGGGTTTCATGAAGGTCTGCGGGTCGCCGATGCCGAAACGGAGGCGGACTGGTTTTGGCTTCTGGACGATGACACCATTCCGGCGCCGGATGCCCTAGAGCAGTTGTTAGCGGCTTGGGAGAGATTTCCCGAGGCCCAGAAGCCCAGCCTGCTGGCGAGCAAATCGCTCTGGAACGACGGCAGCCTGCACCCGATGAACGTCCCCCAAATCAAACTGGGCGACGCCGAAGGTTCGTGCCTGGCCGCGCAGCTCGCTACACTCTCCATTCGCACCGCTACGTTTGTCTCCCTTCTGCTTCGGCGAGGCTGTGTCGAGCGGCATGGGCTGCCGCTGGCGGATTATTTCATCTGGGGAGACGACACCGAATATTCCGCACGAATCCTGCAGCGCGAAACGGGAGTGCTGGTACCGGCCAGCGTAGTGACGCATAAGACAGCGACGAGCTACGGACCGGTGGAAGGTTCGGCTGCGCGCTTCTACTACTTCGTGCGCAACAACCTTTGGATGCTGCTCTGGAGCAGCGCCTGGACCCCTTCCGAAAAGATTAAAATGGCCGTCGCCTATTTTCGGATCATTTGGGCCTTCCTTCGATGTACTTCAGACCGTACCAATGGTCTGCGCTCGATCGGGCGCGGATTCAGCGATGCCCTTACCCGGCGGCCACGGCGATGAATGCTAAAAAGCGATTGATCTATTTATATCGATTCTTTGAAGGTGAACGCAGTGAGCGCGGAGCCATCCGGTCCGGTTTGCGTGATGGCATCTCCGGGCCGCGCGTCGAGATACGGCTTCCTCCGCTCAAGCCTCAAACACCGGTTGAATCAGTTGGTTGAACTCCCGGATGAAAACCTGAGCGCTGAAGTGGCGTGCCCGGTTCTGGGCGGCCTTTGACATTCTTCCGCGTAAGTCATCATCGGCCGCGAGGCGCGCACTGAATTCGATCATCTCATCGAGAGTCTCCCAAAGAAAACCGCTCACTCCGTGCTCGACGATTTCCGGTTGGGCTCCTTTTTTTATCACCACCGGGACGCAGCCCGCCGCCATCGCATCAACAGTCGCGATCCCAAAATGTTCCATCAATTCCGGATGCTTGTTTTCGTCGTCGCCTAATCCAGCTGCATGCCAGAAGATTTTGGAAGTCGAGTAGAGTTCGTGGAGAAGTGGGCGGGTGGCATTCGCGACCGCATCAGCTCGGGAAGATGTTTTTGCGATGGCCTGGACGGATTCGAAGTAGGCGGCATCCTGAGGCCAGCCGCCTAAGCCTCCCAAAGTGTGGTATTCCCAGCCGGGCAGTCTCGTTCTTTCCGCAGCTAGAAACGCCTGCATCATCTCCGATTGGCGTTTGCTCAGGCCGGCGATTCGGAAGCCGCTAAAGCGGCCTACGCTGAGTATCCGATTCAGCTTTTGGCCAGGCGCAAAAGAGCTGTCGGCTGGAGGATAGATTACCGTGCTATCGACCCGCCAGCGGCGCTTCGTCCAGAGTTGAGCGTAGGCGGAGATCGAGGTTTTCAGCTGGTAGCTGCGCATCAAGCCGCCCCATTGCCACCGATGGTAGAGATGGCGCAAAAGAACCCAGAGCCGCGAGCGCTCGCGGCCCTCGAGTGCGTGGCCTGACCAGACATCAAAAGGCTGGAAAAACGGAAACAAAACCATGAGCACGCCCCGACGCGCATAGCATCGCGCGGGGGCGCCGTGCACGATGTTGATGAAAAGGTCATATCGCTCGTTCAGCGCACGATTCCAACGGCGGCGCAATTTTCGACTTTCGAAGAAGTTGTGTAACGTCAGGGGAGGTCGTGTCGTTATTTTCCGTAGTGCAACCGCATCTCGAGGGATGCCGAAGCGATCAGCAAATTGCTCCGGCGAGAGTTCGTCCAGGTGATGAAGAAATTCGACCTTGTGGCCTTCTGCGGTGAGGGCTTCGCAGAGGATTGCGACGATATATTCGCGGCCGCCCAAGCCGGCGCCGCCGTAAAGTTCGCTGTAAATTCCGATCTTCGTCACGCAAAGATTCCTAACTCGGTCAGCAGCGAAAACGTGACACAAACTTCGTCGCGCGGCGCAGTGCCGCCGCAGGAACGAGGACGGAATAGACGAGCGCTCGCAATAGTGCCGCGACAACCGCATCGCCGATGCGGTTTTCTTTGAACGCGCGGCCGATGGGATGTGAGGTGTCGTCGAAGATCGCGCGGCGGACGGTCGCATTTCGAAGCGACAGATTCACGAGGCAGAGATTCCACAAACCAAGCCGCGCGAGGAATTGCAGCTCCGAGTACGCAATGACATTTAACATATCAATTGCCAGGTCGGTGTAGCTGGACGTGATCCGCGCCGCGGCATCGGTGGCCACAATGGTCTGCGCTTGGGCGTCTCCACTCCTGGATATGAAAAAGCGCACTGCCCAGAGCGGCTCCGGGACGTGAAGCACGGGGCCGTGGAGACAGAGTTCCAGAGTGAGAATGACGTCGCCTCCAAAACGGGCGCGATACCCCTTCGTTTTCTGGAGAGCGGAACATCGGATCAAACTGTAAATGTCTACCCAGCCAAACCCCTTTGTGAGCTGATTAACCCGCCGCGCGGCACTCCGCCCCGCAGGCCTCTCTAGAGCATAGCTTCCGAGGTCGAGCGGTGCCCCATCTTCGTCGATGAATTCGACGTCCGAACAACACATGACTGCCCCCGGCTGTTTCTGGAGGGCCTCCAGGCAGAGTCGCACGTATCTCGGCTGGCGGAGATCATCAAAAGCTGCCCACATGAAAAACTCTCCCGTCGAAAGAGCGAAGGCCCGGTTAAAATTCCCAGCGGCTCCAAGATTACGCTCATTTCGTGAATAGCGACAGCGGGGGTCGGCCGCAACATAGTCCGCGCAGATCGCCGCTGTCTCATCGGTCGATGCGTCGTCGCAAAAGATGATCTCAAGATTTGCGTAATCTTGATCGAGAAGCGCATCGACGGCTTCCCGTAAATAGCGCGCGGCATTGTATAAGGGCATCCCGATGCTGACGAGCGGTAGGGGCGAAGCGCCCTTGCTTTCGATTGTCATCACTGGGCGAAGCGAGCGAGCGAACATTGCATCTCCTTCAGTTCGCGCAGTTGCTCCCGCAAAGACGGTGCAGCGCAAGACGGAAGCAGCGTCCGGAGGACTGGAGTTTCGGCATCCGATGGATCGATTTGGATTTTTGACTGCCAAACTGAGGCGATCTCACAGAGTAACTCGTATTTGCTCACCGGTGGCAGCGTTCCGAGTTGAACAAGGGGCTCCTGGCCGCCTTCGAGCGCTATCTGCAACGCCATCTTCGACCATTGTAAAGAGGTGATCCCATTCCAGAAATGGTTGGTATACCCTATGACCGAACCTTCAGCCGCCAGAAGCCAGGAGAGAAGAGTACGCGGAGGGCTGGTGCGATCGGGACCAACAAAAGAACACCGCACTATGACACGGCGATCGCCGCGCACTTTCGCCTCCCCACTCGCTTTGGAGCGCCCGTAGGGATCCGTCGCGTCAGGCGCTTCCTCGATTCTTCGTTCCGGTTGGAGGGCATTAAATACCGCATCACTGCTGGCATGGATGAAGCCGATCGATGCTGGAAGCAAGTTTGCGCAAGCCTCAGGGAGGTGAACGTTCGCGTCGGTAAGAACGCTTAGCGTGGTCTCTCCCGTGGCTTTCGCTCCTATCGCGTTGATGCACCAATCGGGGCGAGTGTCAGTAATCGCAGCCACGAAATGGGCGGCAGTGCTGGTGGAAAAGCGCCCCGAAATTGTCGAAACATGGTGCCCCTGAAGTCGCAAATACCCGACCAGAAGATGGCCGAGCATCCCTTTATGCCCTAAGATGCAGAAGCGCACGAGTCGGAAAACGCCGTGAGCCATTTCCCGGAAAAGGCGGCGTTTTTGCTAATGATGGCCTCTTTGTAATTCCACGCGGTGACCAAACATATTTCCACGGGATCCTCCCTGAGCGAGAGGGGGGAAACGATTGGGACGGCCACGCATGGGAGGAACTTTCCGAGACGAAGATCCGCCTCATCCACAATATATGAAAAAGGAATATCGCTCAGTTGATTCAAATAGACGTTTGCTCGGCCGGAGGCGCCATATGCGGCGATACGGCCGCCCCGTGCAAGCACTCGGTTAAACGAATGGACGGCCGCGGTCTCATAACGCTGGGTAAACGCTTCCCGCAAATCCTGGAATGAGTGGGGCGTAGTTGGCGGGTCGAAGACGATCGTGTCACTCGGCGCGCTTTGCTTCTCAAAGCAACAGCGCAAGGACCCGCCGTGAATCGGGATGCGCTGGATTTTCTTTAAGCTAAACCGAGCGAGTGCTGTACATAGCTGCAAAGATTCAAGTGACCACTCGACTTTATGCTCGTGGTAGATCGTGTCCCATTGCTGCGTATCCAGGAGAGCGTGCAGGTCATGGACCTCCACCCAAAAATGGCCCTCTGGTTTTAATGCGGCATGAGCGGCCTCGAAGACCCCGGCAAGATCAGAAATGTGGGCCAGGCAGTTCGAGCCCGTAACGACGTCAAAACGTTTCATCAGCCCATTCTCTTCGACGGTTTCCATGCAGAAGGGCTGGTCCACGAGCGTATATGTCCCGCTGTTCGCGCCACCCGCCCGGCGCGCGACATCGCTCGGATCGACGCCATACCGCACCCAAGAAGAAGGCAATTGATTCAGGAGGACGCCATCGTTGCACCCAATTTCCAGAATGTTTGTCGCCGTCTTTGTGCCGTACTCCGCGGCCAACACCGCGGCGTAGTCCTTGAAATGGGCGACGAGGGGCCCGACGCTCGAAGAGGCGTAGTTGTAGTTCGAGTAGAGAAGATCGTCGGGAATATCTTCGCTGACTTGAACCAACGTGCATGTAGCGCAGCGCACCCAGGTGAGAGGAAAGCGGGCCGCCTCTTTCGCCTGAGGGGCCGTAGTGCAAAACTGACCGGCGAGAGGCATGGGTGGCATCTCAAATACCTGCAGGAAATTTTCAGCCGCGCTGCGGCAGCCTCGGCAACGGGATAAAATTTGGTAGGATGTAGAACAAGAGGCGCTCATTGACGGAAGCAACCGGGCTCCTAATACAAATGACCGATCGCGTCGAGCAGCTCCCCGATTTCCTCCGGCGTCGTCATCTGCCGCGTATTATCGGACGTATATTCACTTCCCGGTGGTTTGGTCGCACCGTTTGAGGGCAGCCGCCATTCGGGTGCAACCGTGAAATACTGCTCATCTTCTTTTACCCGTTGCATCTCGTATTCATTGATCAGTACTTCGTGAATCTTTTCGCCTGTTCGGATGCCTACGACATCAATCGGGTGGTCGGCTGCTCGAGGACTGTATTTGAGTCGCATAGCTTCGGCGAGATGTTGGACGGTACAGGCAGGCGCCTTGCGGACGAAAATTTCCCCGCCTTTTGCATGGAGCATGGCGTGCATGACCAAATCGACTGACTGATCCAGCGTCATTAGAAAACGCGTCATGTGGGGGACAGTGAGGGTCAGCGGGCGGTCTTCGTCAATCTGTTGCCGAAAAAGCGGAATAACCGATCCACGGCTACCCATAACGTTTCCGTAACGGACGCAGCAAAAGATCGGAGCGCCTGAAACAATGTTTTGACTGCAAACAATTTTTTCCATCATCGCCTTGCTCATGCCCATCGCGTTGACCGGTTTGACGGCTTTATCGGTGCTCAAGGCCACAACGGTTTTGACTCCCACTTCGCGAGCGACCGTACAGACGTTCTGAGAACCGATCACATTGGTCTTAACGGCCTCGTAGGGATAGTGTTCGCAAGAGGGAACCTGCTTTAAAGCGGCGGCGTGGAAGACATAGTCAACTCCACGCATCGCTTCCCGCAGTCGCTGCGTATCGCGCACGTCGCCGATCACGTAAAGGAAATCA
>JBBSLZ010000070.1:0-11937 GCA_038233435.1 Chthoniobacterales bacterium
GGAATCGAATACAAAAGAGCCGCGCTGGATTCTTGTGCTTTCAAGTGCGGTTTCCGTGCTCATTGGCGTGGTTATCATTCGCGAATCGTACAAGGCCGCTTCGACCGGAGCAGTGGTCCCTGGCTCATATCGGACTGGATGGATGACACCCGGACAAGGTTATGTTGCGGCCGGTCTTTGTATCGCGTTTGGTGTGGGACTGGCGGTCTCTGTGTGGCAGCGTTATCGCCGATAGCCAAGCAACACGTCTGCCCGTTCTCTCATGACTAGCCCGTGAACCCGCAATCCATGGCTCGCTTCGGTTGCTGTCCCTGAGCTTGTTTTTCGCTAGATTCCCGACATGGACATCGCACCGCCGAAGCGAAACCCGCTGTTTCCGATTCTGGTTGGCTTTCTCTTGGCTGGCTTCTTCGACTTTCGCTTTTATTTTCTTGAGCATCAATTTATCGGCTTGGGCTTTCCTGTCGTCGGCTCCATCGCCGTCTTCACCGTCCTTTTCTTTCTGCGATCTCGTTTCGCGTGGATGGCCGCAGTCGTGGTCATGCTGATTCTGGTAGCGGCAGCACTTCTGACGTTCCGCTTCGGTTATATGGATTTTTCTCTCACCTGGCCGCTGGCGGTCATCGATCTCGTTCTCCTCGCTCTGTTTCTGCTCTTCCTTTGGAAGACGAGGGAGCCTTATCTTCGCTTCGTTGAGAGGAAAAAGTGAGAGGAAAAAGGGTCAGAGCCAAGTAACGACACAAACGGCGCCTTCGCCCGAGGCGGCGATCGCGCCTCGGAAGCAAAAGCCGCCGCAGCATTCCCTGCGAGGAGGCTCGGGGTCAGCAACTGTCTTAAGTCGCAAGGATAAAGTGAGGATTTTTCAGGAGATTGTTAGCGAGGAGGATGAGCTTCCGCATGAGCACGGTAAGGGCGAGTTTTTTGGCTTTGCCGGCAGCGACGAGGCGGAGGTAGAGGGGTTTGAGGATGGGGTTGTGGCGGGAGGCAACCAGCGCGGCCATGTAAAGGACGGAGCGAACTTGGGAGCGTCCACCGGCAATCTGGCGGCGGCCGCGGAACTGGCCGCTATCGCGGTTAAAAGGAGCGACGCCCGCGAGCGCGGCCGCCTGGGTATCGGAGAGGGAACCGAGCTCGGGCATGAGAGCGACCAAGGCGGAGGCGAATGACTAGGATTGGGGGTCAGGCTAAGAATCTTGACAGAAGCGGCGAGCGGTCTTTGCTGCGAGATGGCCCGGAGCATTCGGATCGTGCAAATGGATTGTAGAGGAGAAAATAGGGGTCAGGGGGGGTTAATTGGGGGTCAGGCGGCAACTCTTGACAGAAACGGGCGATTTTTGGCCCGACGTAGTCATTCAAACTGCGCACGAAAAAGATGGAGAGTGGCGGACTCTGGAGGAACATCGTAAGTCAGGCGAACGCTTCACGCTGGCTGTCGAGCCTCGGACGATAAGCGCCTCGCTATATGTTGATTTGAGTTGTCTTCGCCGGGTAAGCGACAACGCTCAATACGGCAGGTCATTATCAGTGGCGGAAAAGTGGCCGTTTTTGAATTGGGTGCCCTTAAGCCTCCGCCCTCTAGAGCACTGCAGCAAAAGCTATGTCGATAGTGAGCTTTGCCAGCAATTTGACCCCTTTTCAGGGATCCCTCTCTCGGCGCGGGTGTGCCAGCTTGAAATTGGCGTCGTCACTAGGTCAGGACGCTTTTCGGCACATCTTGTTTCCGGACGACCCTTTTAATTTGATCCTCATTAGTTAATTAGGGAAGGGACGGGCAAGGCGCAGGTCGGGGGCCCCGCTTAGATCGTTAACGACATCCCCGCGACCTGTTGATTCAAGCCGCACGCGGAAAGAAGCGCGCGGCGAGCGTGCGGGATTTCGGTGTGAACTGGGACGCTGCTCCCGCTGCCGCGGTGAAGAGCTGGAGGAATTCGCCGGCTTTGCAAGGCCTGCGCCGCGCAAATGGTTTGCCAAAGGGTGCTTGCGCCTACGCTTTCGCCCAGGGCCGCTTTCGGCGCATAGACGGCGGCCTGCGGACAGTGGCGGCGGATGGCCGCGGCTTCCGCGCCGTCGACGAAAGTGCCATTCGCGCTCGCTACGATGAGGTCTCGATTGGTGGCGCCTAACGAGGCGAAGACTTCGTCCACCCGAGCAGCCGCTTCGGCTTGGCGGCGAAAGTTTCCGCCCGGCTCGATTTTTTCGATCCGGATAGAGCCGACGCGGTCGAGCAAGACGGCACCGGCGCCTTCGCTCAAGACCAACCCACGTGGGGGGTCGGCGAAGAGTTCCGCGGGAGGATCCTTGCGGAGGAGGCGCCAGCGTTGGAAGGCATCGCAGAGGAGCCAATCGGTTTCTTCGGCGCCGACCACGAGGCAGCGATCGAGCGTCGGGTTTTGCATCAAGTCCTGCGCCATGGCGAGGGCGAGGAGACCGACGGCGCCGTCGCCCACGAGCGTGTAACTGGCGCCGGTGATGCCGAGAATCGCAGCCAGATGACTGGCCGGCGCATTGAAGACTGTCTCCGGGAAGAGGAGCGGGCTGGCGGCCTGGGCGCCGGTCTCGACGACTTCGTGATAGAACCGCTTCGTGTAGACGACCCCGCCATTGGAGATGGCAAAGATGATCGCGGTGCGTTCGGCGGTGGCCGGATCGAGGCGGATGCCCGCGTCTTCCAGGGCCGCGAGAGCGGCTACGACCGCGAAGCGCGAGATGGCGCTGGAGCGGCGGAGGCGGGGATGGGCGGGCGCGCCGGCCAGGGCGGTGGCGGGAACGCGGTAGGCCTGGTAGCTGCGTTCCTGGGACGGGTCGGCCAAGGGCTCGGCGATGGCTTTTTCGCCGGCGAGGAGGCGTTGCCAGACGTTCGTTAGGCCGCTGCCTAGCGGGGTGACCCAACCTAGACCGGAAATGCGCAGGCTCATCCGTTAGAGCCGGCGCGCCCTTGCGCCGAAGGGCGCTGTTTTTGAGACTTCGGCCCGGGGGCGGGCCGGCTCCAACGCGGGTGGCTGAGGGCGCGGGGCTTAAGCATGGCGGAGGATGACGGTGGCGTTGGTGCCGCCGAAGCCGAAGGAGTTCGAGAGGACGGTGCGGAGCCGGGCCGGACGGGATTCGTTCGCCACGAGGTGGAGATCGAGGCCTTCGTCGGGTTGGCGGAAATTGATGTTCGGGGGCAGGAATTGATCGCGGAGCGCGAGCAGGCTGATGACGGCTTCGATGGCGCCGGCTGCGCCCAACGAGTGACCCATCATGCCTTTGCTGGAGCTGACCGGGACGCGGGGGAAAAGTTCGGCGATGGCTTTGCCTTCGGCGGCGTCGTTGAAGGGCGTGGCGGTGCCGTGGGCATTAATATAATCGATCTCGCCCGGGGCCAGGTGGGCGCGATCGAGGGCGCGTTGCATGGCTTGGCGGGCGCCGTTACCGGACGGGTTCGGCTGGGTGAGGTGATGATTATCGGTGGAGAGGCCGTAGCCGACGACTTCGCCGAGGATGCGGGCGCCGCGCGCTTCTGCGGCGGAGTAATTTTCGAGGGCCAAAACGGCGGCGCCTTCGCCGAGGACGAGGCCGGTGCGGGCGCGATCGAAGGGCCGGCATTTCTCTGGAGTGGACGCCTGGAGGGAATCGAAGCCGACAAAAACCAATTCCGAAAGCGCGTCGTAGCCGCCGCAGAGGACGCGCTGATAACGGCCGGAGCGCACACATTCGAAGGCATGGCCGATCGCGTTAGTGCCGGAGGCGCAGGCGTTGGCGATGACTTGGCAGGGCGCTTTCAGACCGAGTAATTCCTGGGCGTCCATGATCGCTTTCTGCGGGGTGTAGTTGGCGATCAAGCCGGGCGTGCGCCGGAGCGGGCCGCGAGCGTGGAGGGCGCGGTAATAATCTTCGCCAAAGGTCATCCCGCCGCTGGTGGTGCCGACGATGGTTAGTTCGGGCTGAAACTCCGGCGCCTGCAAAAGCGCTTCCCGGAGGGCGACGGTCATCATGCGGGCGGCGCGGTGCTGGCGGTGAGCGCGCGGCGCGGCGGAGGCGGCGTCTTCCAACTGCGCATCCGGGATCTGGCCGGCCGTCTTGCAGCGCGTCTGCGCGACGGAGAACTGCTCGACCGGGGTAATGCAATCGCGTCCCGCGCGGAGCGAGGCAGAGGTTTCGTCCAGGCCGAGGCCGAGAGGACTGATCACGCCAGCGGCCACGATAGCCACGCGGGCGGGGGCGAGCGGTGAATTAGGAGGTTGCGAATCAGGCATTTTCCTACGGTCCCACGTTCCCCAATTCCATTTGCTTTTGCGGCTGGAAAGCCCTAGTACTCACGCCGAAGAAAACGGCAGCTCGGGAAGTTGGTGGATTGTCAGTTGAGTGTATCAGTGGCGATTTGAAATCCGATGAGCGGGAACAGTGACCGGTGCGACGTTTTCCACAGTAAACTCAGATGGGAACTAAATTATACGTAGGAAATCTTTCCTTCAACACGACCGAAACGGATCTGCAGGATCTTTTCGCTCAAGCTGGCCCGGTGCAAGAGGTCACGCTGATGCAGGATAAGTTTACCGGCAAGTCGCGCGGCTTCGCCTTTGTCACGATGACGACGGATGCGGACGCGCAGAAGGCGGTCACCGAGTTCAACGGCAAGACGGTGGAAGGCCGGCCTTTGACCGTCAACGAAGCACGCCCTCGTGAAGCCCGTCCTCCTGGAGGAGGCGGCGGTTACGGTGGCGGTGGTGGAGGACGTGGCGGTGGCGGCGGTGGCTACGGCGGCGGTGGTGGTGGCGGCGGCTACGGTGGTGGCGGCGGCGGCTACGGCGGCGGCGGTGGCGGCGGTGGACGCCGCGATGGCGGTGGCCGCAGCGGCGGACGCGGGCGCTAACTCCCGAACGATAACTCAACAAAAGAAGCGATCGCGCAGGCGATCGCTTTTTTTGTGTCTGGAAGGCGCGGGCGATGGGGAACGCAAGTTCGTTGCGATCCTTCGGCGCGAGGGCGCGCCGGCTCCATCCGGCATCCGCAAGCGAGCGTGGGAAAGCGACGGGCGGGTGCTATGTTGCGGCCGATGTTTGAGATCAAGCAGAAGGAAAAAATGACCGAGCGGGCGCTTTTGATTGGCGCTTACATCGATCCGGCGAAGAAGGCGGAAGCGCAGAGTTTGCTCGAGGAATTGGCCGAGCTGGTGGAGACGCTCGGGATTCCGATCATCGCGCAGCAGCTGATTTCGCATCGGGAGAATCACGCGCGCTATTTGATCGGCTCGGGGAAAGCGCAGGAGATTGTGGATCGCGCAAAGGAATTGAAATGCGATGTGCTCATTTTCGATAACGAGCTGAGCCCTTCGCAGCAGCGAAATTGGGAGGACCTAGCCGGGATGACGGTGGCGGATCGACACGAGATCATCCTCGATATTTTCGGCGCACGGGCGCACACCCGGGAGGCGCGCATCCAGGTGGACCTGGCGCGGATGCAATACTCGATGCCGCGTCTAACGAGAGCCTGGAGTCACCTCGGGCAACAGGGCGGTGGGATTGGCGCGAAGGGCGAAGGGGAGAGCCAACTGGAGCAGGACAAGCGGAAGATTCGCTTGCAGATCGATCGCTTGAAGCGCGAACTGGAAATCGTGCGCAGCTCGCGCGCGACGCAGCGGAAGGACCGGAAACGGGCGCCGGTGCCAAACGCGGCCATCGTCGGCTACACGAATGTGGGCAAATCTTCGCTGCTGCGGCGGCTGACGGGCGCGGAAGTGTTTGTGGAAGACAAGCTCTTTGCCACCCTCGATACGACGACGCGGAAGATCGCGTTACCGAACAAGCAGCCGCTTTTGTTGACCGACACGGTCGGGTTTGTGCGCAACCTCCCGCATCAATTAATCGAAGCGTTTAACGCCACGCTCGAAGAAGCGGCGCTTTCGGACTTTCTCATTCACGTGCTGGACGCTTCGCAGCCGGAGGTGATGGAATTTTATAACACGACGATGCGGGTGCTCTCCGATCTGGGGGCGGAGACGAAGCAGATGCTGGTCGTTTTTAACAAGATCGACAAGGTGAGTGAACCGGAGGAGCTGGCCGCGTTACGCCGGCATTTTCCAGAGGCGGTTTTTGTTTCCGTGCAGACGGGCGTGGGGATGGAGGAATTGATCGAGCGGATCTCGGAATTCGTGGCGCGCGGGACAATGACGATCGAGCTGGAGTTGCCGGCGGCGCGGGCGGATCTGCTGGCGCGGCTGCATCGCGAGGGGACGGTGCACGAGGCGCAGTATGAGGGGGACGGGACGCGCGTGGTGGCGACGATCGCGACGAGGGCGCTGGAAACTTATGCGCCGTTTTTGGCGGCGGCAGACGCTTCATCGGTTTCGTCACAGAAAGATGGGGAGGTGGTGGCCAGAGATGAACACCGATGAGAAACAGATGCAGAGAGCGGAACGCCGGAAAATCTGTGTTTCAGCTGTGTGAATCTGTGGCTGAGTTCGTGGCCTGCTCCTGATCCATGCCGAAGCTGCCCGATATCCTAGCGCAGAGCTTTGATGCGGTGATTTGCCTAGACGCGGCCGGGCGCGTCACGCTCTGGAATGCGGCGGCGGAACGGCTCCTGGAAATGCCAGCAGCGGAGGCATCGGGGCGGACGTTGGCGGAACTGAGCGATCGACCTGTTTTGGCAAGGATCGCGGCACGCGCGCCGAGTGCGGAAGAGTTGGTCGAATTCGAGCTGACGCGGAAGGACGGTGGACGCGCGTTTATCGAGACGAAGAGCGTGCGCGGAACGGACGGCGGCGTGGTGATGATCGCGCGGGAGATTACGCGGCGACGCGCGGCCGAGATCGCGCTGCGGGAGAGCGAGGAACGTTTCGCCTTTCTAAATGCGCTCGGCGATGCGACGCGCCTGCTTTCCGATCCGAAGCGGATCATGGCAATGGTGGCGCGGTTGCTCGGCCAGCATCTGCGTGTCTCGCGTTGCGCTTATGCGGATGTGGAGGCGGATAGCGAGCGTTTCACGATTCAGGATGATTATGCGGAGGGCTGTGCGAGCACGGTGGGCGATTACCAGCTCTCGCTCTTCGGGTCGCGCGCGGTGGAGATGATGAGGGCGGGTGAAACCCTCGTCATTCGCGATGTGGACGCGGAGTTGTCGCCTCACGAGGGCGCGGAGATGTTTAATGCGATCGAGATCAAGGCGATTGTCTGTTGTCCATTGGTTAAAGAAGGCCGCTTGCGCGCGATGATGGCGGTACACCAGACAAAGCCGCGCGTCTGGACGAGCGCGGAGGTCGCCCTGGTCCGGGAAGTGGTGGAGCGTTGCTGGGCTTTTATCGAGCGGGCCAGGGCGGACGCGGACTCTCGGGCGGCGCAGGTGGAGGCAGAGACGGCCGCGCAGGCGCAGGAGGACTCGGCGGCGCGCTTCCGGCTCTTGAGTGATACGATTTCCCTCCAGTTCTGGACCGCGCTTCCAAACGGCGAACTCGATTACACCAACCACGAGTGCATGAATTATTTCGGGGTGAGCGAGAACAACGCGGTGCTGGGGAACGCGTGGGCGCAATTCGTGCACCCGGAGGATTTGCCGAACGCGTTTGTGCGGTGGCAGGAATCGCTCCGGACGGGGCAACCGTATGAGGTCGAGTTCCGTCTGCGTGGCGGCGATGGCAGTTACCGCTGGTTTATGGTGCGGGCGCAGGCGATGCGCGACGCGGCGAACGAGATCGTGAAGTGGCTCGGGACCAACACCGAGATTCACGAGCTAAAGACGGCACAGAGCGACGCGGAGCGGGCCAGCCGGGCGAAGGATGCTTTCCTGGCCGCGCTCTCGCATGAGTTGCGGACGCCGTTGACGCCGGTGTTGATGACGGCGAGCGCGCTCTGCGCCGATGACCGTTTGCCACAGGAAGTGCGGGATCAGCTGGGGATGATGGAGCGGAACATCGCGCTGGAGGCGCGGCTGATTGATGATTTGTTAGACTTGACCCGGATCGCGCGTGGGCAATTGCATCTGCGCTCGGAGTTATGCGATGCGCACTCGCTCATCGGGCTGGCGGTGGAGATCGTGCGGGACGACGCGTTCGCGAAGGGCGTCTTGCTGGAGCGGAAGCTGCGGGCGCGGCGCTCCGGGGTGGTGGCGGATCCGGCGCGTTTTCAGCAGGTGATCTGGAACCTCTTGCGCAACGCGGTCAAGTTTACGCCGCGCGGCGGGCGGGTGGCGATCCGGACGAGCGACGAAGGGGATGCGGAAGGCGGGCTGCGTTTGCGGATCGAGGTGGAGGATTCTGGAATCGGGATTGAGGCGGCAGCGCTGGAGAAGATTTTTCTCCCGTTCGAGCAGAGCGATCCGAGCGGCGACCATCGATTTGGCGGGATGGGCCTAGGCTTGGCGATCGCGCGCGCGATTATGGATCTGCACGGCGGGATGATCACGGCGGAAAGCAGTGGGCTCGATCGAGGCGCGACGTTTGTGGTGGAGATACCCGGAGCGGTGGCGGCACCGCACGGGGTGGCGGAGGCGCCTTTTCTTTTTCCCAGCTTGCCGGATTCGGAAGCGGTTCCTAACGAGTCTGAAGTGGCAAGTTTACCGCGGTTGCGTTTGCTGCTGGTGGAGGATCACGAGTCGACCCTGGAAGTGCTTTCCCGCTTGCTGACGCGGGCCGGGCATGAAGTGGTGGGCGCGGGCAGTTTGGGGGCGGCGTTGAGCGCGGCGGGAGCGGGGAAGTTCGATTTGGTGATCTCGGATCTGGGGTTGCCTGACGGGACGGGCAACGAGTTGATGGAGAAACTGCGGGATCGGCATCAACTGCGCGGGATCGCGTTGAGCGGGTATGGGATGGAGGAGGATGTGGTGCGGTCGCGGCAGGCGGGCTTTGCCACGCACTTGACCAAGCCGGTCGATTTCCGGCAACTCCAGCGGGCGCTTCGCGAGGTGGTTGAATGCGGGAGTAAAGTCGTCACATGACCGGGACGCGTTTGAATTTTCGGTTGGAGGCGGAGGCGGCTGATTCGCGGGCGCGGGCGGCGACTTTCCAGACGCTCCACAACGAGGTGCAGACGCCGCTCTTCATGCCGGTGGGGACGAAGGCGACGGTGAAGGCGCAGCTGACGCGCACGCTGGAAGAGGCGGGGTCGCAGATTTTGCTCGCGAATACTTATCATCTCCTGCTCCGGCCGGGGGTGGAGGTTTTCCGGAAGCTGGGCGGGATTCACAAGTTCATGAGCTGGGAGCGCTCGGTCCTGACGGACTCGGGCGGGTATCAGATTTTTTCGCTGCCGCATGCGCGCTCGATGGGGGAGGAGGGGGCGACGTTTCAGAGTTATCTGGATGGGAAAACGATTTTGCTTAGCCCGGAGGTGAGCATCGAGACGCAGCGCGCGATCGGGAGCGATATCATGATGGCGCTGGATCATTGCGTGGCTTCGACCGCGGAGGAAGCGGTCGCGCGGGCGGCGCTGGAGATTACGAATCGCTGGGCGGCGCGGAGTCTGGCCGCGCGGGGTGATTCGCCGGCGGCGATGTTCGGGATTGTACAAGGGGCGCTCTTTCCGGAGCTCCGGCGGGAGAGCGCGGCGGGGTTGTGTGCGATGGAGTTTGATGGCTATGCGATCGGCGGGCTGGCGGTGGGGGAGAGCAAGAGCGAACGCGAGGATGTGTGCGAGTTCACGACGGCGCTTTTGCCTAACGACAAGCCGCGTTACCTGATGGGCGTGGGGACGCCGCTCGATCTGCTGGAGGCGGTGCATCGCGGGGTGGACATGTTCGATTGCATCATGCCGACGCAATTGGCGCAGCGCGGGGCGGCGTTTACTTCGCGCGGGTTTCTGCAACTGCGGCGCGGGGTTTATCGATTTTCGGCGGAGCCGCTTGATCCGGAGTGCGGGTGCCCGACCTGCGCGCGCTATTCGCGCGCCTACTTGCACCATTTGACGAAGAGTTCGGAGACGCTGGGGTGGCAATTGCTCGGGAAACATAACATTCATTTTTATCACCAGCTCATGCGGGAGATTCGGACCAGCATTCTGGCCGGGAATTTTCTGGAATTGTACGAACAGAAACGCGCGTATTTGCACGAGTCGGATATGGACAATCCGATCGTGGAGCCGAAGCCGAATCGGAAGCGGCGGACGAGTCTGGGGAATTATGAGGTGCATCGGGCGTGGGAAGGTTTTGCGAGCATTCGGCATGTGGCTTCGGGCGAGATCATGCATATGCGGGTCGATCCGATGGAGGAGGCGCGGCAGCTTTATGTGGAGCAATCGCGGCTGGCGGAGCGGTTGCGCGAGGGGAGCGAGCCGCTGGTGATTTGGGATGTGGGACTCGGGGCGGCGGCGAATGCGATGGCGGCGGTGCAGGGTTATGAAGCCGCGGCGGCTGCGGGTGAGGTGCGGCCGATGAAGGTGATCTCGTTCGAAAACGATCTCGATTCGCTGCGCCTGGCGCTGCTGTATAACGACGCCTTTCCTTATCTGCGCCATGGCGGGCCGCCGGCCATTTTGGAAAAGGGGGAGTGGCAATCGAAGAAGCATCCTGGCTTGAGCTGGCAGTTGGTGATGGGGGATTTTCCGGTGACGATGGCGGCCGCGCCGGCGCCGCCGGATTTCGTTGTTTACGACATGTTTTCGAGCAAGACCTCGGCAGAGGCGTGGACGCTGGCGGCGTTTCGGCAACTGTTTGCGGCCTGTGGGGGACGGGCGGTGGAGTTGTTTACCTATACTTGTTCAACTTCGATGCGGGTGACGTTGCTGGCCGTTGGGTTTCTGGTCGCGCGCGGGCGGAGCATGGGGCCGAAGGATGAAACGACGATCGCGTTGACGCCGAGCGCGGCGCGCGAGGGGCGGGACTTGTTAGGTGCGGCTTGGTTGCAGCGGTGGGAGCGGTCGCAGGCGAAGTTTCCGGCGGAACTGGCGATTTCGGAGCGGGCGGATTTTGAGCGGATGATGCGCGAACATCCGCAGTTCGCGGAGAGCGTGGTAGCGGAGTCGGGGAGCGCACGCTTTTAGCGTGCTGGTTTTTGCATTCTGCGAAAACGATCTTTGGGTGTGCGCGCGGCTGGGTGAGGCGCGCGGAGGAAGCCTGTTTCGGCAGAATGCCTCAACCAGCATGCCTGGAGGCATGCGCTCCCCGGAGGTTTTTTGGGCACGCGGTTGGGCGGGGGCGGCGCGCGCTTGAGCTTGCGTGCGCAGGGACGTTTGGCTGGCAGCCAAACGCCGCAGGCTGGCAGCCTGCGCTACCCGGCGGGTTTGAGGGTGGCCGACTTTAGCTCGGCTACGAGCGGGTAGTGATCGGAGGCGACGCGGGCGAGGGGGTGGCGATGGACTTGCAGGGCGGTGGGATGGAGGGCGGCGTTGATGAAGATGTGGTCGACGGCGAGGGACGGCAGACGAGTGGGGTAGGTGCGGTAGGCGCCGGGCGGATGGACGAATCGGCGGACATCGCGCAGGAAACTGGCGAGGATGCGGTAGGCGCGGGAGGTGCGGACGCTGTTGAAGTCGCCGAGCAGGATGGCGGGGGCGTCGGCGGCGAGGGAGCCGAGCCAGTCTTGGCTGATGAGCCACTGGGCCTGGAGGATGCGCTCGCGGCGGCCGAGGCCGAAGTGGGTGTTGATGAGCTGGATGGGGCCGAGAGGAGTGGCGATTTCGACCCAGAGGGCGCCGCGGGTCTCGCGGCAGTACCAGGGGGCGAGGCCGGGGAGTTCGGCGGCGCGCTGGAGGGTGAAGGGAAGGCGGCTGATGATGGCGTCGCCGTATTGTTCGTCGCCATTTTTCATGGCGGGATGGAAGTGGTGTTTCCAGCCGAGCTCGTCTGCGATGCGCGCGGATTGGTCGACGCTGGCGGAACGCGGGCGGCTGGCGTCGAGTTCCTGCAAACCGAGGACGTCGGCGTCGAGGCTGGCGATGACTTCGGCGATGCGCGTTTCGGAGCGTTGGCGATCCATGCCGACGCAGCCGTGCACGTTGTAGGTGGCGACGCGGAGAGTGGGCTGGGGAC
>JBBSLZ010000071.1:0-11916 GCA_038233435.1 Chthoniobacterales bacterium
CGATTGCGCGATTTCAATCCCGACGCTTTCCTGCGCTTCCGCGGTGGAGGCGCCAAGGTGCGGGGTGAGGACGAGGTTTGGCGCCTGGCGCAGGACGGAGTCGGCGGCGAGCGGTTCGTGTTCGAAGACATCGAGCGCGGCACCCGCCACCTGGCCGCTTTGCAAAGCCTCGGCGAGTGCGGTTTCATCGATCAAACCGCCGCGCGCGCAGTTGATGATGCGGACGCCGCGGCGGGTTTGCTGGAGGCGTTCACGGTTGAGGAGGTGGCGTGTTTCCGGCGTGAGGGGAGTGTGCAAGGTGATGAAGTCGGCGTTTTTCAGCAGCTCGGTGAGGTCGTCGACCAGCTCGACCTGGAGGGTGCGTGCGCGGGTGGCGGACAGGTAGGGATCGAAGGCGAGCACGCGCATGCCGAAGGCGATGGCGCGCCGGCTGAGCTCGCTGCCGATGCGGCCCATGCCGATGATGCCGAGCGTTTTGTTGTAGAGCTCGACGCCTTGGAATTCTTTCCGGTTCCATTGGCCGGTGCGGACCATGGCGTCGGCGGGCGGGATTTTGCGCGCGGCGCTGAGGAGGAGGGAGAAGGCGTGCTCGGCGGTGGAGATGGTGTTGCCGCCGGGTGCGTTCATGACGATGACGCCGCGGCGGGTAGCGGTCTCGACGTGGACGTTATCCACGCCGACGCCGGCGCGGCCGACGACGCGCAACTGGGTGGCGGCTTGCAGGACGGCAGCAGTGATTTTGGTTTCGCTGCGGACGACAACCGCGTGGAAGGCGGGGATCAGCTCGATGAGCGCGGCTTCGGTGAGGCCGATCTGTTTGGTGACTTCGAGCGCGCCGTCGCGGCTGAGTTCATCGATGCCGGCTTGGGAAATGGGATCGGCGACGAGAACCTTGGGCGCATTCATGGGAGCCGAATTGTAGAGGGTTTCCGGGAAAGGCCAACGCAGAGGTCTTACTCGACGGCGTCCACTTGCTCGAGGTGAAGGCGGGCGGCAGCGAGGTGGGCCTCGCTTCCTAGCAGCAGGATCTCATCGCCGGCGCGCAGTTCTTCGTCGGGTCCGGGATTAATGATGCTGCTGCCGTCGCGTTGGATGCCGACGATGCTGGCACCGGTCTCGGTGCGGAGTCGCAACTCGCCGATCAGTTTGCCGGCAGCCTGGGTGCGTTCGGGGAGGCGGATGGTGGCGAGGGTGGCTTCGCGGAGCATGGGAGGAAGTGCACGCGGCGGTGGCAGATGGCGCGGCACAGGTGGGGCGGTGAGGGTTTCCTGGAGGGCAAACTGGGCGCGGGAGTAGAGGCGGGTGAAGGAGCGCTGGAGGAGGATGGCGCTGGCGGCGACGATGAGTGCCTGCGCGATGAGCAATTTCCACGAAGGCAGAATGGACGCGCTGAGCAGGAGGACGATGAGCATGAGGACGAGGGAGCCGGCGGTGAGGATGGTGTTGGCGATGACGGAGCGGAGAGCCTGGGTGCTGGAGCCGCCGGCCTTCCGGCTGACGCTCATTTCCGAGAGGAGCATGGCGAGGGCGCGCAGTTTCCGGAAGATGGCGATGAACAGGGGAAGGCTGAGCAGCATGGCGCCGAGCCAGAGGCCGGCTTTCAAGCCATCGTAACCGAAGGGAATATCGGGCCACCAGACGAGGCCGTAGCGGCGGAGCGAGGCTGCGCCGATGAAGATGCCGGAGATGAGGAGGAGATTGAGGCTGATCTGCCAGGCCCATTTCCGGACCAGGTTCATCGCGAAGTTGCCTCCCTCGCGTCCACGTAAGCCGGCCACCCAGGCGGTGTAGAGGTCGAGCCAATTCTTTAAGCCGGTGGGCGCCACGCGGTCGAAGTAGTTGATCAGGTGGTCGGAGTTTCGGATCAAATAAGGCGCGGTGAGCGTGGTGATGGCGGAGACGGCGACCGCGATGGGATAAAGAAATCCGCTCGTGACCCCGAGGGTGAGCCCGAGGGAAGCGATGATGAAGGAGAACTCGCCGATCTGGGCCAGGCCCATCCCGACGCGGAGGGAGACCCGCCGGTCGTGGCCGGCGACGAAGGTGCCGAATGAACAGGAGACGACCTGACCGATGATGACAACGGCGGAGATGATGAAAATGGGGCCGGCGTATTTCAGGAGCAGCGCGGGCTCGATGAGGAGGCCGATGGAGACGAAAAAGACGGCGCTAAACATATCGCGGATCGGCTCGAGGAGGGTCTCGATGCGAACGATCTGGCGCGCCTCGGCGATGATGGCGCCGATGAGGAAGGCGCCGAGCGCGACGCTGTATTCGAGCTGGACGGCGAGGAGCGAGACGCCGAAGCAAAGTCCGAGGACGGTGATGAGAAGCATCTCGTTGCTCTTAAAACGGGCCACGTAATTGAGGAGCCGCGGGACGATGATGAGGCCGGCTACGAGCAGGATGCCGAGAAAGGAGGCCAGCTTCGCCACTGTGACCGCAATCTCGCGGGTGGAAAACGAGCCCGTGGTCGCGAACCCGGAGAGGAGCGCGATCATGATGATGGCGAGGATGTCTTCCACGATCAGGATGCCGAAGATGAGCTCGGCGAACTTTTCCTTTTTCAAGCCCAGCTCCGTGAGGGCTTTGATGATGATGGTGGTGGAGGAAATGGAGAGGATGGCGCCGAGGAAGACGCTGTCCATGGTGCGCCAGCCAAAGACCTGGCCGAGCGAGTAGCCGGCCAGCGCCATCATGAGAATGGCGAGGGTGGCGGCGATGAAGGCGGTGGCGCCGACATCGTGCAATTTCCGGAGGCTAAATTCGAGCCCGAGGGAGAAGAGCAGGAAGATGATCCCGAGCTGGGAAAGGGTGTGAATGGTTTGCTCGTTATCGATCCCCGGGAGGAAGGGGGTGTGCGGGCCGATGATGACGCCGGCCAGGATGTAACCGAGCACGACGGGCTGTTTGAGCCGATGGAAGATGATCGTGACCAGCCCGGCCGCGAGCATGACGGTGGCGAGATCGTGTAGGAATGAAAGATCGTGCGAGGAGACGGCGGACGTCATCGGGATGACAGACTAGCGCGCGCGTTGTGCGGCGTCACTCTTCCGCACGAAATCGTCCTCGTCGTCGTCCTCTCCTCGATCTTTTGGATCGGGTTTTCGAGGACGAGGAGGAGGACGAGAACGAGGACTATCCGAAGATGACGAGGCAGATGTCTTCGGGTAATTGGGCGGCTACGTTCGTGACCACGCTGCCGCGGAGGAGATGGGTGAGGGTGGACCTTTGCGAGGCGCCGATCAGGAGATAGTCGACGCCCATGGTGGCGGAGAGATCCAGGATGGTGGCGGCGGCGTCTTCGCTGACTGCATAGACCGGGAGGACGCAGACGCCGCGTTCTTTGCCCTGTTCGAGCATGAGCGACATGATGGTGTTGGCTTCCGGGTCGTCCTGCCATTTGGCGCGGCCGGGGACGGTCGGGACGGCGGAGAAGTAGACGGAGATTTCTTTGACGTAGAGGACGCAGAGGACGGATTTGCGGAGCTGCGCTTCATCGAGGGCGAAGCCGAGCACGGGGGTGACGCCGCGGGCAGCGACCATGATTTTCTGACCTTCTTCGATCCGTGGCTGGATGGCGGCGGCGGCGTTGGGCGCGACCATGGCGGCGACGTCGCGGGAGACGGTGACGGTTTTCAGACCGGAAAGTTTGTGCGAGTAGGCGCGTAGACCGTAGCCGATGCCGAGGACGCACATGGCGAAGAAGAGGGCTTCGGGTTTCGTCTTCGCGATGGTTAACTCGACCGCGGCCAGGAAGAAAAAGGTGAGCCCCATGATGCCGCGCTCGAACCAGCGGAGATCGAGCTTTTTGTTGAAGGTGCAGGCGCCGAGATTGACGGCGATGGCGCCGACGACGCCGATCGCGTAGAGGCCGGCGAGACCTTCGAATTGTTTCGTGACCGCAAGAATGAGGATGGGAATGGCGACGGCGATGAAGAGCGGAAAAAACGGGACGCCGTGGCGATTAAGACGCGCGAGCTGGCGGGGCATCTCGCCATCCTGCGCCATCATGTAGATGACGCCGATGAGCGCGACGACTGCGGTGTTGACCGCGCTGAAAAGGAGGAGACCGAAGACCACGCCGACGATGATGCCAAAGATGTGGCCGACGCCCGGCGCGACCACGAGCGCGGCGTAGTGCTCGGCGAGGAAGCGCAACATGTCCTCCTTATGCTCGGCGAGCTGAGGGGCCAGACTGGTGGGGACGGAGAGCATGGCCCAACCGAGAAGCGCGGTGCCGAGGACGACTTCGAAGGCGACTGGGACGATGGCTTTGGTGGCGGTGCGGGTGACTTTCGGCTTATCGGGCGGCGAGTCGGGGTCGGCTTTCATCACGCCGGTGATGTTGGCGACGGCTTCCACGCCGCTGAGGGCAAGGATGACGCCGACGAACGCGACCCAGGTGTGCTGGAGATCGGCGTGCCGGGGTTCCAGATGCGCCACGGTGAGGTGCGGCGCGCTGAAGAGGATGATGAGAATGACGACGACGACGGCGGGCAAGGCGAGCCAAAGGGAAACGCTGCCGCTGTGTTTCGGGCCGAAGAAATTAATCACCCCGACGATGAGGATGAGAACCATGGTGGCGATCTGGGCATGGCGCGGCGGGACGCCGAGATAGCTGACCGCGGCCCATCCGCTGAGGGCCGCGGTGACCATGAAATTTGCCACCAGCAAAAGCGCGCCGGTGGAGGCGAGGAAGCGACTTTGCTGGCGGGCCGCGGAGTAGACGCCGCCGCCATCGGGGAAGTGCTTGCAGACGATGATGTAGTTGTAGGCGACGATGGCGGTCAGGACGCAGACCGCGAGGATGATTGGGAAGGAGGAAAAGCCAGCGGCGACGAAGGCGAGGCCGATGACGTAGGCCTTGCTCGTGCCCCAATCGCCGTAAAGGAGCGCGGCGGCGCGTTTCCAATCGACATTACGAGGACGATGGACGCCGCTGGCCGGGTCAGTAGGGAAGTCAGCCATGAAAGGAGGATGGGTGATCTCGCGCTAGGAGCCCCGGTGGGCAAGTCTTTTGACGCCGCTAAAAATACGGACGGGCCGGGGCGATCAGCCGGCTTTTTCCAGATGGACGATGCATTCGATCTCGGCCGTCTGCGGGAACATATCGAGCGGGGTGACGGAGTGGATGGCGAAGCCGCTCGTTAACTCGGCGAGGTCGCGCGCGAGCGTGGCTGGATCGCAGGAGACGTAGATGAGAGTTTGCGGCGGGTGATCGAGCAAGGTGCGGCGCGTCTCGGCGGGGAGACCGCTCGCAGGTGGATCCACGATGACGGAGGTGGCGGAGAAATTATTTTCGCGCAGCAGGCGGGCGAGCGCTGGCGGGACGTCCTCGGCCAGATAGGTCTCGGAGGGCGTGGCGTTTCCCTGGGCAGCGGCGATGGCGAAGCGGTCCCACTCGATTCCGATGATGCGTTCGAAGTGGGCCAGGAGATGTTTGGCGAAGAAGCCGGCGCCGCAGTAGGCGTCGATCAAGAGAGTGCGCGGAGCGGGCAGCATCTCCGCGACGAGGCGGGCGAGGGCTTCGGCGACGCCGTCGTTAGTCTGGGCAAAGATGCGAGGGCCGGGCTGGGCACGGAGAGTGAAATGTCCATCGCGTGGGCGACGGGCGCGGAGTTCGGCGAGGGCAGCATTCACCTCCGGGACGGCGATGGGGCAGTGGTCTACATCGATGAGGCGGTGCACGTCCCGGCGGAAGTAGCCGACCACGCCGTCCTCGGCGTGGACGGTGATGCGGTTACGATAGGCGTAGGATTGCGGCGAGGGCACGATCGGACGCATGGGCGGGTCCTGGATTTTTCCCAAGCGGCGCAGCGCGGACTCGACTTGCTGCGTTTTGACTTCGAGCTGCTCCGGGTAGCTGATGTGCTGGTAGCTGCATCCGCCGCACTGGCCGAAGTAGGGGCACTCCGGATTGATGCGATGAGGCGAGGGAGCAAGCACTTCGACCAGCTCGGCTTCGGCGAAGTTTTTGCGGGCGCGAGTAATCTTCGCCCGGACGGTCTCGCCCGCGATCGTGTAGGGAACGAAGACCGCTTTGCCGTCCAGACGACCGACGCCTTTGCCGCCGAACGCGATGTCGCCGATCTGCAGTTCGATGGGAGGCGGTTTAATACTGCCGGACGTAGGGGTATTTGGACTCGTTCCCGAGTTCCGGTGGGAATTCGCTGAAGCCGGAATGAATCCAGTGCACGTCGCTTTCGAGGACGGGGAAGTAGGTTCCGCGCACCGCGGGAATGGGCCAGGTGAGGATTTCGAAAACGCCGGCTTGCATCCGGAGAACGCTGCGCCCCACGCCGCGGACGACGCCATAGCCGGCGGCAGCGGAGTTGCCTTCGTCGCGGTTCACTTTGGCGATGGTGGTGGGGAGTTCGGACCAGCCGAAGAGGAGGTTGGAGACGCCGCGGCCGAGCTTCCGGGTGGGGCCTTGCTCGCGGGCGGGCGGGTCGTGGATATCGGCGCGGGCGATGGCGACAAAACTGAGCAGCAGGAGGGTGGCGCAAAGTTTTTTCATGGGCGTGCGCTCAGCTAAGAACTTTCCGCGCGCGCTGGCAATCGCTCATTTCAAAACGGCGGAGCGTGGGGAGAACTTTAAGGCGCGTCCTTGATCGATTCCTTGATCAAACTGCGTCCGGTCCCGCCGCGAGTGGCGCGCATGGAGAGGAGGATGGTGATGGTGAGGGTGCTGACGATGGCGGCCAGCGAGACCCAATTCGGGATGTGGACAATGTCGGCGATGATCATTTTTAAACCGACGAAGCCGAGGACGAAGGCGAGGCCCGTCTTCAAATAGATGAAGCGATCGATGATGTGCGCGAGCACGAAGTAGAGCGAGCGGAGCCCGAGGATGGCGCAGATGTTGGAGGTGTAGATGATGAACTCGTCCTGGGTGATGGCGAAGACGGCGGGGATGGAATCGACCGCGAAGACGAGGTCCATGATGTCGATCACGATGAGGACGAGGGCGAGCGGGGTGAGCATCCACTGGCCGCCGATTTTGACCGCAAATTTCTGCCCATGATAATCCGGCGTGACGCGCATCCAGCGGCGGCAGAGGCGGAGGACGAAGTTGCTTTCGAGATCGATCTCTTCGCCGTGGCTGACAAGCATGCGCAGGCCGGTGATGAGGAGGAAGGCGCCGAAGAGATAGAGGATCCAATGGAAGCGATCGACGAGGGCGACGCCGAGCCAGATCATGACGCCGCGCATGACGAGCGCGCCGATGATGCCCCAGACGAGGACGCGGTGCTGATATTTTCGGCGGACCTGGAAGTAGGTGAAGATGAGGACGAAGACGAAAATATTGTCCACGCTGAGCGAGTACTCGATGACGTAGCCGGTGAAGAAATCGAGCGCGGCCTGCGGACCTTTCAGGTGCCAGACGAGGAGATTAAAGCTGAGCGAGAGGAGCACCCAGACTGCGCTCCAGATGGAGGCTTCACGGATGCCGATGACGTGGGCTTTGCGATTAAAACCGACGAGGTCGATCGCAAGGACGAGAAAAACGCCCAGGTGGAAGGCGATCCAAAACCAAAGTGGCACGCGCGCCTATTTTTCCACGCCGGGTGGACTCTCGCAAACGCAAAGCAGTAGGCAGCGTGGAGTTTTTTCTGGCGAAGGCGCTCGTTCGCCGTAGTCTGGTCGTCCTTGATGGATGCCGAACTGGAGAAACTCGTAGAGTCTGGAAAATTAACCGCGAAAGCGGCCGATCAACTGGAGAAACTGAAGCCGGGCACCTATTGCCTGCACAAGAGTTGGGGCTTCGGCCAGGTGGCAGAATGGAATCTGCTGCTCAACCAAATCCTGATCGATTTCCCCGGGAAGAAGGCGCATCCGATGCAGCTGACCTATGCGGCGGAGAATCTCGCCGTCATCCCGCCGGAGCATTTTCTGGCACGGAAGGCGACTGACCTTTCCTCGATCAAGGAGATGCTTAAGAAAGATCCGGCGGGGATCGTCCGGAATATTCTGGAGAGCCTGGGAGGCACGGCCACGCAGTCGCAGATCAGCCAGTTGATGGTAGGAGATTTGTTTAACGAAGCGGAGTGGAAACGCTGGTGGACCTCGACGACGAAGTCGCTGAAGAAGGAAGGTTTTTTTCATATCCCGACGAAGAAGACGGAGCCGATCCAGTTGCGAGCCGAGAAGGTTTCACGCGCGGATGAGATGGTGAGTTTCTTCAATCAAGCGCGCCAGCCGAAGGAGCAGGCGGCGGCGCTCGATCAGATCATTAAATTTCAAAGCGAGTTCAACAACCCGGGGGCGCAGTTGCAGCCTTTAGTGGACGCGATCGAGGAAGCGGCGGACCGGAACCAGCGTTTTAATCCGGCGTTTTCGATCGAGTTGGTGATTGCGCGGGACGACCTGCTGGGGGGCTCGCCGGAATTAAAAAGCGGCAATCCGGGGCTCACGCTGCACCGGTTACTGGCCGATGAGGAGCAGAAGCTGGCGGTCATCCTGCCGAAGCTGCCCTCGGCCAAGGAGCGCCGCGTCCTGCACGCGATGCCGGCGGCGCTCGGGCCGCAGTGGACGGTGCGTGCGCTGCAATTGATGCAATCGAATCATGCGCGGGCGGTCTTGCAAATCCCGCGTGTTTTTCAGGAAGCTGGTCTGCAAGCCGAGCTGCGCGCCTATCTGCAGCGCGGAATCCGGGAGCATTCAATCACGAGCGAAGCCCTGACTTGGCTGTGCAAGGAGCGCGGCGGCGAGTGGCGCGATTTAATCGCGCCGGATCTGCTGGGAGCGATTCTTTCCGCGCTGGAGCGCGATCAGCACAACGAGAACAGCCGTGGGAGCAAGTTGCGGGATCTCGTGCTCGACGATCGGGAATTGATTCCCGATATGTTCGCGGAGGCGGAGATCGGCCTGGCCCGGGACGCGATGCGGCGCCTGATGTTGACGCCGGTCTTCGATGAACTGACGAAGCGCTCGCTTTTGGCCCGAATCATCAAGCTTTTCCCGCAACTGGAGAGTGTGATCACGGGCGAACAAAAGGAGGAGAAGACGGAGTCGCTGATTGTCTCCTGGAGCAGCCTGGAGAAGCGGAAGGCGGAGTTTGAGGAGCTGATCAACAAGAAGATTCCGGAGAACAGCAAGGAGATCGGGGTGGCGCGTTCCTACGGGGATCTACGGGAGAATTTTGAATTTAAGGCTGCGAAGGAAATGCAGGCCGTCTTGATGCGCCGAAAAGCTGAGTTGGAAATCGCGCTCATGAGCGCGCGCGGAACGAATTTTGAGAATCCAGACCTCTCACAGGTATCGATCGGGACGATCGTATCGGTGAAAGACCGTGAGACGGACCAGGTGGAGACGTATACGATTTTGGGTGCTTGGGATAGCGATCCGGCGGCGGGGATTATCTCGTATCAGACCGCCATCGGGCAGTCTCTCCTCGGGCATCGGATGGGCGATGTGGTGGAGTTGGCGAAGGACCAGGGTGCGGGCCAGTTTGAGATCGTCTCCATCACGCCGGCACCGATCGATGAACTCGCGCCCGAGCATCCTGCGCCTGAGATGCAGGATGCGGACGCGGTGAGTGTTTGAGGCTTCGATCGAGTCGCGATTTGTCTGCGAAGAGTCGCTGCACGATTCCGATCGGTAGACGCAGACGGATCTGCCGCGGGGAGATTGACGCATTTCCTTCTCGTCGACAGAATGGGCACGCACTTTAGTCCTGGCCGTTTCTTTTCCCTTCCTATGACTGACCCCATCCTGGTCGCCCGAGGCGACGACGCGCTTTATCTCCTGCCGAAGATGGCCAACCGGCACGGCTTGATCGCGGGCGCGACCGGCACCGGCAAGACGGTCACGTTGCAGACGCTTGCGGAAAGTTTCAGCGCGCGCGGCGTGCCCGTGTTCATGGCGGATGTGAAGGGCGATCTGGCCGGAATCAGCCAGGCGGGAGGGACGCATCCGAAGCTGGTCGAGCGAGCGAAGGAATTGGGATTGGCCGATTACAAGGGCGAGGCATCGCCGGTCGTATTCTGGGATGTCTTCGGCCAGGAAGGGCATCCCATCCGAGCGACCGTTTCTGAAATGGGACCGCTGCTCCTCGGCCGGCTGCTGGGATTGAACGATACCCAGGAAGGCGTGCTCAATATGGTCTTCAGGATTGCGGACGAGAGCGGGATGCTCCTGCTCGATCTGAAGGATTTGCGTTCGATGCTGCAGTTCGTGGCCGAAAATGCGGGCCAATTCAAAACGAAATATGGGAATATCTCGACGGCGAGCGCCGGTGCGATTCAGCGCAGCCTGCTCGCGATTGAATCGCAGGGCGGAGACAAGTTTTTTGGCGAGCCAGCGCTAAATCTGGACGATATCATCCAGACGCGGGACGGCCGCGGCGTGGTCAATATTTTAGCGGCCGACAAGCTGATGCAACAGTCGCCCAAGGTCTACGCCACTTTCCTGCTCTGGTTGCTCTCGGAATTATTCGAGCGGCTGCCGGAGATTGGCGATCCGGAAAAGCCAAAGCTGGTCTTCTTTTTTGATGAAGCTCATCTGCTTTTCTCGGACATCGAGAGGGCGCTGGAAGAAAAAATCGAGCAGGTGGTGCGCTTGGTCCGCTCGAAGGGAGTCGGCGTTTACTTCGTGAGTCAGAATCCGCTCGATATTCCCGACGTGGTCTTGGGGCAGCTCGGCAACCGCGTGCAGCATGCCCTGCGCGCCTTTACGCCGCGCGATCAGAAAGCGGTCCGAGCCGCGGCTCAAACTTTTCGGCAGAATCCGAAGCTTACGGTGGAATCTGTCCTGACTGAGCTCGGGGTAGGCGAAGCGCTTGTCTCCATGTTAGACGCAGAGGGCAAGCCCAGCATTGTGCAGCGGGCCAAGATTGTGCCGCCGAAGAGTCAGCTCGGCCCCATCTCCGGAGAGTTGCGCCAGGCGATCGTGAAAGCGTCGGATCTTCATGGGCATTACGAACAGGCGATCGATCGGGAGTCGGCTTACGAAAAACTACAAGCGCGTGCGGCGGAGAAGGCGACTGCCGAGAGCGCCGCCGCCGCTCCCGCCAATCAATCCATTTTCGGCAAAATCTTCGAGCCGACCATCGGTCCTCGTGGGGGCCGCTCCGACACCATGGCCACGACGGTGGCGAAAAGTGCGGCACGGGCCATCGGCAGTCAGGTGGGACGTCAAATCGTCCGTGGAATCATGGGATCGCTCTTCGGCGGAGGCAGTCGGAGGCGTTGATCCCGGGGCCGGTTTCCATTTCGACAAACTGCTGCGCTAGGTCATGCGTCCTGGCCTTTGAAAGATTCGGATGCTTGAGCGCCGTCGGGAGATTTCGCTTCATCGATGGCGCTTTTGGCCCCGCTCGGTCTGTCGGTCCTCCCCCGGGGAGTAAACTTTTTTCAAAAAAGTGCATTTCGTTCGTTGACGGCCGGAATTGGCCGGCTAATTTGTCGACCCCGCCAGAAACGGGGCTCCGAAAGCGAAAGCTGGGTGGAGTTTTGTTCTCGCACATTTTGGGACTGCAAATTGGAATCCAATTTTGTCCCGGTTTATCACGCCGTCGCTTTAGCGAAGGCGGACTGAATCGGACGGCAGAGTTGGGTTTTTTTGTGTGGCTGAAAGTGTGCGGAGCGGCTGGTTCTTTGACATCTACATACAGGGTAGTAAAAACAACTTTTAAGAGCTGAGTCTGAAAATAGACGGCTGGAGGGTAAGACCTTCAGCCTGACGAGTTTCAGTTATCATAAAAATCTCTGGTCCCGTTCGCGGGACCGGAACAGATTGATCAAGCTACAAAGAGCACATAATGGATGCCTTGGTGCCAATAGGCGATGAAGGACGGGGCTAACTGCGATAAGCTTCGGAGAGCGGTAAACACGCTGTGACCCGGAGATTTCCGAATGGGGTAACCTGAGTGGGATAATACCTGCTCTCGTTCCTGTGAATACATAGCAGGAA
>JBBSLZ010000072.1:0-11859 GCA_038233435.1 Chthoniobacterales bacterium
GATTCCTTCTCCTTCTGGACGGAGGTGAACTCTTTCCGTGTTTTTTGCAGTTCGGTCTGCAGTTGATCGACCTTGTCCTGCAACTTTTTGGTCGCTTCCTTGATGGCTGCGTCGCTCGGCGTGGCCGCGGCGGTGGCGCTGGCCGGGGTGGCGGTGGGCCGGAGTTCGCTCGGCGGCGGCAGGGGAAGCCTGGCTTCGCCCGTCCGCGAGCCGATCTCCACGCTCGGTTCGGCCGGACCGGGTGTTTGCGGGAGGAGAGGCGAGGCCGGCGGTGCCAGTTCGTTCGTAGCCGAGAGATCGTCCTGCGTGCCGATCCGGCCTTGCACGCGCTGGATGCTTTCCCCGATCTTGCGGGCTCGGTATTCCACGATCGCAGGCTGCCAGTCCGCATGCCGCTGGCGCAGCTCGTCGAGCAGACTTCCGGCGGTGCGGAATTTTGTCAGGGCCGCTTTGAACTGATTATCGTGCTCGAGTTTCTCGCCCTGCTGCGAGGTCATATACGCCTTGAGGAAGACTTCGCTCGGATCTTCTGTCTGCGCCCGCAGCGGCAGGACCGTCGCGCAGAGCCAAAAACCGGCGAATAAAAACAGACCGATTTTCTTCATGCGCAAGAGAAGCGGACGATACCCGAGCGAGGAGGAGTTGCAACGATGGGGTGGTCCATCGCCCTCTGCCGAAAGCGGACCACGTGCCAGCAGCTACGCTTTGCCTTTGCAATCACGGCTCGTAAAACTACAATCCCAGCTCCGTCGGTGGCCATAGCTCAATGGTAGAGCTCCAGATTGTGATTCTGGCTGTTGCGGGTTCGAGTCCCGTTGGCCACCCATCTCCGGAGGAGACGGGCCGGCCGCGTCTGGCATGCGCACTGCTAAAGAGCAGGCTGTGATCAATCCGATTCAAACCATTGGCTCCGGTCAGGCCGCGACGGCTTTCTGGGCGCATCTCTTCGCCGACAACGCCCTGCGGCAGTCGCACGACCTGGAAAAAATTCTGGCCGGTTGCGAAATCATCGCGGCTTTGGATGACCCGATGATTCTGGGCGGGTAGGTCGAATCCCTCCAGACACGCGGCCCGAAGCGCGTGTGGAAAGCGACCAGCGGTTTGTCCAAAAGTGTCACGACCTGTCCAAATTGATTTTCGCACAATCCACGACAGTGGAAGGCTGGGGTGTATTGGGAATTTCAGGACAAACCTTTGTCACCTCGGAGGAAAAGGGTGCTCGCGGAAGCGATCCAGGGATGGCCACGGATCAAGTCGACCGCACGCATTCGCTTTTTCCCTTCTAGTTGAACCTCATTGAGACGCAACGCGCCGTCGCCAACACCCATGAGGAGGCCATCGCTTTGCGAGGCGGCGATTTGGCCGGTCGCCAGGCCCTTCGCCTCACCAATTCCTGCGCTGAAAATCTTGAGCTTCCGTTCTTCTCCGTCCGATCCTTGCAAGATCGCATAGGAGCCCGGCCAGGGATTAAAGGCGCGGATTTTTCGCTCGATGACTTCCGCCGGCTGCGCCCAATCGATGTGGCCGTGCTCGCGTTCCAGCTTCGGCGCATAGGTGGCGGCCGCATTGTCTTGCGGGACGCGCGGCGCGTTACTGGAAGCCAGGAGCGCGAGCGCTTCCGCGAGCGCGGCGGGCGCGATCTCACCCAGTCTGTCGTGGAGCGATCCGCCGGTTTCATCCGGTGCGAGCGCGAGGCGCGAGGTAAGCAGGATGTCGCCGGTATCGAGGCCCTCATCCATATACATGACGGTGATGCCGGTCTCGCGATCGCCCGCCAGGATGGCGGCCTGAATCGGCGCGGCGCCGCGATGCTGCGGCAGAATCGAGGCGTGCAGATTCAAGCAAGCCACGGTGGGAATATCGAGGACGGCGCGAGGCAAAATCTGTCCGTAAGCCATTACTACAATGACCTCCGGCTGCAGCGCGCGGAGCGGCGCGACGGCTTCCTCGCGCTTGATCCGCTCCGGTTGCAAAACGGGAACGGAGGAGACGCCGAGCGCGGTTTTGATCGGCGGTGGCTCGATCTTTTGGCTGCGGCCGACTGGTTTGTCCGGTTGCGTAACCACGCCGACCAGTTCCTGCTCCGGCGATTCGAGCAGCCAACGCAAAGTCGGCACGCCGATTTCGCCCGTGCCGATGAAGAGAACGCGCATGGGCGCGCTAAAGCTGAATGCGCGGTGCGACCGGAGCGGCGCGCCGCGGGCGCCGGGGAGCGCGGCTTTGCGCCATCAATTTATCACCCGCGGTGACCTCGCGCTGGCCCACCGAGGAGGCGCAGCCGGTGCAGAGATAATCGTAGATTTCCTTTTCCGGGAGGATCAAAAGCAACCGCTCGCGCACCGGCATCGCGGTCTTGCATTTCTCGCAATAAAGACTCGAGGCGGTGAAATTTTCAAACTGTGACTGGCTCATGTTGCCCATTAACCCCGTTTAAACTTTCCAGGATGTGGAGCAATACTTTGGCCGGCGGCTCGGTCGCGTCAATGCAGGTGATGCGCTCTCCGCCGTAGTAGCCGAGGACCGGCTTCGACTCGTCTTCGTAGGTGGCGAGACGACGGTGAATGACCTGCTCGTTGGCGTCGTCGAGGCGGTTATCCTTCAGGGCGCGCTTCTTCAGCCGCGCGTAGAGGGCCTCGCGGTTCGGGCAGGAAAGATGGAAGACTTTTTCCACGTCGATCAACGCGTCCATGATCTTCGCCTGCCCGACGTTCCGCGGGATGCCGTCGAGAATGAGCGTGTCGATGTCTGGCTTAAACGCGTGCGCGTCGACCGCGGCGTCGATGCGCGCTTTCCAGAGCTTCACCGTGATCTCATCGGGCACGAGCTCGCCTTTGCTGGAATAATCCAGAAACGCGCGACCCACTTCCGTGCGCGTATCGATGGAGCGGAAGACATCGCCACAAGCGCAATGAAAGAAGCGAGGGATTGTGCCAAGGGTTTTGCCCTGCGTGCCCTTGCCGCTGCCCGGAGGACCGAAGAGGAGGTAAGTCTGATATTTCATGCGCGTGTTCCTTTATAAGACAACGACGGGCAAATAAGCAATGGCCGCGTTTTTCGAAACCAACGCGATTCTACCGAGAGGTACCGACTGCGGCCTGGCTCTGCGCCGTGCTTTTCCTGCGGCCCTACGACCGAGCTATTCGGCGGCGTTTTCGACCGGCTCCACGTTCACGCGGCGACCGGCGCGATCGAATTTCACCCGGCCATCGGTGAGCGCGAAAATGGTGTAGTCGCGACCGAGGCCGACATTTTTGCCCGGCTGAAACTTCGTTCCGCGCTGGCGGATGATGATGTTCCCGGCGACCACCGTTTCACTGCCAAATTTTTTCACGCCCAGACGTTTGCTGACGCTGTCCCGGCCGTTCTTGACGCTGCCTTGTCCCTTTTTATGTGCCATGAGATTTGACGGGTTACTTCTTAGCCGAGGAGCCGAGATCGATATCGGTAATTTTGATGCGGGTGAGTTTCCGGCGATGCCCGACGGTGCGGTGATAGCCCTTGCGGCGGCGATATTTGAACGCAATCACCTTCTTGTCTTTGCGCTGCTCGATCACCTCGCCATGGACGGTCGCACCTTCGATCAATGGGGTGCCATGAGTGAGGTTGTCGCCGTCGCCGATGAAGAGCACATCCGCGAAGACGCCTTCCTTGCCAACCTCGGCATCCAGAAAATCCACGTCGATGATGTCACCTTCGGCGACCCGATGTTGCCGACCGCCAGTTTTAATAATTGCGAAAGCCATGATGTTCTGTCCTCGGGAAAAGAGTGCGGAAGCTCCCACGCCCGACCGGCTTTGACAAGGGGAAAGTCGGCTGATTTGGGCTGGAGGCGAGCCGATCGCCGGCGCGTCCGCGTTGATCCTTCGGCCTTAACTCCCTCGCCCACCGCCGCCAGCCGTCAAACTCGCCTTTTCTGCCGAACCCGCGACGAGAAGCGTAATTTCTCCTTTGGCCGGCCGTGCCTCGTAGTGCGCGAGCAAATCCACCGCCGCCCCGCGCCGGAACTCCTCAAACTTCTTCGTCAGCTCCCGCGCCACGCAAAGGAGCCGCTCCGGCATGATCTCGGCCGCAGCCGCCAGCGTCTTATTAATCTTGTGCGGCGATTCAAAAAACACCGTCGTCTCGTCGCGGTCCGCCGCGGCGCGGAGCTCGCGTTCACGGCCCCCGCTCTTTGGCGGCAAAAAGCCACGATAACTAAAATGGTCGAGCGAAAACCCCGAGCCCACCAGCGCGGTCAATACAGCCGACACGCCGGGCACAATCGTGTAATCCAACCCCCGCTCGATGCAGGCCCGAACTAGTCGCCCCCCCGGATCCGACACGCCCGGCATTCCCGCATCCGTGATCAACGCCACGTTCTCACCCGCCGCGAGGCGCTCCACCAGCTCCGCCGTCCGCATCGCTTCGTTATGCTCGTGATAACTGACGAGCGGCTTCCGGATCTCGAAATGGCGCAGGAGATTCCCGGAATGCCGCGTATCCTCCGCCGCGATCACATCCGCCGATTTCAACACCTCTAGCGCTCGCAGCGTGATGTCGCTCAGGTTCCCGATCGGCGTGCCGACGACGTAAAGCATGACGGAGAGCTTTCCGACCGCGAGGGAAAAGGCAATCTTGGAATCGATGGACCGCGGTGAATTCCAAGCCCAACTCATGGCGCTCGATCTCGCAGATCGCGCGGAGGAAGAGCCCGTCCGCGAGCGCATGCTCGCGCTGCTCGAGCAAACACCGGGTTGTTTTTTTCGCACGTCATTCCCGGCGCATTTTACCGGCAGCGCGCTGGTGGTAAACGCGGATGGCACGCGGGCCTTGCTCCATCATCATCGGAAACTGGATCGTTGGCTGCAATTCGGCGGCCACTGCGATGCCGACGAAGATGTGCTCCGCGTCGCCTGCTGCGAGGCGGAGGAGGAATCCGGCATTGCCGGCCTCGTTATCGCGTCCGCACGCCCCTTCGACCTAGATATCCACACCATTCCGGCCGTCGGCGCGGAGCCGGTGCATGAACACTATGATGTCCGCTACGTTCTCATCGCTCCGCTGGGTTCCGTTCCAGCGGCCAGCGCGGAAAGCCACGATTTGCGCTGGTTCAGCACCGACGAGATGGGGCAGCTTCCGCTGGATCCTGGCCTGCGGCGCTTGGTCCGGAAATGGCGCGCACTTCAGGCGAAACGGGCCTGACGACGCCTTCGGACATCTGGATTCCGACTCCGCGAGCGACTGATCGCCTATCGTCCGACATCCACGGAGTAACTCCGGGGCGTCAGCCGAAAGCGCAGCGGCAGCTCGATGATAATTGGGCCCCGGTTAAGACGCCATTTGCCCAAAGTCTTGACCGCTTCGCGATCAAAGACCGCGTCGCTACTGCTTTTGAGGATTTTGACCTGAGTGATCCTTCCCTCCTTATCGGCGTGCAACTCATAGACGCCTTTGCCGCTTTTGTTCGTCCACGACGGACGGCGCGGGTAGGCGGGGATGGGGCCTTTGCGTACCGTGCCTTTGCCGAGGAAGGCGGCCAGCACGTCGTCCATCTTTTTGGCCTTCACGTCGGAGTAGTCGTCAAGCTGCGCGCCAGTGACTGTAAACGTGATCGGAATCCTGATTAAGGGAACTGTCCCAGGCTTAAACCGCGCGACGTAAAAGGCGTTGCTGCGGCGTTGTCCAGGATCGGGCTGCCGGTGCTGCGCGCCATGGTCACCTTGGTGACTCTGCCCGCGGGATTGACGCGACCAGGACGATGCCCGATCCGGTGACGCGGGCGTTTTTGGCCTCGGTCGGGTACTGGACATTCGGTTTTTGAACCAGCGCCGCTCGTTTCCGGTCCTTGGACGACCTCGCATTCTCGTCCGCAGCAGTGGCGCCGGGCGGTGAAGCCATCAAAAGACCAGCGATGGCAAGGACGAGAACAATTCTCGAGTTCATGGGGGAAAATGAGAGACCGGTTACCGTCGGTGCAATTTTAAACTGCGATCAACTTCCGCTCACCGCCCGACATCCACGGAGTAACGCGTGGGCGTAAGCCGGAAACGAAGAGGTAACTCGACGATGAGCGGGCCGCGTGCGAGACGCCATTTGCCCAGGGTGTTGACGGTTTCACGGTCGAAGACCGCGTCGCCGCTGGTTATGAGGATCTTGACTTGGGTGATCCTGCCGTTCTTATCGGCGTGCAGTTCGTAGACGCCTTTACCGCTCTTCGTCGTCCATTTCGGGACGCGGGGATAAGTCGGGATGGGTCCCTGCTTGACCGTGCCTTTGCCCAAAAACCGGGCTAGCACGTCATCCATGTTTTCAGCATCGATAATATATGGGTCCGGGCCGCCGTCGGTGAGCGAGAAAGAAATCGGGATTTTAACCGGGCTGGGCGTTCCGTTTCGGAAATGCGCCGTGCGGAAGGCGGTGAGGGCGGCCTGATCGAGTATGGCGTGTCCAGTGCTTCGCGCCATGCGCACCTTGAGGACATTGCCGGTCGCCGGGTTAATTTCCAGCACGAGGACGCCTTTGCCGGTGAGCCGTTGGCGTTTGGCCTCATAAGGATACTGGACGTAGGGCCTCTTTTCGAAATCGCGCGGCGATCTGATTTCGGGAATCTTGGAGAGATCCTCCGCGTGGACGATCGGTGCGCTGACGAGCGAAAAGGCTCCGCAGATGGCGGCGGTCAACAGCGCGGCTTTCATGATGCGAAGCTAGCTCGTCGAAGCGTCGTTCGGAGGCGCTGCGGTCCTCCCAAATTCCGCCCGATGCATCGGCGTCGTCTCTGGCGCGAAGCCGTGGCGCATGATGTTTTCGGTGACGACGCGCGGGAGGAGGAATTGCAGCAGGTAATCTGGGCCGCCGGCTTTGGTGCCGCCGCCGCTCATCTTGAAGCCGCCGAAGGGATGGCGGCCCACAACCGCGCCGGTGCAGGAGCGGTTGATGTAGACGTTGCCGGCTTCGAGCTCGGCTTTGACGCGCTCGATGTTGGCCGGGCTGCGAGAGAAGAAGCCGGCGGTGAGCGCGTATTGGGTGCAGTTGGCCACCCGGATGGCTTCGTCGAGATCGCGCACTTTGATCACGCTCAGCACCGGACCGAAAATTTCCTCTTGGGCGAGGCGCGAGTCGGGTTTTACATCGGTGAAAATAGTCGGTGGCACGAAGTAGCCTTCCGCGGGCACATCGGTGGATTGATAGGCGAGGGTCGCTTCCGTGCGTCCCTGCACGACGCGCTCCTCGATCCGGCGATAGGCTTCTTCATCGATGACGGGGCCGACGTAGATGCCGGGATCTTCTGGATTTCCGACGCGCAGGCTGGCGGTGGCGGCAATGAGACGCTCGACCACGCGGTCATAGTTTTCCTCGAGCACAATCAGGCGCGAGCAGGCGGAGCATTTCTGGCCCTGGTAGCCGAAGGCGGAGTAAATGGTGTCGACGATGGCTTCGTCGAGATCGGCATCGGAGTCGATGATGATCGCGTTCTTGCCGCCCATCTCGCAGACGACGCGTTTGAGTTCGCGCTGACCGGGAAGGGTTTCGCCGCCGGCTTTCCAGATGTGCAAGCCGACCTCGCGCGAACCGGTAAACGCGATCAGGTCGATATCGGGATGGTGGACGAGATGGTTGCCCACAACAGCGCCGTCGCCCATAAGGAGATTGAGGACGCCTGGCGGGAGGCCGGCTTCTTCGAACATTTCCATCAAGAGCGCGCCGCAGACCGCGGATTGCTCGGCCGGTTTCATGACCACGGTATTTCCCGTGACGAGCGCGGCGGAAACCATGCCGCAGAGGATGGCGATGGGAAAATTCCAGGGGGCGATGACGAGGGCCACGCCGCGCGGCCAGTAGTGCTGGTAGCTTTCTTCGCCGAGCACATGCTGGGTGAGACGCGGCCGGCCCATGAGGCGCATTTGCTGGGCGTAGAAGAGGAGGAAATCGATCGCCTCGCGGATGTCGCCATCTGCTTCTGCCCATGGTTTGCCGACCTCGTAGACTTCCACGGCGGAGAGTTCGAAACGGCGCCGGTCCATGATGTGCGCCACCCGTTCCAGGAGTTCGGCGCGATGGTTCACGCTCGTGCGGCTCCAAGCGTCGAAGGCAGCGCGCGCGGCTTTGACGGCGGCCTCTGCCTCCGGGATTCCTCCTTCGGCAGCCAAGCCGACCACTTGGGAGGGCTGGCTCGGATTGAGCGAAGCAGTGAACTTTCCGGTGGTCACTTTTTCGCCATTGATGACGAGCGGATACTGCTGGCCGAGGCGGCCGCGGACTTCGCGGAGGGCGGTCCGCATCTGCTCCTGGCTTTGGCGGTGGACGAAGTTGACTGAAGGCGAGTTTTCGTAGGAATCGCCCGGTGGCGTCTCTTTGGTAGCGCCATTCCGGGAAGAGGGATCATCCTCGAGGCTGCCGTCCGGCTCCACCGTGCCGGGATCGCGGCCCCGGCGGGAAACGAGCGTGGCGGGGTCGCGCAGGAGGGCGAGCGCGGAGGCGTTATCGGTGAATTTGGCCCGGAGGAACCCCTCGTTAGACGTGTTCTCGAGGAGGCGACGGACGAGGTAGGCCATCCCAGGCAACAACTCGCCCACCGGGCAATACTCGCGCACCCGGTAGCCCATTTCGACGAGGGCGCGTTTGACCGGGCCCGCCATTCCGTAGAGGAGCTGGAACTCGTAGCGGCTCTTGTCGATCCCCATCTGGTCGGCGAGCGCCTGCGCGTGCGCGATGCTGCGGACGTTATGCGAACCGAAGGCCGCGGTGACGATGTCTTCGTTCTCGAGCAGGACGCGGGTGCAGGCTTCGAAATTCGCATCGCTCTCCGGCTTTTGCAGCCAGACCGGGCAACGCCAGCCGTTCTGGGCGGCTTTGATTTTTTCGTAGTCCCAGTAGGCGCCTTTGACGAGGCGCACGGTGAAACGCGTGCCGCGGTGGCGCGCCCATGTGATGAGGTCGCGCAGGTCGCGCTCGGCATCGCGCAGGTAGGCTTGGATGACGATGCCCCCGTGCGGCCAATCGGCGAACTCGGGCTCGCTGAAGAGCGATTTGAAAAGCGCGAGGGTGGAATTTTTGTGCGCGTAACTCTCCATGTCGAAGTTGACCAGCGCGCCCAGCTCTTTTGCCCGGCGCAGGATGGGACGGATCTTCGGCGCCAGGTGCTCGATCGCGTCCTCGGGATCGGCCGGGTTCATCTGCGAGTAGAGGGCAGAGATTTTGATCGAAAGATTCACCACCGGGAAAAGCTCCGCGTTGCGCCCGAGGGGATCGGTCCAGTCGCGCGTCTGGGCGGCGAGGCCCTCGAGTAACTGCAGGCAGCGGACGCTGTATTCCTCTGCTTCCTGTTCGCTGACGACGGCTTCGCCTAACAAGTCGACGGTGAAACCAATCTTGTGCTTGCGGCCTTTCCGGAGCGTCTTCATGGCATCCTCGGGGTTCCGCCCGGAGATAAACTGGCGGGCCATTCCGGAGACGTTCCAGCGCAGAAACCAGCTCGAGAACCAGGGCACGATCTTGGCCGCGCGCACCCCGGTCTGGAGGAGGGGCGCGAAACCGCTCTGCATATCCCGGAAATATTCGTCGAGATGGCGGACGATTTCGTGCGAATTCCGGAGCGAGGCGAGCACGTCCACGAAGCGGAACATCTGGACCTTGAAGTGCTCGTCCTTCATCGAGAGCGCCATCATTTTCGAGTAGAAACCGGCCTTGCTGAAAATCGATTCCGGATGGCGGTCGACGAGGTGAAAAATCTGCTCACCGCGTTGCTCGGTGGCGGTCTGAAGGGCGCTCATGGGCGGGACGATACTTCGGGGTGAAATATTGGCAAAGGGCGTTCCCGCGCGCGCCTCATTTTCCGGGTCGGACAGAAAATTGCAGGACTAACACACGCAGGGGTGAGGCGGGCTCCGAAGTAGGGATAGCAGCGGACAAAATCACTATGAAACAGGCAAGCAACGGTGAGCGGGGTGCGCTGGGATATATTTTGATGTGGGTGCTCGGGATTCCGATCCCGATTCTTCTCCTGATCTTCCTGCTGCGCGGTTGTAACTGATCGCCGGCGGAAGAGAGGGCGATACGTCTGGCGGAAACCCGCGTGTAGGAGCGCGGGTGTTCCGACCAGGCGATCGTTTTTCTACCGAGGCTGGTTGCGCTAGACTGGGCGATGCAATCGCATCGATACGAGCTGGCGAGCGATAATACGGCTCCGATTTGTCCAGAGGCGTGGGCGGCGCTGGCGGAGGCGAATCGGGACGCGGCTGCTTCTTACGGCGAGGATCGGTGGACGGAGCGAGTGTCGAAGCTCACCCGGGATATTTTCGAGACGGACTGCGAGGTTTTCATCGTCTTCAATGGCACGGCCGCGAACGCTCTCGCGCTGGCGCAGGTTTGCCGCTCCTTCCAGAGTGTGATCTGCCATGAGCATTCGCATATCGAGATGGATGAATGCGGAGCGCCGCAGTTTTTTTCCGGGGGCGCCAAGCTGCTGCCGACGGCGGGCGCGGACGGGAAGCTCGATCTGGGGGCGGTGGAAGCCGTCCTCCTGAAACAGCGCGAGCTGCATTCGCCGAAACCGCGGGCCATTAGCGTGACCCAGACGACTGAATTGGGGACGCTTTATTCGCGCGACGAGCTGGGGGCGATCGCGGAATTTGCTCGCGGGCGCTCGCTGGCGCTGCACATGGATGGGGCGCGCTTTGCGAACGCGGTCGTGGGTGGGGGCGATTCGCCCAAGAGTATGACGTGGGAACTCGGGGTGGATGTGCTCTGCTTCGGCGGGACGAAGAACGGCGCGGGCGGGGGCGAGCTGGTGGTGTTTTTTAGTCGGGAGCTGGCGCGGGAGTTCGATTATCGGGCGAAACAGGCGGGGCAGTTGGCGTCGAAGATGCGTTTTCTGGCGGCACCGTGGGCCGGGTTATTGGAGGATGACGTTTGGCTGCGAAACGCCCGCCAGGCGAACGCGGCGGCCGGCCGGCTGGCGGCGGCGTTAACCGAAGTGGACCTGGCGCTGGCATTTCCACGGCAGGCAAATGCGCTCTTTCTGCACATGTCTGAAGGACTGGTCGAGCGGCTGCACGCGCGCGGGTGGCATTTTTATAAATTCCTCGAGCCGGATGTGTACCGCCTGATGTGCTCGTGGGCCGCGACGGATGAGCTGGTTGATGCGTTCGTGAAGGATCTGAAGGCGGCGCGGGCCAGGGAGGGATAGTCCGACCGAGGGGGAGGGTTCGGCCGGGTATGGTGTGCAGCATTTAAAGGCCACCAGAAGATGATGAGCGTATTTTTAAGCGAGAGGGAGGATGCCCCTCCATGGGGGGCCTGGACTTTTTGCACCTTAAAAACGGCGGCCATGAGGACGAGGGCGGCGATGACTTGGTGGAGGTGGAGGGCGGCGTGGAAGAAGCCCCAGGTGATGGCGACGGCGGCGAGGGTTTGCATCATTTCGAAGTAGCCGGCGGTGGAAGCTTTCGTTAGGCGGAGGCCTTCGAAGTAGATGAGCAACGGGACGGCGCCGGAGATAGTGGCGAGGAGGAGGGCGAGGAAAGCGGTGCCGAGATGCGCCTGCGCGGCGGGTGGCCAGAGCGCGGTGGCGTTCATTTTGCCGAAGGCAAGAAGGATGAGGCTCATGCAGACGAGGCCGATGACGACGCGCAGACTGGCGGCGAGCCGGAGCGGGATGCGGGTCATGACGCCGCGGCCGGCGACGATGGCGATGGCGCGTAGAGGAAGAAGCGCGGGGTGAGTCGATCACCGAAAAGGAGCAAGGCGCCGAGGGTGGAGACGACGGGCTGGAGGTTGAGGATGACGTTGACGACGGTGGGATTGCGGTTCTTGAGCGCGAGAGTGAAGAAGATGGTGCCGACCGCGGAACCGGCGAAGCCGGAGAAGAGGAGGAGGATGAGA
>JBBSLZ010000073.1:0-11850 GCA_038233435.1 Chthoniobacterales bacterium
CCCTCGTTAGCCTTAATCGGTCGCCTATTTGATCAGCCGAATCGTCAGCGGATAACGGTAAAGCGTGCCCTCGCTCGCCTTCAAAGAAGCGATGATCACCAGCACGATGTCCGCCACGAAAAGAATCGCGAAAAGCGGCAGGAGCAGGAACCCGATCAACACCAGCATGAGGATGGCCGTCACCACCCCGAGCACCGACGTGTAGATGAACATCGAGATCTGAAAATTCAGCGATTCCTTCCCGTGCTCATCCACCTCCGCGAAATCATCGCGCTTCAGTAGCCAGATCAACAACGGGCCCAGAATGTGCCCGAGCACCGGGACAAAGAAGCCTAGAAGAGAACTGACATGGCAGAGCACCGCCCAAGTGCGCGCGTTGGTGGTCACCGGAGCGGACGAGGAGACGGGATCGTGAGGGAGCGTTTCCATGCGAGCAATTTACCACGCCACCGCTGGAAGCGCGACAGCATCCGATCGGCCGAATCGCCAATGAACCGAAAGACACCGGGGTAGGGACGCCGCGCGGCGGCGTCCAGAGCGAGTGGTCTCACGGACGGTTTCTCGAACGATCAACAGCTTCGACTCGGATTGGACAGCGCAGCGCGCTTTCCCTACCCTTCGCCACCAGCGCGTGCACTTTTTCGACGTAGCCCGCGATGTCGCATTTCCGCTCCAGGCCGGCGGCGTTCATGTAACGCACCATCCCGAAAACCGGCCGTTCGCCCCACGGGCGATCGTGTTGCCCGAAGAGCCAGGCCACGTTCGAGAAGGAATTAGCGTCCCGGCCATCGAGGAAAAATTTGTTGTTCAAGGCCAGCGCGGTGGCGTGGCCTTCCTCCGGCGTGCGGCTCCACTCCAGGATCTTTTTTCCCCAGTACATGCGCATGTAATTGTGCATGTAACCGGTGAAGACCATCTCGTTCATGGCCGCGTTCCAGTAGGGATCGTGGGTGGCGGCCTGCTCGAGTTGGGCGCGGGTGTAGAGATGAGAGCGGTCGTCGCGCGCGTGTTTAGCGAGGGTCTTGCGCGCCCAGTCCGGGAGCGAATCGTAGCGATCATAGTGCGGATTAAATTCGCACCAATTCATGGCCAGCTCCCGCCGCACGAGCAGCTCTTCGATGAAGCTCTCGAGGTTCGCGGCCCCGGCGGTGGCGGCGTGTTTCTTCGCTTCCCGCACCAGCCAGACGGGCGAGATCTGGCCGAAGTGTAAATACTTGCTCATCTGCGAGGTGTCATCGGTCTGCGGCTGATTGCGGTTCTCCTTGTAGTCGGGGAAAAGGACGCGGCAGAAATGGCGGAAGAACTTCTCCGCCGCGCGCGTGCCGCCCCGAAAATGCTCCGGCACCGGCGGGACAGAGCGGTTGAGTTTCAGCTTGCCTAACAAGCGCTCCGGCTGGCGCCAATCGAGGCCGCGGGGGACGAGGCGCAGGCTTTTCTTCCGCAAGGTCAGCCGCCGCATCGGCTGGAGATACTTCGGCCAGAGGCGGGTCACTTTCGGCCGCAGGGTGCGGGCGGCGAACTCCCGTTTATCGGAAGCGGAATTGACCGGCACGACCACATCGCTTTCCACCTGGATCACCGGGCACCGCGCGGCGCGCGCCACTTCCCGGCGCCATTCTTTTTGCGGCCGGAGATAGCCGCGATCGCAAACGATGAGCGACGCTTGTTTCCCCAGCTGCAACGCCACCCGGGAAGGGGCGCCCTGTTGCACGGCGAAGCCGATCCCGCGCTTTCGGAGCGCCTCGCCCACATCGCGCAGGCCATCGAGCATGAAACTGTAATGCCGCGCGTTCGCCTCCGGGTAATCGTCCATCAAGCCGAAGCCGACCAGGAGCGGCTGGCCCAGTTCGTTCGCGCGCCCGATCGCGTATTCGAGCGCGTGATTGTAAACCGCGCGCTGCGCCTGCTGCATCCAGTAGAGGACATATTTGCCGGCGCGCGGCTCACCGGCGCGGAGCACGAAAACGCGGTGGGGATCGATCGCGGACGAGGGCATAAGGACGATTCGTCTCAATCGCCTACTGGGACGCAAGCTGGTTAAAACCTTGGCGCGCGTGAGTGCGTTGGGCTTGGTTTGAACTTAAGAAGCGTCCCTTGGGCCTCCCAGATCGGCGCCAGCGCGGCCTCCGGCCGGACTCCGATTCGACATGCTGGCGCAAGCAGGCGAGCTTTCCGTCCCCAAGCTTATGCGCGTTTTCTCCGCTCTTTTTCTCTCTGGCGTGGCCTTTCTCCTTCTCAGCGAAGCGAGCCTGGCGCAGCCCGCGCCGCGGCCTATCTCCGACACGGCCGCGCTCGATTTTAAACAATGGGGCTTGATGGCCATCCAGGAAGGCGGCCGGCGGAAACCGATCGATACTTTCGCGCGGGAAGCGCTGATCAAGATCACGGGCCGTTCCAGTTATACCTCGCCGGGCGGGAAAAAATGGAACGCGAACGATCTCGTCCTCTCGGCTCTGCTCGAGACGCATGATTGGAAGAACGAACCGCTGGTGTTGGTCTCGCTCGGGAGTCTGATCGAACAGCTCGGGCTCGATAAAACGCAGCGGCGTTTTTCCTTCCAACAACTGACCTCCCTACCGGAAATGCAGCGGCTCGCGAATGAAGCGCACGAATTGAAGCGCGCCGAGAAGACGCTCAGCAAAGTCCAGCAGGAGGTCATGAACGTGAGCGAGCGGCTCACCTTGCTTACGCGGATCATGGATGGGAGCGCGTTCTTGATTTTGCCCGCGGCACAAAAGGTGACCGATCCGTGGGTGGTGCCGCCGAGTTTTGCCGACTACTACAGCGCGGAGCAATTCGCGCCGGTGCAGACGCAGTTGCAGGCGTTCGCGAACGCTTATGTGCAGGCGGATGGTTTTCAATTTTCGACCGCGGCGCGGCAATTACGCGAGGAGCTGCGGAAGGTGAGTCCCAAGATTTATCCGACGGAGAAGCAGCTGCGGCTGGAGTATTTCTACAATCATTTCGACGGCTTCTACCGCGCGGCCTGGTGCTACGGGATCGCGCTCGTCCTCCTGGCGATCGCTTATTATCGCAAGACTTCGGGCCTTCTCCGCAATCTTGGGATCGTCACCGTGGTGGCCGGTCTCTTATTTCACGCCGCCTCGATCACGATGCGCTGCCTGATTGCCGGCCGTCCGCCGGTGACGAACATGTACGAGTCCATCATCTGGGTTTCGTTTGCGGTCACCTTCTTCGGCATGCTCTTTTTTGCGCGTTACCGGGCGCCGATTTATCTGATTGCCGCGCTGCCGGTTTCGCTGGTGGCGTTGCTCCTCGTGCATCAAATGCCGATCGCGATGCCCTCCAGCATCGATCCGCTCGTGCCGGTGCTGCGGGATAATTTCTGGCTCACCATCCATGTCCTCACGATCACGCTCAGCTATGCCGCATTCGCGCTCGCGATGGGGTTCGGGCACATCCTGCTCTGGCGTTACATGCGTAATCCCGCGGCCGCGCGCGCGGATCAGCCGATGCATTTCTGGCTTTATCGCGTGTTGCAACTGGGCGTGCTCCTGCTCGCCGCGGGGACGATTCTCGGCGGCGTCTGGGCGAACTATTCGTGGGGACGCTTCTGGGGTTGGGATCCAAAGGAAACGTGGGCCTTGATCGCATTGCTTTGCTACATCCTGACGCTGCACGGGCGGCTGGCGGGTTGGTGGACGCAGTTCGGGCTGGTGGTGGCGAGTGTGGTCTGTTTTCTGGCGGTCTTGTTTGCCTGGTACGGGGTGAATTTTGTCCTCGGCAAAGGGCTGCACAGTTATGGTTTCGGGATTGGTGGCGAGACTTACGTCGCGAGTTTTGTGATCGCAGATTTGCTCTTCGTGGGGTTTGCGATTTGGCGGCATCGCTCGAGCAAACGTCTATCGTCGCGTCCGTCCGAGAGCGAAACCGTTGCAGTCTGATTCGGCTCCGGAGCTGGCTGGTTAAGCCCGGGCCACATCTGCCGTCTATGTAATTGGCGCGTTCTGGAAAGGCGGCCCTGTAGCGACGCCGCTCTGTCGGCGTCACCCGCGTGGCCTGCCATCGACACGCCCAAACGGCGACAGAGCGCCGTCGCTACAAGAACAAGCTCGGGATGACAGCGCGCGGGACGCGTGATAATTCCACAAATCGTGAGCGAGGAAATTCAGCAAAGTGCCAACGCGGTCCTGATGATTCGGCCGCACCGTTTTTATCCCAATCCGGAGACGGCGGCGGATAATGCCTTCCAGCGCTCGGTCGACGCGGGAGAACTGCCGGCGGTGTCGGCGGAGGCGCGGGCGGAGTTTGATCGCGCGGTGGACACATTACGCGACGCAGGCGTCACCGTGCACGTGGCGGACGACACCGCCACGCCCGAAAAGCCCGACGCGGTTTTCCCGAACAACTGGTTTTCCACTCATCACGATGGCCGGGTGGCGCTGTTTCCGATGTATTCGGCGGCGCGACGGACGGAGCGGCGGCATGATGTGATCGATCAATTGCGCGGGCATTATCGCATCGCGGAAGTGATCGACTATTCGGAGGCGGAGACAAACGGCCGCGCGCTCGAAGGGACCGGCAGCCTGGTGCTCGATCACGTGAACAAGATCGCCTACGCCTCGCTCTCGCAACGCACGCATCCGGAAGTGCTGAGGAAATTCAGCGACGATTTCGGCTACGAGCCGGTGACCTTTCGGAGCGAGAGCGCGCCGGGGCGCGCGATCTATCACACCAACGTGATGATGTGCATCGGCTCGGAGTTTGCGCTGATTGGCTTACAGAATATTCCGGACGAAGCCGAACGCGACAGCGTCCAAAATTTGCTGGAGGCGAACGGCAAGGAAGTGATCGAGTTGACGCGGGCGCAGATCGCGGAGTTCGCCGGGAACGCGATCGAGCTGCATAACGAGGAAGGAAAGCTGGTCGTCCTCTCCGCGCGCGCGGCGACGGCGCTTACCCCTGTGCAACGCGGCGCTTTGGAGAAACACGCGCGCCTGGTTCCGCTCTCCTTGCCGACGATCGAGCTGGCTGGCGGCAGCGCGCGTTGCATGATCGCGACTATTCATTTGCCGCGATTGTAAGCGCGGCGCACTAAGAAGCGGCGGCGATAGGAAAGATACTTTCGCGGGGCGGTCGCGACGGACGCCGGCTCTGCTGACCCCGCGCATCCTTTCCGAAAAAGAGCTTGGAGAAGTCGTCCCCGCGGCCAAAACTATCCCTTCCGCACGCGGCCGAGGATCAACCTCCCGAGAAGCTACCACTATGGACAAACTCGCACCTGCCATCACTCCGCCGAAAGGCATCGGCGACTCGAAACCCACGAACAAGTCCGTCCTCGATTGGGTCCACGAAGTCGAGAGCCTGACTCAGCCGGAGAACGTTTTCTGGTGCGACGGCTCGGAGAACGAAAACGCCTGGCTCCTGAAAGAAGCGGAAGCGCAGGGCGTGGTGCAAGCATTACCGAAAGTGCCCGGCTCGTATTTGCATCGTTCCAATCCGAACGATGTCGCGCGGGTCGAGCAGTTCACCCTCATCTGCACGCCGACGAAGGAGGAAGCCGGCCCCACCAATCATTGGGCCGACCCAGCCGAGACCTACACGAAACTGAACAAGATGCTGAAAGGCGCGATGGAGGGACGGACGATGTTCGTCATCCCCTACATCATGGGCCCGCCCGATTCGCCGCTGACGAAGATCGGTTTCGAGATCACCGATTCCATCTACGTCGTGCTCAGCATGCGGATCATGACCCGAATGGGCGCGGTGGCAGTGGAGCGCCTGGAAAAGAGCGAGCAGGGCGAGTGGAATCGCGGCACGCATTCGCTCCTCGATGTCAATCCCGAGCGGCGGCTCATCTGTCATTTCCCACAGGATAACGCCATCATCTCGGTCGGCTCCGGTTACGGCGGGAACGTCCTCTTAAGCAAGAAATGTCTCGCCCTGCGGATCGGCTCCTACCTGGCGCGGAAGCAAGGCTGGCTCGCCGAGCACATGCTCATTTTGGGAGTGGAATCGCCCGAAGGGAAGAAATCCTACGTCGCGGCCGCCTTCCCGAGCGCCTGCGGCAAAACCAATTTCGCCATGCTCATTCCGCCCGCTCGTTTCCAAGGCTGGAAGATTACCACTATCGGCGACGACATCGCCTGGATGCAGATCGGCTCGGACGGCCGGCTCTACGCGGTCAATCCGGAGAACGGCTACTTCGGGGTCGTGCCCGGGACGAGTTATAAATCGAACCCGAACGCGATGAAATCGATCGAGCACGACACGCTTTATACCAACGTAGCCCTGACCGATGACGGCGACGTCTGGTGGGAAGGCAAGGATGGCGAGCCGCCCGCGCACGCGATTGATTGGAAAGGGAACGATTGGACGCCGGCCTCGAAGGAGAAAGCCGCTCATCCGAACAGCCGGTTCGCTGTGCCGATGCGGAATAATCCCGTCCTCGATCCCGAGGTGGAAAACGGCGCCGGGGTGCCGATCAGCGCGATCATCTTCGGCGGCCGGCGGAGCGACACCATGCCGCTCGTCTTCCAAGCGCGCGATTGGGAACACGGCACCTATGTGGGCGCCACGATGGGTTCGGAGACGACCGCCGCCGCCACGGGCGCAGTCGGGCAGGTGCGACGCGATCCGATGGCGATGCTGCCTTTCTGCGGTTACAACATGGCCGATTACTTCCAGCACTGGCTCGAGATCGGGCCGCGGTTGAAAAACCCGCCGCTGATTTTTCACGTCAACTGGTTCCGGAAAGGCGCGGACGGGAAATTCCTTTGGCCGGGTTTTGGCGACAACATGCGGGTCTTGAAATGGATCCTGGAACGCGTGGACGGCAGTGGCGGCGCCGCGGAATCCCCCATCGGCTGGGTGCCGCGTCCGGAAGATCTGGACACCGCAGGATTGGAAGGGATGACGCCGGAAAAACTGGTCGAGCTCCTCTCGGTCGATCCCGGCCAATGGCAAAAAGAGCTGGCCGCGCAGCAGGAGTTTTTCAATACCCTCGGAGCCGATCTGCCGCGCGCGTTAAGCGCGCAACGCGAGCAAACCGCCAGCCGTTTCGAGTAGCTCGATCTGTAGAGTTCGCCCTCCGCTCTGCAAGGAAGCGCGGGAGGGCGGGGATGACGCCCAGCGCCCGAAGGGCGCGACGGAATGAAGCCCGGAGTGAATCCCGCTCCTGCGGGAGGAACTCCGGGACTCTTTGGTTAAGAGGGACCAACCCGCGAAGCGGGTGACGGAGGCCCCCAGTAATGATGACCATCTCCGTCGCCCCTCCGGGGCTTGTTTTTCTTTTCTCAGGCTGACCCGGAGTTCCTCCCGCAAAGGCGGGATCCACTCCGGGCTGCATTCCGCCGCGCCCTTCGGGCACTGGGGGGAAAACGCGGCGCCAGGACGGTTCGACGCGTCTCCACTCCTTTCTACCCATGCTATTCAGGGACGCCTGGCAGAACGAGACCTTCACCGGCCAACCCCCCGTGCGCAGAACGCATCAGCCGATCGAAAATCGGCGACGCCATCAAGGTAGTCACTATCGCCATGATGACGAGAGCCGCGAAGAGGCCGGGCGAAATGATCCCGCGCTGCAGGCCGATATTGATGATGATCAACTCCATTAGCCCGCGCGCATTCATGAGCGTGCCGATGCCGAGTGCCTCGCGATTGGCCATCCCGGTCAGGCGCGCGGCCAGCCAGCACGCCACCCCTTTTCCGAAGACCGCGGCCAGCAGGACGAGCCCCGCCATCCCCCAAAGGAAAGCCGAGTCGAGCAGCGCGATCTGCGTGTTTAACCCCGAGTAGGTGAAGAACAACGGGAGCAAAAGCGCGACCGTGAAGGGCTGGGCGCGCGCGATCATCTCCCGCGCAAAGACCCCGCGCGGCATCGCCGCTCCCATCACAAATCCGCCGAAGACCGCGTGCAAACCGATCGCGTCCGTGCCCCACGCCCCCAGCGCCATCAAGCTCAGCCCGATCGCAAATTCCCGCTCCGAAAGCACGCCGCGTGCGTCGATCCCGCGCCCCCAGCGGCGGAGGAGCGGCCGCAAGACCAGGAACGCGAACGCCACATAGGCGACCCCGCCTCCGATGGTGCGGGCTGCGCCGGTGAAATCGCCGTCGAAACTGGCCAGCACCAGCGCCAGTAAAATCCAGGCCGCCGCGTCGTTCAGCGCGCCCGCCCCCAGCGCTACCGTCCCCATCGTGGTCCCGGTCAGTTTTTTAAAATGGATGATCCGCGCCAGCATCGGAAAGGCGGTGATGCACATCGAGGCGCCGAGAAAAACGACCGCTTCCCGAAGCGAAGTGCGTTCCCGAAAGAGCGCGGTGTGGGCGTGGAAAAACCAGCCGAGTAATCCGCCGAGCAGAAACGGCGCGGCCATCCCGGCGACCGAGACCGCGACCGCGCTGCGGAAGCGCCGACGGACGAGATCCATCCGGAATTCGAGCCCGACCAAAAACATGTAAGCGGCCAGCCCGAGCTGCGCGAGCGGGAAGAGCACCTTCATCGAATCGGGTGGAAACAAATGTCCGGCCAGGCTAGGCCAGCAAAGCCCGAGGACGGACGGTCCCAGGAGGACGCCCGCGATCATTTCGCCCACCACCTGCGGTTGACCCCAGCGCTGCGCGAGCGCGCCGACCAGTTGGCAGGCCACCACGATGACGGCGAGCTGGAGGAGGAATTGGACGGCGAGTTGGAGCGGAGTCACGCGGGGCGTGCATCGTTTGCCATGAAGCCGGTGTCTGCGCCACGGAATTTTACTGTCGCTTCCGCAGCGCGCCCGGGCGATAGAATCCGTCTGTGGCCGCTCCCGCGTTTACCTTGCAAACCGGCGCGCCCTTTTTTCAAGCGAACGCCGCCGCGTTCGAAACGCGGAGCCGGGAATAATGTCTCTCCCCACCGCTCCAACGAATGTGGCGTCGGTCAATTTCGAGCACCTTGTGGAAGCCCACTACGAGGCGCTCTACCGCTTCGCCTTCAGCCTCGCCAAAAACGCCATGTCAGCCGCAGATCTTACCCAACAAACCTTTTACCTCTGGGCCGCGAAGGGGCATCAGCTGCGCGACACCTCGAAGGTGAAGACCTGGCTTTTCACCACCCTTTACCGCGAGTTTTTGGGCGGGCACCGCCATGAAGTTCGTTTTCCGAAAGTGGGCCTGGAAGATGCGCCCGAGCAGGCCGCCCGCGCCACGCCGATCGACGAAAGGCTCGACGCCGCGGCCGCCGTGGAAGCGCTGCAAACCCTGGAGGAAAACTATCGCGCCCCGCTCACCCTCTTTTATCTGAAACAATTTTCTTATGCCGAGATTGCCGAAACACTGGACGTGCCGATCGGGACGGTGATGTCGCGTCTCTCGCGCGGGAAAGAGGTTTTACGCCAGCGGCTGGGCGCCGGCCGAGAGCCCGGCGCGGGCAAGATCGTGCCGCTACCAGCGGCGCGGAGAGAGGGACAGCGCGAGTGAATAACGACGAAGCCAGGTTCATTTTGAGTGCCTATCGCCCGGGCGGCGACGATGCGGGCGACGCGCATTTTGCGGAGGCGATCGGACAGGCGGAACGCGATCCGGCATTGGCCGAGTGGTTTGCCGGGGCGCGCCAATTTGATGCAGCGATGTCGGAAGCGCTCGGCACCATCCCGATTCCGCCCGAGCTGCGCGCGAATATTCTGGCCGGGGGCAAAATCAGCCGGCCGCAATGGGGCGCCACCCGGCGCACTTTTCTGGCGCTGGCGGCGGGGATTGTCTTGTTGGCGGCGCTGGCCGGTATCTGGCTGCAGCGGGCGCCGGGTCTGGAGCGGTGGCAGCAGGATGCGCTCGCCGCCATTCCACGGCTGGGGAGCGAAACGCTTCCGTTTGATTTGGAAAACAAGGACGCGGCCGTGTTGCAACGCTGGTTACAGGCGCAGAACGCCCCGGTGCCGGTCGCGCTTCCGCAGCCGCTGCGTCCCTTGCCGGCGCTCGGGTGCAAGATGATCGATTTCGATGGGCGGCCGGTTTCGATTATTTGTTTCAAGATGGAGAGCGGGAAGTTGGTTCATCTGGTCACGACTGAGCCCGGCAGTTCCGGGCGCGGTCTCACGGCGGCGCCGCGCTTCGTGGACGAAGGCGGCTGGCGCACCGCCAGCTGGCGCGCGGAAGGCCGGGACCAGATGCTGGCCACGAAGGCCTCCGAGGCAGAGTTGCGAGCGACTTTGGCCGGCGTGAAAGCCACGGCTCAGCGGGCTTCTCGTCGGGATCTTTTCTTCGCGATCAGGCCCTAGGGCAGTCTTCTTCGATTGCGCGAACTTCGCCGCGCCGTAAGAGAAAACCCGACGCATAACCGAGCACGGCCTGGCGTGCGATTTTTCTTCACCCCATGCCCGCGAAAAAGCAGTCCACCAAAACCGCGCGGAACGGCGCAGCGCCGAAAAAGATCAAAGTGCGCACCTCCGGAGTCCACGGGAGAGGCGCCTACGCGATCGTCCCGATCCGGAAAGGGGAGCGCATCATCGAGTACACCGGCACTCATCTGCCCTGGAAGGTGGCGATCGATTTGCCGCCGCGCGATCCTGCGGATCCGTATCACACTTTCCTTTTCTCACTCGATAACGGAAACGTGATCGATGGCGGCCAGGGCGGAAACGAGTCGCGCTACATCAATCATTCCTGCGATCCAAACTGCGAGACGGCGGAGGAGGAAGACCGCATTTTTGTCGATGCGCTGCGCGCGCTCCAGCCGGGCGACGAGTTGTTTTATGATTACCGCATCGTGCCGGCGGAACGCCGCACCAAAAAGCTGGAGCAGGAATTCGCCTGTCTCTGCGGCTCGGCCAAGTGCCGCGGCACCATGCTCGAGCCGAAGAAGAAAAAGCGGCGCAAACCGACCTCTGAAAAGAAGGTGAACGGGAAGTAAGCGTGGAGCGGCCCGCCCTCGGGCCGAAAACTGGTGGCCGAAGACTGGACACTTCGGCGCGAGGGCGCGCCGGCTCCACGCTGGCGCGAAAGATGTCACCGCGCGGTCAACTTTGACTCGTTAGCCGCTGGTAGAGCGCTTCGTAGATCGGCACGATCGCTTCCGCGGAGAAACGCGCGGCCGCATCGCGTGCTCCGGCGGCTCCCATCGTCCGCGCCCACTCGGGCTGGTCGGCGAAATCGTCCAGCGCCCGCGCCAGCGCCGCCGTGTCACCGAATTCTTCCAGCCGGCCGGTTTCGCCCGCGCGCACCACTTCGGGGATCCCGCCAACGCGGAAGGCGGCGACCGGTTTGGCATGGAAAAGCGTCTCGAGAATACTGAGCCCGAAGCTTTCGCTTTCGGAGGTGTAAAGGCCGGCGTCGGCCGCGGCGAGGAAGTCTTCCACCTCGGCGACGTTGTCCTCCACCAGGACGCGGTCCTCCAACGCGAGCTCGCGCAGGAGCGGCTCGTAAGGCGTAAACGGTCCGCCCGCCAGGAGAAGCAAACGGCGCGGGCGCTCCGTGCGCATGGCGGCGAAGGTCCGGAGAAGGAGATCGATCCGTTTCGGCGGCCGCATGTTCGAGGTGTGGACGATGAGGAATTCCTCTTCGCTGATTCCCAGCGCGCGGCGCACGGTGGCGCGGTCGCGGCGCGGCTGGGAGGGGATAAAGAAATTCGGCACCACTTCCACCGCCTTCTGCAAGGCAAAGGTGGCGCACGTTTCCGCGCGCAAACTTTCCGAGACGGTGGTGACCGCATCGGACTCGGAGAGAGCGTGCTCGATCGCTTCACGATAACTCGGGTCCTGGCCGAGCAAGGTGGTGTCGGTGCCGTGCAGGGTGGTCACGATTTTCGGCGCGGGGGTGGCGGTGCGGCGCAGCATTTGCACCGCCAGATAGGCGGCGGTGGCGTGCGGGACGGCGTAGTGGACATGAAAAATCTCGAGCCCCGCCTGGCGGGCCACC
>JBBSLZ010000074.1:0-11785 GCA_038233435.1 Chthoniobacterales bacterium
GCGCCGTGGTGGCGGCGACGGTGACGGCGGGGCCGTCCGTTTGTCCCGGCTCATCACCGAGCACGCGGAGATCCACGAATCCAGCATCAGCCAGCATCTGCCGCAAAGCGCCCAGGGTAGGCCAGAAGGAGCGGCTGGATAATCCACTGAGAGGCTCGTCTGGGCCACCTTCGCTCTGCCACCTGCCCGCGTAGCCTTCGGCGGTCGTATCGGCGTCGGCCTCCAGGCAGTAATGCGTCCAAAGAAAAGCGCGCGGGCTGATGGCGGCAAACTGGCGGAGTAATCGCCACGGCTCGGGCAGGTGATACAAAAGCCCCGAGCAAAAGATGGCGTCAAACTTTCCGAACGACGTCAGCGCAACGCGCTCCAGATCCGCCTCCACGAAGCTCACTTTCGCTGCCTCCAGCAGCCGAGCGGCGAGGCGGGCGCGCGCCAAATTGGCCGCGCGACCTTCCACTCCGAGGACCGACCTCACGCTCGCGCGCCGCGCCAGCGCGATGGTGTGGCCACCCTCCAAGGATCCGAGTTCCAGAATCGTCGCCACTTGCGGAAACGTCTCGAAAAACACTTCGATCCGCGGATCGTTCAGGGCGTCGAACGCGCCGCCGTAAGCGGTCCCGTTGACCACGAAGCGGCTGATCCACTGTCCATGTTGAGCGAAAACCGTAGCCACCTCATCGTTTGTCATACGTCTCGGGAGAATGAGCGGCGACGGTCCGCTTGTCGACCGCCCGGATCCGCGCTAAAAAAATCGCGGCACGCCGAACCGGCGTGCCGCGTCTGGGGATCTCTGCGAAGAATTAACCGGCTTTGGACGAGCCCATCGCCTTCTTCACTGCGTTCATGTGGCCCTTTAGCACTGGGACCATTTTCTTCGCGAACGCTTTGACCTCAGGATCCTTGGCATTCTTGGCCGCTCTCTCATAGGCGGCGATATCCTTCTGGTGGTCATTCATGGCCGCGGTCAGGAAAACGCTGTCGAAGTTTTCCTGGCTCATCTTTTCCATTTTCGGAGCCGCGGGAAGCTTGACGCCCTTTGCCTTAGCCATAGCCATTAATTCGGCATTGGCTTTGGAATGGTCCGCCACCAGCGTCTGGCCGACGGTCTTGACCGCGGGCGCCTGGCCCATCTTCGCGGCCATCTTGCCCATTTCCACTTCCTTCATCCCGCCGATCGCAGCGGCCCGGAGAAAGGTTTCGTCGGCCATGTCGAGCTTGCCGCCCATCGCCATCTTCTCGTTCTTCATTTCGCCTTTGGCTTCCATTTTCGCGAGCTCCGCTTTGCTGGGCTTCGCGCCGATGGGCGCCATCGAGCCCACTTTGTCCGGCTCTGGCTTATCCACTTCCGCGGCGTTGGTCTGTCCGAAAGCGGTGCTGCCGTAACAGAGCCCGCCGGTCACGAGTGCGACTACCGCCAGGCGGGAGATTAAACTAAGGTGATTTTTCATAATATACAGTGTCGGTGTTGAACTATCTGCCGGAACCCCGGCAACCAGAATTCGGATCACGCTAGGGTGGCGGACGTGAATTTCCCAATAGATTTGTCTGCGCCGACGGAACCCCTCACCCCGGCTGGGTCCCCGGCGCGTCTCTCGCGCCATACGAACTCTCCACCCGCGCCGCCACATCCCGATAGCCGTAATCGATTTCGTAAATCTGTTTCATGCACGCGATCGCCTTCTCGGCGGCGTCCATCTGCTCATAAACCAGCCCCAGATTATAAACGATCTCCTTCTTCATCGGGTCCATCGTCAAAATCTCCCGCGCCGCCTCCTCCAGTTGTTTCGCCGCCAGGTCCAGCATCCCCAGTTCGCGGTAGCAGCGGCCGAGCAGGTTCATCGACTTCAAGCGCGCGTTCGGATTTTGCCGCGCCCGTTGCAATTCCGGCAGCGCCTCCCGAAAACGTCCCGCCTCCAGCAGATCCGCCCCCAGCTCGAAGCGCAATTGCAAGTCCGTCGGATTGCGGTCGGAACGCTTCCGCGCCTCGTCAATCAGGACGCCGAACCGCTGCTCGCGCGCCTTCTCCAACGCCGTCGCTCGCTTCGCGTAGCCCTCGTCTTCCGGCCCGTGCTCGGCGAGGAACTTCTCGTGCGCCGCAATCTCCTGCTCCGCCCGCTTCATCCCCAGATCCGCCACCTTCCGCCAGAGCCCGGCGTCCGCCCCCCGCGCCAACTCCGACGCATACCGGTACCAGGCCAGCGCGCTTTCGAAGTCCTCCTTCTGCTCGGATAACGAAGCCAGCCGGCGGGCGTGCTCCACGTTTTGCGGTTCGGCCTTGTGCTTCGCGTAGGTCGCTGCAATCTGCTCTTCCAGCGAATCCCCCGCCAGCGTCATCCGGTTTTGCTGCTCGAGCGAAACGGCCAGCTCCTTGTCCTTGATCAAATCCCGATAGCTCTCCGCCTGCGTCCAGCCGCCCGATTTCATCGAACCGCGCGCCGCCGCGTCCTTCCCCAGCCGCGCCGCCACCGCATCCGTCGGATCGGCTTCCGCGATTCGATGATAAATCTCGACCTCTTTTTCGCTCTCTCCCAGTTGATGATAGAGACGCCCCAATTCGTGCAGAATCTTCGCGTCCCGCGGCTTCTCCTCCAGCAAAGTCTGCAACGCCAGCACCCCGATCTCCGGCCAGCCCGCCGCCACCGCCGCCTCTTTCAAAACCAGATTCGCCTGCCGATTAAATGGCTCGTCCTCCAGCACCTTCTCGATCATTTCGACCGCGCGTTTCGGATCCTTCTTCACCTCCCGCTGCGCCTTCATCACCGCCAGCGCCGCCGTCGAGACATTGAAGAAACCCTTCCGTTCCGCCTTCGCTTTCCTGATCTCGGCCCGCCGCAGTAACTGCCGGCCAATCAGGAATTCAGGCTCCTGTTTCAGGACGCCCTGGAGCAGCGAGATCGCATAGCCGTAGTTGCGCAGCTCGACCGCGGCCACGGCTTTCAGCCAATGGGCGCGGTGCGCGTCGTTCAGTTCTTTTTCAATCCGGATCGGCATTTACGGCCTTAATTTAGCAGCAAACTCCAAGGAGTGACGGCTTCCGAGCCGTCGCGTCTCCGATTTTGGTCCTCATGGTCCCCCTTCAGAGTAAATCGAGCTGCGGCTTCTCCGCCACCGGCATCGACTTCTTCCGGCGTCTCTCTTTCACAGCCGGTTCGTCCGTCGCCCCGTTCGGCTTCTCCAGATGCGCCAGGATATCCTTCGCCCGATCCAGAATCTCCTTCGGCAAACCAGCCAGCCGCGCCACCTGGATGCCGTAGCTGCGGTCCGCGCCCCCCGGCACGATCTTGCGCAGGAAAATGATCTGCTCGTTCCATTCCCGCACCGCCACGTTTAAATTACAGACGCCCTTTCGTTCCTCCGCCAGCTTGGTCAGCTCGTGGTAATGCGTCGCAAAAAGCGTCCGCGCCTTGATCCGGTCGTGTAGAAACTCGGCCACGCTCCATGCGATCGAGAGGCCATCGAAGGTCGACGTCCCGCGCCCGATCTCATCTAGGATGACGAGACTGCGCGCGCTCGCATTGTTCACGATGTTAGCCGTCTCGTTCATCTCCACCATGAACGTCGATTGCCCGCGCGAGAGATCGTCGTTCGCGCCCACGCGGGTAAAAATGCGATCCACCAAACCAATCCGCGCGCTCGCCGCCGGCACGAAACTCCCGATCTGCGCCATCAAAACGATCAACGCCACCTGCCGGATGTAAGTCGATTTCCCCGCCATGTTCGGCCCGGTAATGATCGCCAGCCGCGTCTCCGCGCCATCGAGCGAGGTGTCGTTAGGCACAAACTTCTCCTCCGCCAGATTCTGGTCCAGGACCGGATGGCGTCCATCGCAAATCTCCAGGCAAAGCGATTCGTCCAGCACCGGCCGCGCGTAATGAAAGAGCCGCGCCGTCTCCGCCAGCCCGCAAAGCGCATCCAGGGTGGCGATCGCCGCCGCCGTCGCCTGGATCGCCGCCAGATCGCGCAGCGTTTCCTCCCGCACCGTCTGGAAAAGTTGAAACTCGAGCTGCCGGCTGCGTTCATCCGCGCCCAGAATTTGCGCCTCCATTTCCTTCAGCTCCGGCGTGATGAAACGCTCGCCGTTCACCGTCGTCTGCTTGCGCGTGTAATGCTCCGGCACGCCCGCCAGATTCGACTTCGTGATCTCGATGAAATAACCGAAAACCGAATTGAACCGCACCTTCAGCGACTTGATTCCCGTCGCGGCGATCTCGCGCTCCTGCAGCTCCGTGATCCAGGTTTTCCCTTGGCGCGACGCACTTCGCAGCGCGTCCAAATCCGCATCGTAGCCATCCAGAAAAATCCCCCCATCCTTCAGCGTCATCGGCGGATCTCCCACCAGCGCACGCGCCAGTTTTTCCACCAGCACCGGCAGTTCGCTGAGTCCGCAATCGATCTCGTAGCGCATGCGTCCCGCTTGCGTTCCCTCCGAGCGCGCAAGCGGGACGCATGCGCTACCTTCAATTCGCTCGTTGAGACGCTTTAGCTCCGCTTTTAACGCCGGCACCTGTTCCAGCGACGTGCGCAGCGCCACCAGATCCCGCGCATTCCCCGAGACCTGACTTAGCCGGCCGATCGCGCGCTCCAAATCCCGCATCGCTTTCAGCACCCCGCGCAAAGCAGCGAGCGATTCCGCTTCGCTTAATAAATCCGCAATCATCTCCTGCCGGCATTCCAGCTCCGCCAGATCGCGCAACGGCTGCAAAATCCAGCTCCGCAATTTCCGCCCGCCCATCGGCGTCACCGTCCGATCCAGCGCCGCCAGCAAACTCATATCCCGCGCCCCGCGCGACGCGACCAACTCCAGATTCGCCTGCGTGGCCAGATCGAGCAGCACATGCGCCGCCGGCACATCGCAACGCAACGCAGTCAGGTGATCGATCTTCCGCCGCAGTTGGTGTTTCAGATAATGAACGATCGCGCCCGCCGCCGCCACCGCCGCCCGCATCGCGCCGCAGCCAAAACCATCCAGCGATTTGACCCGAAAATGTTCGCACAAAATGAAGTCCGCCTGCTCCGGCAAAAACGCGTAGCCATCATGCGCCAGCGTCCCCTCGATCGCCGAAAACACCTCCGCCTGCTGATCACTCACCAGCAGCTCCGCCGGCGCCACCCGCGCCAGCTCATCGCGCAGCGCGCTCCAGCTCCCCACCTCGCTCAAGCGAAATTCCCCCGTGCTCAAATCCGCATAGGCAAACCCAAACGCGCCCTCGCTCCGGTAGATCGCCCCCAAATAATTTGCCCGCTTCGCCTCCAGCAAATCCAGCTCGCTCACCGTCCCAGCGCTGATGATCTGCGTGATCTCCCGATCCACGATCCGCCCCGGCTGCGGATCGCTCGTCTGGTCGCACACCGCCACCCGGCGTCCTGCCTTGATCAACTTTGCGATGTAACCCGGCGCCGCGTGGTACGGCATCCCGCACATCGGCACGCCATTGCGCTTCGTCAGCGCCAGATTGAGCAACCCCGAAGCGTCCTTCGCGTCCTCGAAAAACAGCTCATAAAAATCCCCCAGCCGAAAAAGCAGCAGCGTATCCGCCGCCACGCTCGCGCGCAGCCGCTGATACTGCTGCATCATCGGGGTGAGCGTCTCAGCCATGCCGGGAAGATGAGGGATGATAAGGCAGAGGAAAAGCCCGCTTCTCAAGCGGCCTCTTGCAGGCAAACGCTCGGCCAGCCGCCCGCGATGGAGACGGTCCGCTCCCGGGCCGAAGGATCGTTCCATCCCACACACAAACTTCGGCGCGAGGGCGCGCCGGCTCCATCGCCATCGTGGATTGCCGCGACGACTCGGAAAGCGTCACTCCTTGACGCGCCACATTTCCCAAGCCTGGCAAACAACGCTACGCTCCTCTTGCCATGAAACCGCCGTTCGTCCTCGTTGTCGTCCTCCTCCTCGTCCTCGCTCCCATCTCCCTCAACGCCGCCGACCCCGCGAAAAAAACGATCACCCCGCCCGAAAGCCTCGTCATCGACGGCGTCCCTCCCATCCCGACCGAACTCGCCGACCAGGTCGGTCGTTATACCGAATCGCGCGCGGCCAACTTCGTCGCCTGGCATCCCACCCGCCCGGAGATGCTGGTCCTGACCCGCTTCGCCGATACCAATCAAGTCCACCTTGTCACCCAGCCCGGCGGCGCGCGCACCCAGCTCACCTTCTTCCCCGACCGCATCATCGGCGCCACGATGGAGCCGACGAAAGGCGATTACTTCATCTTCACCAAGAGCGCGGGCGGGAATGAGTTTAACCAAAACTATCGCTACGATTTCGCGACCGGCGCGATCACGCTCCTGACCGACGGCAAAGCACGCAATTCCGATCCCACCTGGAGCACGAAAGGCGACCGCGTGGCCTACACCTCCACCCGCCGCAACGGCGCCGACACCGACATTTATCTGGAAGCGCCCGCCGATCCGAAGAGCGATCGTCTCCTCGCGGAAGTGAAAGGCGGCGGCTGGCAGGTGCTCGATTGGTCGCCCGACGACAAGCAGCTTCTCGTGCAGGAATACGTCTCGATTAACGAGAGCTACCTCTGGCTCTTCGACACCGAGAGCGGCGCGAAAAAAGAGCTCACCCCGCGGCCGGCCGAAGGCGCGGAGAAAGTTTCCTACGGCAAAGCGCTCTTCTCGAAAGACAGCCAAGGCCTCTTCGCCACCACCGATCGCGAATCGGAATTCCAGCGCCTCGCTTACATCGATCTGCCTTCCGGCAAACACAGTTATCTGCTCCCGAACCCGAAGTGGGACGTAGACGATTGGGACCTGAGCCACGACGGCAAACGCATCGCTTACACGCTGAACGAGAACGGCATCAGCGCGCTCCACATGCTCGAAATCTCTGCGCGCGACAAAGCGATCACCGCGCGTCCGTTGCCCGATCCGGAGTTCACGCCCGCGCTGGGCTCGACCGTCATCACCGGCTTGAAATTCCACCCCGACGCGAAGCAATACCTGCTCGCCTTCACCGTCGCCGGCGCGCAATCGCCTTCCGACGTTTACACTTGGTCGATGGCCGATCGCAAAAGCGTGACCGCGCGCTGGACCGCCAGCGAGACCGGGGGCATCCCGGCCGCGCAATTCGTGCAGCCGGAATTAGTGAAATGGAAATCGTTCGATGAGCGCGAGATCACCGGCTTCCTCTATTCGCCCGACGCCGCGAAATTTCCCGGCAAGCGTCCCGTCATCATCAACATCCACGGCGGCCCGGAGGCGCAGTTCCGCCCCGGCTTCGCGGGACGCACGAACTATTTCATCAACGAGCTCGGCTGCGCCGTCCTCTTCCCGAACGTGCGCGGCTCAGCCGGCTACGGGAAAACTTTTCTCCAGCTCGATAACGGCTTGAAGCGCGAGGATTCCTACAAAGACATTTCGGCCTTGCTCGACTGGATTCCGAACCAGCCGAAGCTCGACGCCGCCAAGATCATGGTCACCGGCGGCTCCTATGGCGGCTTCATGACCCTGGCCGTCGCGGCGAATTACGCCGATCGCATTAGCTGCGCGCTCGACGTCGTGGGCATGTCGAATCTGGCCACGTTCTTGAAGAACACCGAAAGCTACCGGCGCGATCTGCGCCGCGCCGAGTACGGCGACGAGCGCGATCCTAACGTGGCCGAATTCATGGAGCGCACCGCGGCGCTGAACAACGCCGACAAAATCAAGAAACCACTCTTCGTCGTGCAAGGCGCCAACGACCCGCGCGTGCCGAAAACCGAAGCGCTCCAGATCGTGGAGACGTTGAAGAAACAGAACACGCCCGTCTGGTTCTTGATGGCGAACGACGAAGGCCACGGCTTCGCGAAAAAGAAAAACGCCGACTACCAGTTCTACGCCACCATCCAGTTCATCCAGGAATACCTGCTGAAATAGCCGCCACCCCTGCGGCCAAACCCTGCGCCGGTTCCGTCATCCCGAACCGCGCAGACGGTTGAGGGGATCGCGCCCGGCGCAGCGTCCACGTTCCGCGGCAAAGCGCCGGGCCGCACCGCAGGTAGACGCCGAGAGATTTCAGCGCGCAGCGCTTTAGGAGTGCGGCGCGTCCTCGCGCCGCTTTTCACCAGGCTGGCTCGCCGAGAAGCCCACGCACGCCCAGCTCCGCCGCATGGCCGCAGAAAAGCGGCGCGAGGACGCGCCGCACTCCTAAAGCAGGCTGCGCCTGCGAAATACGCGTCTGCCTCAAGCCGACGGGCGCGACGAAGTCTCCACCATCACCACGCCCTCCATCTTCGTCCGTTCCCCAAAAAGCTTCGTCAGCCGCTGCGTGATGACCCCGACCTGACCATCGCCAATCGTCTTCCCATCCACTTCCGTCACCGCCGCCAGTTCCCCCATCGTGCCGGTGCAAAACATCTCATCCGCCCCGTAAACTTCGTTCACCGACAAGTCCGCCTCGCCGCACTCGATCCCGTTCGCCGCGCAAATCTCCAGCACCGTCGCGCGCGTGATCCCGTCCGGACACGCCACCACCCGACTCGTTAGAACGCAGCCGTTTCGGACCACGAAGACGTGGGTCGCATTCGTCTCCGCCACGAACCCACGCAGATCGAGCATGAGCGCATCGTCCGCCCCCGCCTCGTTCGCCTCGATCTTGGCCAGGATCGAATTCAACAAATTCGCATGATGAATCCGCGGATCGAGAATCTCTGGCGGCGGCCTTCGAATTTTACTCGTGACCAAACGCAGCCCCGTCTTCGCGTAAACCGGCAGCTTATGTTCCGCCAGCACGATCAAAGTCGGCCCGCTCTGGTTCAGCCGCGGGTCCATTCCCGAAGTCACCTTCACTCCGCGCGTCAGCGTGAGCCGGATGTGCACGCCATCGCGCATCTTGTTCGCCGCCAGAGTGCGCTTGATCTCGGCGATCAGTTTTTCGTCGTCCGGAATTTCCGCAAACGCCAGCGCGGTCGCGGATTCGCGCAACCGTTTCAGATGTTCCAGCAATTTAAAAATGCGCCCCTCATAAAGCCGCAATCCTTCCCAAACCGCGTCCCCGCCTTGCACCGCGGAATCAAATGGGCTCACTCCCGCGCGGTCGCGATGAAGCAGCTCGCTGTTGATATTGACCAGAAGATCACGATTCCGCTCATCGAATTGCTGCTGCATAAAAAATCCCTCGTTTACCGGAGCCGATGCTCATAAAGCCGCGCGTAAATCTCCTCGCACTCCGCCAGCACCGCCTGCAAATGCCCCGGAATCTCCACCTCCGCCCGCGGGCGCGCGCGAAACCCGGTTGTTAATTCCACCTCGCCATACCAATGCTTCGCCCACACCCCGTCCGTCTCTCGCAAACCCGGCGGCCAGCTCAGCATGCGCTCGCTGAAGTCCACCCCCACCGCTGCGCACAGCAGCCGCAACGCACCCTCTGGATTCTCCAGCACATCACGCGCATCCAGGACCGGCGGCGTCCGTCCGGTCTCCGCCTGCACGAGCGCGAACAGCTTCGACTCCTGCGGAAAGCCGAGATCCTCCGCCGTCGGCTCGTGATTCTTTTTCAAATACGACGCCATCACCTCACGCGGGTCGCGGATCAGAAAGCAATTCGTCACCTCGCGCAGCCACTCGCGCCCGATCCCCGGCAGCAGATGGTGCGTCATCTGTTTCTGATAAAAGATGCGCCGCCCGTGCGGCACCTCACTCGTTAGGGCTGCCACCACCTTCCGCCAATCCGTCTCCCCCGCCGCGATCACCTCCGCCGCCACCGGATGCGCTGCGCCCGTCGTCTGCAAGTAGTGCGCGTAAAACGGCTCATCGACCACCCAGGTGTCGGCCCGGTTCCCCCAAGCCCGCATCATTGCGGTCGAAATATTGCGCGGCCCCGACCACATCGCGATTCGGACAGGCGCAGTTGCAATCATGACCGGCGAAGATAGCACGTGGCTTTGCCTGTGCCCCTTCTCTGGAGTCGGCCCGCCCCCAGGCCGAAGGAACTCACCATCCCCCTCGCTCGATCGGTCGCGCCAGGTTTCGGCCTTGCCACCACCCCGTCGCAGACCAGAAGCTGGCGCCACCTTGCCCCAGAACGACGAATATGTGCTCCGCGTCCTCGAAGACGTCGGGCTGGTCACCAACGCCCAACTCGCCGGCGCCCGCGCGCGGTCTCACGACGCTGGTGAAATTATCCCGCTTCTCGTCAAAGACGGCCTCCTCTCCGAGACCGACGTCTCCCGCACCCTCGCCGCGCAGGCGCACATGGATTGGATCGATCTTTCCGCCCGCCTCATTCCGCCCGATGTGATCCAGCAAATCCGCCCGGAAGACGCGCGCCGTTTCCGCGTCGTCCCGATCGCGCTCGGCGAAAGCGGCCTCGTCGTCGCGGTGGGTGATCCGCTTGATATCGACACCATCGACGGCCTCAATTTCCTCCTCCAGCGCGAGATCGAGCTGGTCTGCAGCAGCCCGGAAATGATCCGCGAAGCGCTCATCAAATACTACGGCACCGCCGACGAAGCTTCCGATCTCCTGCAGCAACGCCTCGGCGGCGAAGTCGATCTCGGCCTCGAGATCACCGCCGGCGGCGAATTGGCCGGCGGCGCTGAAGCAGAGGCGCCCATCATTCGGATGGTCTCGATGTTACTCGTGGAAGCGCACCGCCTCGGCGCCAGCGATATCCACCTCGAGCCGCTCGAGAAAAAATTTCGCGTCCGCTTCCGTATCGACGGCGTCCTGCAGGAGATGCAAGCCCCGCCAAAGCGTCTGCAAAGCGCCATCGTCAGCCGGCTCAAGATCATGACCGGCTCCATGAGCATTGCCGAAAAACGCCTCCCGCAGGACGGCCGCATCCAGATAAAAATCGCGCGCCATCCGCTCGATCTCCGCGTCTCCACCATCCCGACCAATCATGGCGAGAGCGTCGTCATGCGCCTCCTCGATAAATCCAGCCTCATGCTCGGCCTCCCCGAGCTCGGCTTCCTCAGCGACGACCAGGAAACCTTCGAACGCCTCCTCCGCCTCCCCGATGGCATCCTCCTCGTCACCGGCCCCACCGGCTCCGGCAAAACGAGCACGCTCTACGCGTGCCTCAATTACATGAACAAACCCGACCGGAAAATCATCACGGTCGAAGAGCCGGTCGAATACCAAATGACCGGCATCAACCAGGTCCAGGTCAACACCGAGATCGGCATGACCTTCCCCGCCGCCCTCCGCTCCATCCTCCGCCAGGCGCCGAACATCATCATGATCGGCGAAATCCGCGATCTCGAGACCGCCTCCATCGCCACCAACGCCAGTCTCACCGGCCACCTCGTCTTCAGCACCCTGCACACCAACGACGCCCCCGCCGCCATCGCGCGCTTGGTCGATCTCGGCATGCAACCCTTCCTCGTCGCCTCCTCCATCCGCGCGATCATGGCCCAACGCCTCGTGAGGCGACTCTGCGCCCATTGCAAGGAACCCGGCGAGCTGAGCGAAACCGAACTGCGCGCCCTCCGTATCGAAGCTTCCCAGTTAGGCGACGCCCGCGTCATGCAGCCGGTCGGCTGCGAGCGGTGTCGCGGCACCGGCTACAAAGGCCGGATGGGCATCTTCGAAATCTTCGTGGTCGACGACGAAGTGCGGCACATGATCAACCAAAAAAAGCCGACCCTCCTCCTCCGCCAAAAAGCGCGCCAGCTCGGCATGCGCACGCTCCGCGAAGACGGCGTCCGCAAAGTCCTGTCCGGCCTCACCTCCGCCGAAGAAGTCATCTCGATCACGCTAGGAGACGCCAGCTAATGAAGCGCGTCGCAACTGACTCTGGGGAGCGCACGCTTGCAGCGTGCTGGCGATGGCATTCTGCCATCGCGAACTTCCGCAC
>JBBSLZ010000075.1:0-11753 GCA_038233435.1 Chthoniobacterales bacterium
AAGCTCTCGGCCCAAAAGCGCCGCGCTTCCAAGGAAGCGCTCATGGCGATGTGGCAATATCAGGCCGCCATCCGCGACGCGGTCCTGCGCACGAAGTTGCTCTACTGCGATCTCTACCGCGTCGATCGCTCCGCGCGGATTCTGCGAGAGCAGGGCGGGTTGATTGAGAATATCACGCGCAGTTCGCAGCAGACGTTCGAGGCCGGGAAAGCAGAATTGCAGGATGTCCTGAAATCAAAAGTGGCGCGTGACGAACTGCGCAGCCGGCAGCTCACCCTCGAGCAGCAACGCGCGGGAATCGTGGCGCGGCTGAACGCTCTCCGCGCCCGTCCCGCGAACGCGCCGCTCGCCGCCGTGCAGGATATTCCGCAGGGGCCGTTGCCCTCCCAGGAGCGGCTTTTCGCCGTGGCGGGACAGTATCGCCAGGAATTGCAGCAAGCCGGCGCCGCCATCGAGCGGGACGAACTCGGGCTCGCCCTCGCCCGCAAAGAGCGGCTGCCCGATTTCACCTTTGGCGTCGATTACACGCAGGTGAACGACACCATTTTCACGAATCCGCCCGACAATGGACACGACGCCGTGGTTGGTTTCGTGAGCGTGAACGTCCCGATCTGGTTCGGGAAATTGAACGCGCAGGAGCGGATGGCCCGGAAGCAACTCGAAGCCTCCCGCGAGACGGCCGCCAACGTCTCCTTCCAGACCCAGGCCGAAGTGCGCGACGCCTGGGCGCAGGCGGAAACATATCTCGATCAGGTCGCGCTCTACCGGCGCTCGATCATTCCGCAGGCGCAGGACACCTACAAAGCCTCCGAGTCCAGCTATGCAGCGGCCAAGGTCGGGCTGATCGATCTCCTCGACAGCGAGCGTTCCATCCTCGCCGCGCGGCTCGGGCTCGTCCTGAACGAAGCGGAACTCGGTAAAGCCCTCGCCGCCCTCGAACGCGCGGTCGGGGTCGATCTCGCCGACATCAACCAAACCTCAACGCGGAGAACGCGCGCTGCGCAATATGAAAAATAAGCTTTCGTTAGGCCTAACCTGCCTCACCCTTCTCGCGCTGGCCGCCTGCAAAGAAAAGCCGGCCGCAAACGCTGGCGCCATGGATCAGTCCGGCCACGCCCACGAAACTGCCGGCGGGAAGGAACTCTACCAGTGCGCCATGCACCCGAACGTGGTCTCGGACCGCCCCGGCAAATGTCCGATTTGCGGGATGGACCTGCAGCTCGTGAAGCAGATCGAAGCCAAAGGCATTCCCGGCCGTGGCCCCGTTCAACTGACCGATCAGCAAACGCAGTTGATCAACATCAAGACCGTCCCGGTAACGAAGGGATCGCTCGATCAGACGATCCGCGCCGTCGGCCGGGTGGTCGTAAACGAAGAGGAAACCGCCGCGTTAAACAGCCGGGTCATGGGCTGGGTGGAGAAACTCTACGTCGATACCACCGGCGCACCGGTGACGAAGGGGCAACCGTTGATGGCCCTCTACAGTCCCGAACTTTATTCCGCGCAGCAGGATTACCTGATCGCGCGCCGGCAAGGCGGGAGCCTGAAGGAATCGGCACGCAAACGTCTCGAGCTTTACGGCATCAGCGACGAGCAGATCGCGAAGCTGGAAGCGACCGGCGCGCCCACGAACACCCTCGACATCACCGCGCCGCTCGACGGCACCGTGATCGAGAAAAAAGTGCAGCCCGCCCAGATGGTGCAACCCGGCATGCCGCTCTACCGCATCGCCGATCTCTCAGAAGTCTGGGTGCAGGCGGAGCTCTACGAATCCGAACTCCCATTCGTGAAGAAAGATCAAAAAGCAGTCGTAAAACTCCCCGCCTATTCCGGACGCGAGTGGGAGGGCCGGGTCGATTTCATCTACCCATTCCTCGAAGGCAAAACGCGCACCAACATGGTGCGCCTCGTCCTCCCGAATCCCGAAGGGATGCTGAAGCCGGAGATGTATGTCAACGTCGAGATCAAGAACGACCTCGGCGAAGAACTCTCCGTCCCCGCGAGCGCCGTCTTCAACACCGGCAAGCAACAATATCTCTTCGTCGAACAGGACAAAGGCGTCTTTGTCCCCAGATTGATCGAACTCGGCCCGGTGGTCGGAGATCGCCAGCTCATCCGCAACGGCGTGCAAGCGGGCGACGCCGTGGTCGTGGATGGCAATTTCCTGCTCGACAGCGAGAGCCAGCTTAAAGCCGCCGCGAGCGGTCCGGCGGAGGACGAGCCGAAAGAAATGGCGGAGATGGACATGAGCCCGAAGCAACCTCTGCCAAAAGCCGCGGCTGAGGCCGTCGGGAACCTGCTGACTTCCTATGAAAAGGTGCGCGGCATCCTTGCGCAGGACAGCATCGAAGGCATCGCGCCCGCTGCGGAACAAATGAAGGCGGCGCTGGCGCAGTTGCGTTCACCGCAGCTCATGCCGGCCGAGGGTAAGGATGCGTATGAGGAAAAGCTCGCGGAGCTGGAACGGTGCCTGGCGGTGCTGCCGCCGCCCGACCTTGAATCAGCGCGCAAGCAATTCGGCGCGATTAGTGCGGCCTTGATCGACCTCTTCAAATCGTTTCCGCCGCCGCTCGACCGACCGCTGCAAGTCGTCCATTGCCCGATGTGGACCAAGTCGCCCGCTAACTGGCTGCAAGCTGAGAAGGAAATCCAGAATCCTTTCATGGGTCAGCAGATGCTGAGCTGCGGAGAGGTGAAGTCCACAATCGAGGGCGCGAAATGATCAACGGCATCATCGCGTGGTGCGCGAAAAACCGCTTCTTCGTCATCATCGGCACCGTCTTTTTTGCGGTCGCCGGCGTCATGGCCATGCGCGAGGTCAAGCTCGACGCCATCCCGGATCTTTCCGACGTGCAGGTGATTGTCTTCACCGAGTGGCCGGGCCGTGCGCCCACGCTGATGGAGGATCAAATCACTTATCCCATCGTCAGCACGCTCGCCGCCGCGCCGAAGGTGAAGTATGCGCGCGGCCAGAGCTTCTTCGGACTGTCGTTCGTGAACGTCATTTTCGAGGATGGCACCGACATGTATTGGGCGCGCTCCCGCGTGCTGGAATACATGAACCAGGCGCGGGGAAATCTGCCCGAAGGCGTCAATCCCGTCATCGGCCCCGATGCCACCGGCGTCGGCTGGATCTATGAATACGCGCTCGTCGATGAGACCGGGCAGAACAGCCTGGCCGACCTGCGCTCGTTTCAGGACTGGACGCTGCGCTACTACCTGCAAAACACACCGGGCGTGGCCGAGGTCGCCAGCATCGGCGGCTATGTGAATGGCTATCAGGTCGAGATCGATCCGAACAAGCTGCTCGGCTATAACATCCCGCTCAGCAAAGTCATTGCCTCCATCCGCATGTCGAACGAAGACGTGGGCGGGCGCGTCATTGAATTCGGCGAAACCGAATACATGGTGCGCGGGCAGGGTTATATCAAGAATCTCGACGACATCCGCGCCATCGTCATCGGCTCCGATGCCAACGGCACGCCGGTGACCGTGCGGCAGGTCGCCGATGTGCATCGCGGCCCGGACATCCGGCGCGGCGTGCTCGAAGTGGACGGCAAAGGCGAAGCCGTCGGCGGCATCGTCATCATGCGCTATGGCGAGAACGCGCTCAAGACCATCGAAGCCGTGAAGAAAAAGCTGGAGGAGATCAAGCCCTCGCTGCCGCCCGGCGTGAAGATCGTCACCGGCTACGACCGCTCCAGCCTGATCCTGCGCGCGATCGCGAATCTGCGCAACACCCTCATCGAGGAAATGATCGTCGTCTGCGTGGTGATCATCGTTTTCCTCTTCCACTTCCGCAGTGCGCTCGTGGCCATTATCGCGCTGCCGCTGGCGGTGCTCATGAGCTTCATCCCGATGACGCTGCTGGGCGTCTCGTCGAACATTATGTCGATGGGCGGCATCGCCATTGCGATCGGCGCGATGGTCGATGCCTCGGTGGTTCTCATCGAGAATGCGCACAAATGGCTGCGCCGCTGGGAGGCGGCGAAAGCCGATGACAGCGGGCACGAAATCGACCGCGAACTCGCCGCCATGAGCCGGACGGACGTGATCATCAAATCCGCGCAACAGGTGGGCAAACCGCTCTTCTTTTCGCTGCTGGTGATCGCCGTTGCCTTCCTGCCCGTGTTCGCGCTGGAGGCGCAATCGGGCCGCCTGTTCAAGCCACTCGCTTTCACCAAAACCTTCGCGATGGGTTTTGCGGCCGTGCTTTCCATCACGCTCGTGCCGCTGCTGCTCATCCTCTTCATCCGCGGGAAAATTCCCGACGAGACCCGCAATCCCGTCAACCGCTTCCTCATTTGGATTTACCGTCCGTTCGTCAGTCTCGCGCTGCGCTTTCGCTGGCTCGTCATCGGCCTCGCGCTCGTGGCTCTCGTCGTCACCTGGATTCCCTGGCAGCAGATCGGCTCGGAGTTCATGCCGCCGCTCAATGAAGGTTCGCTGCTCTACATGCCCACCAGCCCACCGGGCATGGCCATTAGCGAATCGAAAGAGATTCTCCAGCGTCAGGACGCGATCATCAAGCAAATGCCGGAAGTGCAGACCGTCTTCGGAAAGATCGGACGCGCGCGAACCGCCACCGACCCCGCGCCGCTCTCGATGGTCGAAACCGTCATCACCCTCAAGCCCGAGGAGGAATGGCGGCCCGGAATGACCTTCGACAAGATCAAGGAAGAGCTGAACAAGCAGCTGCCCATCCCCGGGATGCCGACCATTTGGTGGATGCCGATCCAGACGCGGATCGAGATGCTGTCCACGGGCATCCGCAGCCAGATCGGCATCAAGGTGCTCGGGCCGGACCTCGACGAGATCCAGAAGATCGGGGAGAAAATCGAAAGGGTGCTCAAGAATGCGCCCAACACCGCATCCGTCTTCGCCGAGCGCGTCACCGGCGGCTACTACGTCGATTTCGAAGTGAACCGTGAAGAGATCGCCCGCTACGGCCCGATGGTCGCCGATGTGAACGCCGTCATCGAAACCGCCATCGGAGGAAAAAATATTTCCACCACCGTCGAGGGCCAGCAGCGCTTCCCGATCAACGTGCGCTACGCCCGCGATTTCCGCTCCGATGTCCCCGCGCTGAAGCGAGTGCTGGTCACGACGCCCACGGGGGCGCAAATCCCGCTCGGCCAACTTGCCGACATCGAATTGACGACCGGCCCCCCTTCGATCCGCAACGAGAACGGAGTCAAAGCCGGCTTCGTTTTCGTCGATACCCACGGAATCGATCTCGGCTCCTACGTTGCCAACGCCAAGAAACTCATCGCAGAAAACGTCAAGCTGCCGCCGGGATACTTTTTGGATTGGGGCGGTCAGTTCCAATACCTGCTCAAAGCGCGCGAGACCTTGAAGCTGATCATCCCGCTCACGCTCGTGCTGATCTTTATGCTGATTTACATGGAGTTCCGAAATGTGACGGAGACGCTGATCATATTGCTCAGCATTCCCTTCGCCCTGGTCGGCGGCGTCTGGCTGCTGTGGGCACTCGACTACAATTTCAGCGTCGCGGTCGCCGTCGGATTCATTGCTCTCGCCGGGGTCGCCGCGGAGACCGGCGTCGTCATGATCGTCTATCTCGACGAAGCCTGGGAGGACGTGAAAAAGCGCCACGCCAAACCGAATCTGGGCCAACTCACGGAAGCGATCATGGAAGGCGCCGTCTCGCGCGTGCGCCCGAAGATGATGACCGTCTCCACCACGATCATCGGCCTGCTTCCCGTGATGTGGAGTGTCGGCAGCGGCTCGCAGACAATGAAGCGCATCGCCGCGCCCATGGTCGGCGGAATGGTCAGCTCGACCGTCCTGACCTTAGTCATCATCCCCGCCATCTACTACCTCTGGCGCAGCCGGGAAGTGGAACCCGAGAGCGATCTCCCCCTCCCTACGGCAGCGCGCCGCTGGCCCAGCCGGCGGGCGATCATCGCGGCGGCCGGCGCCATTTTCCTGGCGGTGGGCGCCTGGTGGCTCTGGCCGGAGCAGGGCGGTGCCCACTTTTCCCAATCGATCCAGACCGAGACGGTGGGCGATTATCAGTTCGAGATTCGCGGAAAAAAATCCGAGCTGCATGTCGGTCAGAACCCGGTGGAGATACGAGTGACCCGAGGGGGCGCTCCGGCCGAGGTGGAGAAGGTTTCGTTCGAGCTGGCGATGGATATGCCTGGCATGCCCATGCGCGCGAACGCGCCGCTTCAGAAGACCGCGCAACCCGGCGTCTATCGCGGGTCGATCAAGCTCGACATGCAGGGGGAATACAACGGCGGGGCCAGCGTCATCGGCCCGGTGGGCGAAGCGCGGAAGAATTTCACAGTGCGGGTAGCGCAATGAGTTAACACCTCCGCGACCACAGGAAGCAGCAACCGAAGGAGAAGAGGAACCAATGAAATGATGAACAACGGAATGATGCAGGGCATGGGCGGGATGATGATCCTGGGCGGAGTAATCGGGATTCTGATCGTCGTCCTCTTGATCGTGGTGATCGTGAAACTGCTGAAGAAATAGAATGACGCGGCGCACATAGCGGCCACCCGGTGCAACGGCAATGCGCGACGTGCGATGCCGGAGGCGCAGCAGCTTCCCTGACCAGATACGAGAAACGAACATGAACGGCGAAATCCAAAAAGCGATTGCAGCGAATGCACTTCTCTCGCTCCTTGAGCCGAGCGAGGAGAAAGCTCTGGCGGCCGTTGCGCATCTGCACCGTTTCACGAAAGGGCAAACGATCTACGAAGAAGGCAAACCCGCGACTCATATCTGGGTTGTTGCGAGCGGGCAGGTGAAAATCGTCAAGTTCAGCGAAGGTGGTCAATCTCTGGCTTTGGAGCTAATGATCGCGCCGGAGCTTTTTGGCGCCGTCTTTTATGCTCAGAATCCGGTCTATCCCTGCAGCGCGATTGCGTTGCAGGAGACCACCACTTTGCGGTTCCGAGCTACAGACTTGCTCTCCTGCTCGAAGAAAAATTCGCGACTGCAGAACGCGATGCTGGCGGAAACGTGCCGCCGGTTTTGCCACGCGCAGAATATGCGCGGTTTGGCGCTGGAGAAGGCCAGCAAGCGCATCGCGTATGTGATCGTTTACCTACACCGGAAATTCGGCTCCGAGATCCGGCAGAGCCGCGCGACACTCGCCGAACTTGCCGGGGTCACTGTAGAAACGGCGATTCGAACTACCTCGTTGTTGAACCAGCGGGGGATTATTGAGACGAAGCGCGGCAGCATCGAAGTGCGATCGCTTGCGATGCTGGAAGAATTTGCTTTCGGCATGGCCGGGAAGAACAGGCCGGCAATTGTCGCTCGGCGAAAATCGTGATGCTTCTATGATCAACATCATAGGAGACCCACCGCTGCGGCCCTACGTTTCGGAACTCCGTCCGAAGTCTCATCAAAGACGCTCACTCAAAAACAAATCAAATGAACAAATCACCGAAACTCCTCGCCACTGTTTTCCTGGTCGCAGTAACGGGCTCGGTTCTGCTGGCTCAACAACCATCTCCGGAAGTTTCGGCCACACCGCCGCCGCGGAATCAATCTCAACCGGCCGCGGCGCCCTCTTCTCCCGGCCCGCAGAACAGCGGCCAATCGCAAGCGATGGACAAGATGGCGACCACCGTCACGCGTGCCGCCGAGATGTGCGAGATGATGATGAAAAAGGAGATGGAGGGCGCGCCTTTCAAAAAAGCCGCTGGCCTCACGCTTGGCCTTTTGTTCCTCACCGCTCTCGTTCTCTTCGTCATCCTCGAAGTGCAGTGGATCATTTATTGGAGCCGATTGCTCAAAGCACAAAAGCGCGGCGACCGCCTTTAAACGCGCGCATCGCTTCCGCGGATTTCGATACCAACCCAAACAACAACCAAAGAAAGAAAAACATGACAACACGAACATTACTCAGCACCACCGCAGCCCTCTTCCTCGCGTTCAGCGCGCCAGCGTTCGCCGCCGATCCGTCGCCCGGCATGAGCCCGGGTCAAAAAATGGACATGAGCGCGATGATGAAAGACAAGGACATGATGCGCAAAATGTGCGCCGAGATGGCCAAGGATCCGGCCATGACGAAGATGATGTGCGCCGAAATGATGAAGAATCCCGAAGCGATGAAGACCATGTGCAACGAGATGATGAAGAATCCTGAAATGAAAAAGATGTGCATGGCGATGATGGAGAAGGAGGAGAAGAAGTAGCGCGACCTTCCAGGTTGCGATCTCACCGCTAGCAAGCTGGAAGCTTGCTCTACATTCCGAATGAACCAAAAACCGGTCGTTCTCGTCACCGGCAGCAGCGGCCTGATCGGGGCCGCTGTCTGCAAGGCGCTGGCGAAGGATTATCAGGTCGTCGGGTTTGACCGCGACGGTTACCCGTATCCGCCGCCGGAAGCGGAATGCGTCTGCGTCGATATAAGCTCGGCGGCGAGCGTGCGGCACGGGTTCGAACGCGTGCGCTACGCCTATGGTGAGCGCATCGCGTCGGTCATTCATCTGGCCGCCTACTACTCATTCTCGGGCGATCCAACGCCGCTCTACGAAGAGATCACCGTCCGCGGCACCGAGCGGATGCTGCATGAACTGCGGAATTTCCACGTCGAGCAGTTCGTTTTTTCCAGCACCGAGCTGGTGCACGCGCCCTCCGAGCCAGGTAAACCGATCAATGAAGACTGGCCGCTCGAGCCGAAATGGGATTATCCGAAATCGAAGGTCGAAACGGAGAATTTGATTCACGCGCAGCGCGGCAGGATGCCGGCCGTGATCATGCGGATCGCCGGCGTTTACGACGACGAAGGCCACTCCATACCCGCTCGCGCATCAAATGCAGCGCATCTCCGAGCGCGAGATCACAAGCAAGCTGTATCCGGGCGATGTTTCACACGGGCAGGCCTTCGTGCATCTGGATGATATCGTCGATGCCTTCCGGCGCGCGATTGAGCGCCGCGCGCAACTGCCGTCCGAGGCGACGATGATCATCGGCGAACCGGACACGCTAAGTTACGACGAGCTGCAGCGCACCTTCGGCCGCCTCATCCACGGCGAGGAATGGGAGACGCGCGAAATTCCGAAGGCGCTCGCGAAAACGGGAGCGTGGCTGGAAGATCACGTGCCGTTTCACGACGCCTTCATCAAGCCATGGATGATCGATCTGGCCGACGATCACTACGAGCTCGATATCACGCGTGCCCGCACATTGCTCGGCTGGGAACCGAAACATTCGTTACGCGCAACGCTGCCGAAGATGGTCGCGGCGTTGCAAGCTGATCCGGTCGCCTGGTATCGCGAGAACGAGCTGGATCCGCCGAAGGAGGTTCAAGGAGGGGTGCTTTGAAAGCGCCCCGCGGCGGTTGAAAACCGCCGCTCCTTGATTTTATGAAACACGACGGCGGCGATCACACGAAAATGGTGCGCGAAATGCGCGCGAAATGGCTCTGGACAAATTTCACCGTCATCTCATTAGGCGTCTGGCTCATCACGAGCCCGTTCACGTTCGGTTACACGAGCGCCGCGATGATCTGGAGCGACGTCATCAGCGGCGCGTTGCTCGTATTTTTCTCGGCGCTCGCGCTCTGGCCGCGCTTTGATTTCGTTGGGCGCTGGAGCGTTGCGCTCGTGGGTGGGTGGCTGCAGTTCGCACCCCTCGTTTTCTGGGCGCCGACGGCCGCGGCCTACCTGAACGACACGCTTGTGGGCGTGGTTGCGATCACACTGTCGATTCTCGTCCCGATGATGCCGGGCATGGCGCATCACATGGAGATGATGAAGCCAGGCCCGGAAGTTCCGCCGGGCTGGAGTTACAATCCCTCTTCGTGGCATCAACGCGCGCCGATGATTGGCCTCGCGTTCATCGGCTGGCTCGCTTCGCGTTATCTCGCCGCATTTCAGCTCGGCTACATCAACACGGTCTGGGATCCGTTCTTCGGCGACGGTACCGTGAAAGTGCTCACCTCGGACGTCTCAAAGATGTTTCCGATCTCCGACGCCGGACTCGGTGCAGCGGCTTACACCATCGAAATGCTGATGGGCTGGATGGGCGGCAAAGATCGCTGGCGCACCATGCCGTGGATGGTGACGTTTTTCTTCATCCTCGTGGTGCCCCTCGGTGTCGTCAGCATCGTGCTCGTCATGCTTCAGCCGCTCGCGGTCGGCGCGTGGTGCAGCATCTGTTTGTTCACCGCGCTGGTGATGCTCTTCATGATTCCGGTCGCAGTCGATGAAGTCGTGGCGATGGGCCAGTTTCTGCGCGCGAGCAAACGGAAGGGCAAATCGCTTTGGCGCACCTTTTGGGTCGGCGGGACGCTCGATGAGATAAACGAAGATAAGCGGACGCCGAAGTACGGCGCGCCTGCATCGGAGATGATCGGACCGATGGTGTGGGGCGTGACGGCACCGTGGAATCTTGTCCTGAGCGCCGCGCTCGGAATCTGGCTGATGTTTGCGCCTGCGTTTTTCGGAACCCAAGGCGGCGCGGCGGACAGCGATCATCTCGTCGGCGCGTTGATCACGACCGTGGCCGTGATTGCGATGGCGGAAGTAATCCGCGCGGGACGTTTCCTGAATGTTTTGCTGGGCGGGTGGATCATCGCCGCGCCGTGGCTCGTTGCCGGCGCGTCAAACTCGGCGCGATGGAACGACGTCATCATTGGCGCCCTCATCATTGCGCTGAGCATCCCGCGCGGCTCGATCCGTGAGCGCTACGCGGCGTGGGACCGGATGATTCGTTAGGCCAGGACCATGAAATTTTCGTTAAATCAAAAACCAAAAACTCGGTCGCCCTTACTTATAAGCGAGGAAAAACAAACCCGATTCGCGCACTGCGCGGGTCACCAACGAAAGGGAAAACAAAATGGCACATCAAGAACACCAAACCTGTATCGAAGCCTGCGTGCGTTGCGCGCAGGAATGCGAGCACTGTGGCGACGAATGCCTCGGCCAAATACCCGAATGCGCCAGATTCTGCATCGACTGCGCAGATCTGTGCTGGCTGGCTGCCGCCTTCATGAGCCGCGGCTCGCAATTCCACGCAAAGGTCTGCGGGCTCTGCGCCGAAATCTGCGACGCGTGCGCGGCGGAATGCGACAAGCACGACAGCGAACATTGCAAACGCGGCGCGGAAGCCTGCCGCAAATGCGCGGACGAATGCCGCAAGGTCGCAGCCGAATAACACCGCGTTCTCGCCGCATCTGAGCCTAACGAGCTGCCGACGCAATGAGTTGCTGTATCCCGGTTTCTTTTGCGCACGAGCGCGCAGTTCATTGCCGCCATGAAATAACCCTCCCGCGTCACCGCAAAACGATCTCCACATGTATGATGTGATCATTGCCGGCGCCGGTCCGGCTGGCTTGAGCGCTGCGCTGGTGCTCGGCCGCTGCCGGCGCCGGGTGCTGATTTGCGATACGGGCAAGCCGCGCAACTGGGCGGCTCGGACGCTGCACGGCTATCTGACGCGCGATGGGATTGATCCGGTCGAGTTCCGCCGCATCGCTCGGGAAGAGCTGCGGACCTATCCGAGCGTTGAATTTCGCGAGGTGGAAGTGACCGACGCGCAGCGGGGCGAGAACGAATTCCACATCGTTCTTGGCGATGGCGAGCGACTGCGCACGCGCGTGATTTTGTTGGCCACGGGACAAGTGGATATTCTGCCGGAGATCGAGGGAGCGCTGGAGCTGTATCGCCGCGGTGTTTTCCACTGTCCCTATTGCGATGGCTGGGAGCACCGCGACGAGCCGCTCGCCGTTCTTGGCGGGAACACCAAAAGCATGGGGCTGGCGC
>JBBSLZ010000076.1:0-11753 GCA_038233435.1 Chthoniobacterales bacterium
GGCGTCTCCTCGCCTCGGTGACGGTGGTGGAGCCGGCCGAGGAACCTTCCGATGAGGTGACTTTCGGCGCCGCGGTGACGGTGCGGGATGGGGCAGGGGAAGAGCGGACTCTCCGGATCATGGGAGTGGACGAGCTGGCTTTTGAGCCGAACGCATTGAGCTGGATTTCGGATGACGGCCGATCGCTTCTCGCCGCTGAGATGGGCGGCGGGTGACGCTGGCGAACGGTCAGACGGTGACGGTGATCCGGATCGAGCAGCCGGTCGATTAGGCCCGCCCTGGATTTCTAGAATTGCAGGGAAAATCCTGCTTTGCGAAGTCGCGACCTCCTCGATCTTGGCTCGTGCCCTCTCGTCTGCTGCGCCTGCCCGTCGCCGTGCGGAACATCTTTCTCGCTCTCTTTCTGGTCGGATGGCTCGCTCCGGCGGCGGCGTTGGCGCAAACACCGGAGCTGCCGACTTCCGCGCCAGCCGAATACGCGAGTGCTTTCGAGCCTTTGCTGAAATCGATCAGCATCTATCTGGCGAGCGGAGTGGAAGGGTGCGCGGCCCTCATCATCGGCGGCGCGGCTATCGAGGCGACTCTGCGTGCGCTGCTGCTTTTCTTTCGGCCGAGCGCGCCGCCGGAGGCTAAGGAAGAGGTGCGTTTGCGGCTCGGGCGCTGGCTGGCGCTGGCGCTGGAGTTCGAATTGGCGGCGGATATTTTGCGCACCGCGATCGCGCCGACCTGGAATGAGATCGGCCAGCTGGCCGCGATCGTGGTCTTGCGGACGGCGCTGAATTATTTCCTGCAACAGGAGATCGAGAAGGCGGAAGCCAAGAGGACGCGCAGTGTGGGCTGAACTGACTCGGGTACAATCGTGGACGGTGCTGATCGAGGCGGCCGGCGCTTTGCTCATCGCGGGATATTGCGGGGTGGCGTTTGCCGGGCTGATTGCGCGGCGCGGTGGTCGCCGGCGCGCGCAGCGGCTGGTGGGCGAAGGTGCGTTAAACGCCCTCAGCCTGATGGTGTGCGCCACCTTGCTCAAGACTCTGTTTCTGACTTCGTGGAAACAAATCGGTCTCTTCGCCAGCGTGCTTTTGTTGCGCGTGGTCTTGAAGCGGGTTTTCCAAGCCGAGGTCCGTCCGCTCGCCGAGGTGGGCGAGAAATCGCTGGGCTGATTCGCGGACCGCTTCTTGATCCGGCGCGCGCCGTTTCAGCCAGGCGTTCACGATCATGCGCATGCGCGGATTGCTCGCGAAACGGTCCGCGTGTTGGTCGATGAAGTTCCAGTAAAGGTAGTTAAACGGGCGGGCGTCCGGGCCGGTTTTCTGGTCGGGATTAAACCGGCAACCGCGACAATAATCGCTCATCTTCCGGATGTAAGCGCTGGGTGGCTGCGTAGGGTTTGGTGGCCATGTAGCCGCCATCGGCGTGCGGGGCCATGCCGATCACATTCGCCGCCATACCCAATCGTAGGCGTCGACGTACATCTCCAGATCCCAGCGGAGCGCTTCCTGCGGACGAATGCCGGCGACGAGAAAGAAATTCCCGAGCACCTTGAGGCGCTGGATGTGATGATTCCAACCGAGGACGAAAGTTTGCCTAACGACCTGGTGGAGACAATTAAGATGCGGCGGCGCTGACAGTGGCGCTCGTTTCGCTTACCGCGGTGGCGATGCTGGCGTGTTTCGTGCCCGCGCGGAGGGCGACGCGAGTGGATCCGATGGTGGCCTTGCGGGAGGAGTAGTGTAGCCATGCCCCTGAGGGGCGTGCGGGGGGACGGCGCATCCGGAGGTGCGGCGATGTTTATGGCATGGCCGCCTACCACGGGCACGTCCCGCAGGGACGTGGCTACAACGAGTGCCTAAAGCAGGTCGGGCGGTGTTTTGTTTTCGGAAAGTTCGTCGCTGATGATGAGGAATTTCTTCAAAATGGCGCGACCGAAATTGGTCGTTAGGGCGACGTCGGCGGCGTCGCGGCCGCGAGCCATGACGATGCGGCCAATGCGCGGTTTGTTGTGGCGGGCATCGAAGGTGTACCAGCGGCCGCCGAGATAGGCTTCGAACCAGCCGCTCAAATCCATCGGCAGCACGAGCGGCACGCCGATGTCGCCCATGTAGCCGGTGGCGTAGCGCGCGGGGATGTTCATGGAGCGGAAGAGCGCGATCGCGAGATGGGAGAAATCGCGGCAAACGCCGCGGCCATCATGGTAGCAATCGAAGGCGCTCTTGGTGGAATCGGCAAAGTGGTAGCCGAAGGTGATGTGCTGGTGGACCCAATTGCAGATGGCTTGGGCGCGAGGCCAGCCGGGCGGGGTTTGGCCGAAGAGATTCCAGGCGAGGTCGGTAAGTTTATCGACTTCGCAGTAGCGGCTGGTGAGGAGGTAAGGGAGGACGTCGTCGGGCAGGTCTTCGATGTTCGCCTGAGTGGCGTCTGGGACGACGGGGTCGGGCTGGCCGCTGTCCTCGATGGTGGTTTCAAGGGTGAAACGAATGTTGCCGGCGGGCGCGAGCAGACGTGCGCAGCGGTTGCCGAAGAGATCCGTGAAATCGTGCAGCGGGACGTTGGGCTGGACCTGAATCCTTTCCTCGCCGCGGAGGTCCGCCTGACGGGACGGATGGACGTAAAGCATCAGGACCATCGGGGTCGAGCCGGGAAGTTCGAACTCAATGTCGAAGCCGATTTTTATGAGCATGATGAAAGGAGCGGCGATTGGTGACGGGGGCGCCAACCATAGCGTTGACTGCTGATTTGTCACCTTGCGGTGCGTTCTCTCGGGAAGCGCGTCGACGGGGGGTCGTCATCGCGCGTTTTTAAAAGTGTCGGGGGTAGGACGGAGTAGAGCCCGGGGTGGATCCCCCCCCTTGCGGGAGTAATCCCAGGGTATTCTGCGAAGGGCCTGCAAGCCCCGATGGGGCGACGGACGGATGGCGATGTTTTGCTTTTCAGTGACGCGTGTTTTTCCGTCACCCGCTTTGCGTGTTTGTGATCGGCACGGGAGATGACCCGGAGTTCCTCCCGCAAGGCGGGATGCACTCCGGGCTTATTCCGTCGCCCCCTCTCGGGGGCTTTTGACATGGGCGGGGGTTGGCGCGGTGTGGGCGCCGTTGGACCCACTGGTAAGGGTGAGCGCTTTGTTGCGCGCTGCGCGCTTGATTGGGTCGGGGTCGTCGCACTGCGGCGACTAAGAGGTCGGCTCGCACTCGAGATGTACGCATGCCGATTGTCTGCTGACGCAGCAGTCTGGAGAGGGATCGGCGCGCGTTGGGTGAAAGGGGCGGTTTATACGCGGCGTCGCGTCTTGGTCACCGCAGCGCGGCGACCTACCCTGGCTGGTGACGCTCGCAGTTGCTGGGAACTGACGTCGACGGCGATCAGGCCTGAGCGCCGAACTGGGCGAGGACGCTGACTTTGTCTCCGGCGGCGAGGCGGACGTCGCGCAGGCGGACATCGCCTAACGGAAGGGCGAGGAGCGGGAAGGTGCGGTTGTTGAGTTTTTCCAAATGCGGCCCGAGCGCTCCGCAGGCGAGCGTGCCGATGGCGCCGTCTCCCCGACAGGAGACGCCGGAGAGGCGCGCTTGGAGGTCGTCGTCGAGGTCGAGATCGGCGGAGATGCGGATGACGGTGCTGAAGAAAAGCTTTTGGGCTGTGACGGCGACTTCGGCGCTGATGCTGCGCGGGCCGCGCTCGGTGAGGGTGAGGTGGACGCTTTGGATGGTGACGCCTTGTTTGCCGGCTTCGCGGGTGGCGACGGCGGTGATGGCGGTCTCGATTTCGCTTTTGTCGGCTGTGATCTCGATCTCGCCGTCGGCGGCGCTTTTGAGTAGGAGCACGATTTCGTCCTGTGAATCGCGCGCCTGGTCGAGCTGGACGGCGCGGGCCTGGAGGCGGAGATCGGCGGTGGCGGGGCCGAGGGTGAGACGGGAACCGGCAATGCGGAGTTGGTCGACCTGGAGGGCGGGGGCGCGCTCACCAGTGACGGACGGGGGGCGGGGCGGATCGGGGCGGAGTTGGGCGCGGTCGAGATTGAGGCGGAGGCTTTCGAGGCGCGGGTAGGATTGGTCGTTTAGCTCGACCGGATCGCCAGCGGTGATGAAGGTGCGCTTGACGCTTTCGGCGATGAGGTCGGCGAGGTCAGCAGGCGTGGCGGGAAAGCTTTTGGTGTGGAGCGGGAACATTGCGGAAACGTCGAACGTTGAACGTCGAACGTCCAACGCTTGAATGCGACGGTGGGGAGAAAATCGGTTGCAATGCTGGCTAAGGCCGCTAGTTTCCGCGTTCCTTTTTATGGCAAAGACTTCCTGGTTAAATCGAAATGAACGAAAGCGCGCGACGGTGAAAAAATACGCCGCGGTCCGGGCGGAGCTGAAGGCCAAAAAAGACTACGCCGGTCTCTCGGCGCTTCCGCGCAATGCCAGCCCGACGCGCGTGGTCAATCGCTGCGAAGTGAGTGGCCGCCGCCGCGCTTTCATTCGCCGGTTCAAGGTGTCGCGTCTTACCTTTCGTGAGCTGGCCTCGGCGGGGTTGATCCCCGGGGTGACAAAATCGAGCTGGTAGCAGCCGCTTCGGTGGCGCGGGTTTCGGATGCAAGGGTCGCGTCCGTTTGATGAGCATTTCATCCATCGTTTTCGTCTGGCCGCTTGCGGCCGGGATCACGTACGAGTGGGACTCGGGCGGGGTCGTGCTCGCCAAGCTGGCGGTGATCGCGCTGCTGGTGGCGTTGAATGGGTTTTTCGTGGCGGCGGAGTTCGCGCTGGTGAAAATCCGGGGGAGCCAGTTGGAAGCGCTCGCGTTGGAGGGGAACAAACGCGCCATCACCGGCCAGCATGTGCTGGGGAATCTGGACTCTTATCTCTCGGCGTGTCAGCTCGGGATTACGCTCGCCAGTCTGGGGCTCGGCTGGGTGGGTGAGCCGTTCCTGGCGCAGATGTTGCAGCCGGCGTTTTCGCTGCTGCACATCGAGTCGCCGGTGGTGATCACTTCCGTCTCTTTCGCCTTCGCCTTCTCGTTGATCACATTTTGGCACATCGTGCTGGGCGAGCAGGCGCCGAAGATTCTCGCGATCCGGAAACCGTTGCCCGCCACCTTGTGGGTGAGCGCGCCGCTGCGTTTCTTTTACGCGATCTTTAGCCCGGCGATTTGGTTTCTGAACGCTTCTTCGAATTGGGTGTTGAAGAACATCATGCGGGTCGAGCCTGCCGGTGAGCATGAGCTTTCACACAGCGAAGAGGAACTGCGCCTGATCTTGAACGAGAGCGAGAAGTCGTATGAGGTCTCGACGCTGGGCCGCGATATTTTGGTCAATGCGCTCGACATGCGGCGCCGGGTGGTGCGCGATATCATGACACCGCGGGGCGATGTCGTTTCGCTTGATCTGGAGGAAAGCTTCGAGGAGAACGTGCAGAAGGCGCTCGAGTCGCGGCACACGCGTTTCCCGCTTTGCCGTGGGCACCTCGATAACACGATCGGCTTGATTCACATCAAGGAGCTGGTGCCGATGATGCGCGATCCGCAGCCGGATCTGCTGCGCATCCGGCGCGATGTTTTGAACGTGCCGGAAATGATGCAGCTGGAGAAGTTGCTCAACATGTTCCTGACCAAGCACGCGCACCTCGCGGTGGTGGTGGACGAATACGGTGGCACGGTCGGGATGGTGACGCTGGAGAATGTGCTGGAGGAATTGGTGGGCGACATCCAGGACGAATTCGATACCGAGAAGGCGGAGTTCCGCGAGATCAACGAGAACGAGTTTACGGTGGAAGGCGCGGTCGGTTTATACGAGCTGCAGGATATGGCCGATCTCACGCTGGAGAGCGCCGATGTCAGCACGATCGGCGGTTACGTGACGCACTTGCTCGGGCATCTGCCGAAGCAGGGCGAGCAGGTGAAGATCGAAGATTATCTGGTCACGATTACCAAAAGCGACGGACGGCGGGTGGAAGAATTGCACTTCCAGAAAGTGCCGGTCGAATCGGGAATTTCGTCCTCGTCGTCGTCCTCGATTTGATCGCGTCAGGAATTCGAGGACCACGACGAGGAGGAGGACGAGTCGGATGGAACTGATGATCGAAACGGAGGTCGCCTGTCCTCACTGCGGGGAATCCTTTCCGTTGCTGGTCGATACTTCCCAAGCTGAGCAATTTATGACCGAAGATTGCAGCGTTTGCTGCCGTCCGATCGAGCTGACCATCGCGTGCAGACCTGGAGAGATCCTGGATGTGCGCGAGAGCGAGTAGTTGAGCCTAACGAAGCTGGCGTTCGAGGTCGGCCTGGCGCGCGCGGCGGGCACGATGCAGGACAGCGAGGTCGGGTTGGTGGCGGATGATCCTGCCGGGACGCAGTGCTCTAGGTGAGTGGCCCAGCTTTTCCAAGGCCCGAACGGCACCACCCCGGAGCGAAGTTTCCAGCTCGGTCGAAACGCGCAGATCGCGTCCGAGACAATCGGCGAGCAAGGCGAGCGCGGCGGAGGAATGGAGAACTCCGCCCGAGACGATGATCTCCGCCTTCTCGTCGGGTTGGAGGAGGTCGAAGGTATCGGCGAGCCGATAGTAGGTGGCGGTGGTGCCGGCGCGGAAGAGATCTTCCGAGTTGGTGGCAGGAGTGAGGCCACTGATCGTTCCACGGATATTCTCGGGCCATGTCGGTGAACGTTCACTGACCCAATAGGGGAGGATGGTAAGCGAATCGCGGGCGGCGGCGGAACGGGAAAGCGGCGGGTCCTTCGGCAGGCGCAGTTCGCGTTGGAACCATTGGCGTAGATTGCCGCCATTGCTGATGGCGCCACCGATCACCATCCGGTCGTCATCGACCGCGTATTGGAAAAGCCCGAGGGGAATGCGCGTCGGGGCGGCCTGGCGCGGCACGATGCGACGAACGGCGCCGCTGGTGCCGATGGTGATGGCGAACTGGCCGGGCTGGTCGGCGCCGGAGCCGAGATTGCTGGCCGCGCCGTCGCCCAGCGCGCGGAAGACGGGCACACCCTCCAGCTCTGTAAACGACGAACCATCTGCTTCCGTGATTTCGGCGATGGGATCGAGCTGCCCGGGATCGACGCGGCAGGCTGCGCAGAGAGCAGCATCCCAGCGTCGCTGTTTTAGATGGTAAAGACCGGTGCCGCTCGCCATGGAATGGCTGGTGGCGCGGCCGCCAAACAAGTTCTCAAAAATCCAATCGGCGGGCGAAACCCACCGGGCCGTGCGCCGGAAGAGGGCGGGCTGCGTCCGCTGCCACCAGCGGAGCTTCGCCGTCCAGTAGGGCGTGCGCAGCATGCAGCCGGTGCGGGCGTGCACCGCGCGCTCCGCGAACTCGCGGCGCAGCGCGAACGCATCGGGCGTGCTGCGGGAGTCGGCCCACATGAAGATAGGAGCGAGCGGCTCGTCTTTATCATCGAGCGCGAGCAGGCTGTGCCAGAAGGCGGACCCGGCCACCGCGATGATGGGGGCATGGCGGAGCGCGGGGGACTGGCGCCGGCAGCGCAATGTCTCACGCACGCAATGGCGCGCGGCGCGCAGCACGATGGCGGAATCGAGTTCCGCTCCGCCTGCAGCGGAATATTTAACCGCATACTTCCGGCTGGCGGTGGAAGGGAGATGGCGCACGCCGGTTTCCGAAAAGAAGGCGCTGCGGACGGAGGAACTGCCGATGTCCAAGGCGAGGACGAGCAGACGCGGGCGCATGTCTTGTTAGCCGATGGAATCGACCACCTTGGCGAGGAAGGCGGGCCGCCGCCGGAGTTGGTCGGTGAGCGCCTCGATTGCGCGCAAAGTGGGCGCGCTGATGTGGTGCTCCATGCCTTCCACATCGTGATCGATGACTTTCGGGTCGATCCCGAAGAGCTGGAGGAAATCGGTCAGGAGTTCGTGCCGGCGGGCGATGTTGCGGGCGAGCGTCTCGCCGGCGGTGGTGAGGACGAGACCGCGGTATTTTTCATATTTGAGCAGGCCATCGGCGTCGAGGCGCTGGACCATATTGGTCACGCTAGCCTGGGAGATTTTCAGGCTGGTGGCGATGTCGACCACCCGGGCGTAGCCCTTCGAGTTTATCAGCTCGAGGATGCGTTCGAGGTAATCCTCGACTGCGGTTGAGCTGCGTGGGGAATGAGTTTTAGAGGGCACGGGAGGTCCAATTTCCTAGGTCGCGGCCGGGTTCGGGTCAAACAAATACTATTTTGCCGTTGACATATTTCTAGGAGACGGCAGAAAAGTTAGCCATGCCTAATTCCGAGGAGCCCGAAGCGCTCCACAGCAAGGCCGGTTTCCATTCGCAGCCGGAGTTGCCGAGTCTCTCGGAAGTGCACCGCAGCCTGGTGGTGCCGCGCAACGCGGGGTTCTTTCGCAAGCTGCTCGCTTTTGCCGGGCCCGGTTTCCTGGTCGCGGTCGGCTACATGGACCCGGGCAACTGGGCGACTGATCTGGCGGGCGGCTCGAAGTACAATTTCGCGCTCCTCTCGGTGATCATGATCTCGAATCTGATGGCGATCCTGCTCCAGGCGCTTTCGCTCAAGCTCGGGATCGTGACCGGGCGCGATCTGGCGCAAGCCTGCCGCGATCACTACAGCAAGCCGGTTTCCTTTTGTCTCTGGGTCATCTGCGAACTCGCGATCGCCGCCTGCGACTTGGCGGAGATCATTGGTTCGGCGATTGCGCTCAATTTGCTCTTCGGAATCCCGCTCATCGTCGGCGTCTGTCTGACTGCGCTCGATGTTTTGCTGATTCTGTTTCTGCAGAACAAGGGCTTCCGCTACATCGAGGCGCTGGTGATCGGGTTGATCGCAGTCATCGGCGGCTGTTTCGCGTGGGAGCTGATCGCGTCGCGGCCGGACTTGCTCGGGATTGCGAAGGGATTTATCCCGACGACGCAGATTGTGACCGATCCGGGGATGCTCTTCATCGCGATCGGCATCCTGGGCGCGACGGTGATGCCGCATAATTTGTATCTGCATTCGTCGGTGGTGCAGACGCGGCGTTATGAATTGACCGGGCCGGGGAAACGCGAGGCGATCAAGTTTGCCACGATCGAGTCGACGCTCGCGCTGATGTTCGCGCTCTTTATCAACGCGGCGATTTTGATCGTCTCGGCGGCCACTTTTTACACGCGCGGGCGGAACGATATCGCGGAAATCCAGGACGCGTATCAGTTACTCACGCCGATGCTGGGGGTGACGGGCGCGAGCACCATCTTCGCGCTCGCGTTGCTCGCTTCGGGCCAAAACTCCACCCTCACCGGGACGCTGGCGGGACAGATCGTGATGGAGGGTTTTCTCAATATCCGGATCCGGCCGTGGCTGCGGCGGTTGATCACGCGCGGGATCGCGATCATTCCGGCCGTGATCGTGACTGTGATCTACGGCGAGAAGGGCACGACTGACTTGCTGGTTTTAAGTCAGGTGATTCTGAGCATGCAGCTAAGCTTCGCCGTCTTTCCGCTGGTCTTGTTCACGAGCGATAAATTGAAGATGGGCGAGTTCGTGAATGGGCTTACAATCAAGATCCTAGCGTGGTTGGTCGCGATCATTATTGCGTCGCTTAACGCCTGGCTTCTGGTGCAGATTTTCCGTGATTGGATCCAGTAGAAAGCGCGCCATGTATAAAACCATCCTCATTCCGGTGGAGAATAGTGAGACTGACCGGACGATTCTGCAGCACATCCGGCCACTGGCGCGGATGACGAAGTCGAAGCTGATCCTGGTGCACGTGGCGGACGGCTGGGCGGCGCGCAATTTTGATCAGCTCGGGTTGCAGGAGAGCGAGGAGATGCGGAAGGACCGGGAATATCTGCAGAGCGTCGAGGGCGAGTTGAGCGGCGAGGGGTTTGAGGTGGACTCGGTTTTGGCGATGGGCGATCCGGCGACGGAAATTATCAAACTGGCGGAGAAGTCCGGCGTGGAATTGATTGCGATGACGACGCATGGGCATCGGTTGATCGGCGATATTCTTTATGGGAGCACGGCGGATAAGGTGCGGCATGAGGTGAATATTCCGGTGCTGCTTTTGAAGGTGCAGAATTAGAGGTGGAGTGATGGAGTAGTAAAGTGGTGGAGTGGGTGGTGGTGGAAAAACTAATTTGCCTCACTACTCCAACACTCCATTCTCCTCCGCTCCGAGGCCGCTCGCTAAACCTCCTCAACCACTTTGCCGTGCTTTGAATGCAACACCACAGCTGGAATTTTTTCGCTTGACACGAAAGGGACGCCCAACTCATAAAGTGAAAACTATAAAAACGTACCCCCCCCAGCAACAAGCACATCGAATTCTGATTTGCCTCCTCGCGGCTCTCACCTTCGCCGCTTTCAAGCCGGCGGCTCGAGCCGACACCACCAACTGGATTGCCGACGGTGATTGGTTTAACGCCGCCAACTGGGACAACGGGGTGCCGGGCACTTCGACCGATGCCTTCATCAACAACGGTGGAAAGTCCGAGATTAACGGCTTCCAGGCCACCGCCCGTGCTCTGACGCTTGGGGCCGCTGAATCAGATGCAGGCACCCTCTCGGTGGATGGCACCACTGGAGGCTTCTTGTCCGTCGGCCCCTGTTTCAATTGTAACGGGGCTGCCGTGGAAGGAAGTGTTTACGTCGGCCGCAGCGGCGGCGGCACGTTGAGCATCACCAACGGAGGGACCGTGGTCAGCGCCGGATATGCGTATGTCGCGTTGCAACAAGGCACGGTGATGAACTCGAACGGCTCGGTGAGCGTGGACGGTGCGGGCTCCACCTGGACAGTCAACGGCGGCAGACTCTACGTCGGCGGGGATAACGCCACTCTGGCGGGCGGAACCGCGATCTTGAGCGTGACCAATGGTGGAGCGGTGACTATCAACAATCCCATCAATGCGGGAGCGGGTTTGCCCGTGGGAGTCTCCGGCACCCTGGCTGGCAACGGAACGGTCACTCTAAACGCGACAGATCCCAATGGAGGTGCCTCCGCGCGCCGAGTCGTCGTCAACGGGACCGTGGCGCCCACCGGGGGGACGCTCTCGATCAATGGCAACCTCGCTCTGAATTCTCTCTCCACCACGCTCGTAAATGTGACGCCACAGGTCGGGGACAGGGTCGATGTTTTGGGAACCGGGACCGCGGGGGCAGCGATTCTTGGCGGCCGCTTAATCGTAGTCCTGAGTGGCGAGTTTACGCCTGATCCTTCGTGCGTGAAGAGATTCACTCTTTTGCACGCGGACGCCGGCCGGACGCTTACGTTCTCAAGCGTTTCAATTCAGAGCCCAAAGTTTGCCCTTTTTACCTCCCAGATCACCTACGATGGCAATAATGTCTATCTTGATCTTGTCTTCGATCATTGCACTCCGCCGAACTGACGGATTAGAGCGCATTGGAGTGGCAGAAGTTGCTTGCGTGTAGGACATCGAAGGGACACATGAGGAGCTTTCAGCGTGGGTGGTTCCGCAAGCTTGTGTCCATTGCGTGCCTTTCTTGCCTCAGCCTCGCCTCTCTTCTGGCGCAGGGAAACGGCCGGGAAATCTCTGTTCCGTTGGGCGTCGCCGACGATACCTGGATTGCAACCAGGACCTTCGGTGCGCCCACGGCGCGCCAGTTACACACAAGGGTATGGACGGGCCGCGAAATGATTATCTGGGGCGGATTCAATTTTGACTTTGGCAATTTCAATACCGGTGGGAGGTACGATCCAACCACGGACGCTTGGATATCGACCAGTCTGGCTAACGTCCCGCTCGACCGCGTTGCTCACACCGCTGTCTGGACCGGCAGCGAGATGATCGTCTGGGGCGGCTACAAGCAAGGGAACGATTTGGATACC
>JBBSLZ010000077.1:0-11664 GCA_038233435.1 Chthoniobacterales bacterium
CAGATTCGGCTGGATGGCGAGGAAGAGGATGGCGGCGAGATCCTGGAGGACGAGGACACCGAGGGTGATGCGGCCGGTCAGGGTATCGAGTTCCTGTTTTTCGTAGAGGACTTTGACGATGATGACGGTGCTGCTGAGGGCGCTGGCGACGCCGAGGTAAAGGGCATCCCAGGCGCCACCGCCGAGGCCGAAGCCGCAGAGGCGAAAGAAGAAGACGCCGAGAACGGCGCCGAGGCAGATCTGGACGAGGGCGGTGAGGGTGATGGAGCGGCCGGCACTGACGATTTTTTTCAGGTCGATCTCGAGACCGATCATGAAGAGGAGGAAGATGAGGCCGAGCTCGGCGATGGCGGAGATGCTTTCGGCGGATTCGATCAAGCCGGAGCCGACGGGGCCAAGGAGAAATCCGCCGATGAGGTAGGCGAGGAGGATGGGCTGGCGGAATTGTTGCGCGAGCAGGCCGAGGAGCCAGGCGGCGCCGATGCTGAAGGTGATGTCGCGGATGAGGTCGTGCATGGCGCGGGCGGAGCGCGGACCTTACACAGGGAGGGAGTGATCCGGCAAGCCTGGCGGGCGGAGACGGATTTTCTCTTGGGCCGAGGGAACGGAAGGCGGCGGCCTGCAGAGCGCCGCTCCTTGGGCGCTTCCCGGTGGAGGTGGAGGCGGCGGGGCTACGGTTGCTTTTTGCTGAGCATCTCTTCGCGTTTGGCTTTGAATTCTGTGCCGGGATTCCATTCGGGCCATTTGTCGGTGTTGGCGACTTCGTAGCCGACTTCGAAGAGGAGCTGGATGTCTTCGACGGCGCCGCTCAGATCCCAGGCGGGATCGACTTGATCGGACGGCTGGTGATAGAGGTGGGCGACGTAGTCTTCCATTTTCTGCTGGCCGAAGCTGGCGGGTTTGCCGATGAAGTCGAGGCCGCGGCCGGTGTAGAGGGCGGGGACGCCGAGCTTTGAGAACTCGAAGTGGTCGGCGCGGTAGAAGCTGCCGCGTTCGGGTTTGCTGTTCGGCGTCATGACGCGGCCGTGGCGCTGGGCGGCGGCGCTGAGGAGATCGTCGAGAGTAGAGTTGCCGTCGCTGATGTCTTCGATGTCTTTGGTTTTTCCCCAGACGCTGGTGCCGTCGATGTTGATATCGGCGAGGGTTTTATCGAGGGGGTAAAGCGGATTTTCGGCGTAGAACTTGGCGCCGAGGAGGCCGGATTCTTCGGCGGTGGTGGCCATGACGAGGACAGAGCGTTTGGTGGGCTGGGGGAGTTTTTCGTGGGCTTGGGCGAGTTCGAGGATGGCGGCGACACCGGAGGCGTTATCGAGGGCGCCGTTATAGATGTTATCGCCGGGCTGGTCGGGCTTTTTGCCGAGGTGATCCCAGTGGGCGGTGTACATGAGCCATTCGTCTTTTAGCATGGGGTCGCGGCCTTCGATTTTGCCGACGACGTTGTGGGACTTAAAGGAGCGGACTTTTTGCTGGAGGGTGAAGTTGGCTTTGGCTTTTAGCGGGACGGGGCGGAAGTCTTTCTGTAGAGCGCTTTGTTTTAGCTCTGCCAGATCGAAGCCGGCCTCGCTGATCAATTTCTGCGCGGTCTCGAGGGTGATCCAGGACCGAACCTGGACCTGATCCATGTTTTTGTTGGCGGCGTCGATCTCGAAGTTTTCGCCGGACCAACTGCTTTTGACGACGGAGTAGGGGTAGGCGGCGGGCTCGGTCTCGTGAATGATGACGGCGGCGGCGGCACCTTTTTCGGCGGCGATTTCGTATTTGTAGGACCAGCGGCCGTAGTAGGTCATGGCGCGGCCTTTGAACATTTTCGGGTCGAGCTGGGTGGGATCGGCGGGATCGGGGATGGCGGGGTCGTTGATCAGCATGACGATGGTTTTGCCTTCGACGTCGACGTCTTTGTAATCGTCCCAGCCGTATTCGGGGGCGACGACGCCGTAGCCGACGAAGATCATGTCGGAGTTTTCAACTTTGATCTCGTCCTGGAGGCGGGCGGAGCTGGCGACGTAATCGTCGGGGACTTTCAGGTCGATGGTTTCATCGCTGACGGTGAAGCTGGCTTTCACCTGGCTGATGATGCCGGCGAGGGGCACTTCCTGGGTGTAGCTGCCGTTTGGGTTGCCGGGTTTTAGGCCGAGGGCTTTGAATTGCTCGGTGAGGTATTTGACGGTGAGTGCTTCGCCTTTGGAGCCGGGGGCGCGGCCTTCGAATTCGTCGGAGGCGAGGACTTTGATGGGTTTGAGGAGGTCATCGGCCTGGATGGAATCGAGGGCGACTTTCGGCGGGAGGGTCGGTTCTTCGGCCGCGGTGAGGGAGGTGGTGGCGAGGAGGAGGACGGCGAGGGTTTGGCGGATGGGTCGGTGCATGGCTTTGGGGAAGGTGGACCGGGATCGGGCGTTGGGCGAATTATTGGGACGCGTTTTGGTGATGGGGCGGTGTGGAAGTTCGTGGCGGCAGAATGCCGCCACCAGCACGCTGAAAGCGTGCGCTCCCCGGAGTTTTTGGTCCGGCTAATTGGCTAGGCGGACGTGTTTGTAGGGGTGATGGTCGAGGAGGGTGGGATACCAGCCTTGCACGCTCGGATGGATGAGGAAGGCGTGGGTGTAGTGGAAGAGGGGGATGATGGGGGCTTCACGGAGGAGGATGGATTCGGCGGCCTGAAAGGCGGCGAAACGGGCGGCCGGGTCGGTGGTTTGGGCGGCTTCGGCGATGAGGCGGTCATATTCGGCGTTGCCCCAGCCGGTGTAGTTGTTGCCGCCGCCCGTGACCCACAGATCGAGGAAGGAGGTCGGATCGAGGTAATCGCTGATCCAGGTGGAGCGATAGACCTGGTAGTCCATCCGGCGGCGGGTATCGAAGTAAACTTTTTCTTCCTGATTAGTGAGGGTGATTTTGAGGCCAAGATGGGAGCTCCACATTTGCTGAACGGCTTCGCAGGTGAGGCGGTGGTTTTGGGAGGTGTTAAAGAGGATGTCGATGGGCGGGAGGGTGCTGCCTTCCGGGTAGCCGGCTTGGGCGAGGAGCTGGCGGGCCTGGGCGGGATCGAAGGGGAGGGCGGATTCCGGGGTGTAGCCGGCGGTGTCGGGCGGGGTGAAGCTGCCGGCGGGGAGCATGGCGTTTCGCCAGACGGCGGCGGCGAGGGTTTGGCGATCGAGGGAGAGGGCGAGGGCGCGCCTAACGAGCGGATTGTCGAGGGGCGGGCGGTTGACGTTGAGGCGAAAGAAGTAGGTGCCGAGGTAGGGATCGAGGCGGAGGAGGTGGGGGTTTTCGCGGCGGTATTTTTCGATCCGGTTGACGGGGATGGATTCGGTGATGTGGATCTGGCCGGAGCGGAAGGCGCGTTCTTCGACGTCGTTGCTATCGATAGTGTGGAAGACAATGCCGTTGAGCGCGACGGTGGCGGCGTCCCAGTAGGTGGGGCTTTTTTTGACGCTGACGCGATCGTTTAGCCGCCACTCGGCGAGGGCGAAGGGGCCGTTACCGACGAAGCGGCCGGGGCGGGTCCAGCGGGAACCGCGGGCGAAGGCGGCACCGTATTTTTCGATGGTGCGGATGGGGACGGGGAACCAGGACCAGTGGGTGAGGAGGGAGAGGAAGTAGGCGGTGGGATTCTTGAGTGTGATCTGGAGGGTGGCTTCGTCGAGGGCGCGGAAGCCGACCTGGGTGAAATCGTTGATCTGGGATTTGTGGAAGGCTTCTGCGTTGGCGACGGGGTAAAGCATGTAGGCGTAGTCGGAGGCCATCGCGGGGGAGAGGATGCGGTGGTAGGAATCGACGAAGTCCTGGGCGAGAAGGCGGTCGCCATTGGACCATTTCGCGTTGGGGCGGAGATGGAAGGTGTAGATTTTTCCATCGGGAGAGATGTCCCAGCGTTCGGCGACACCGGGAACGGGATGGAGATCGTGCGGATCTTCCGCGACGAGGCCTTCGAAGAGGGCGGCGAGGATGTTTCCGCCGCTGACGCCGCGGACGATGTGCGGATCGAGGTCTTCGATTTCCTGGCCGTTGCCTTTGTGGAGGATTTGGAGGCGGTTGCCTTTCTCGACGTTGGATTCGGGTTTTTGGCAGGCGGGAACGAGGAGAAGGGCGAGGGCGAGAAGCGCGGCGGTGCGAATTTTCCCGGGCATGCTGAAGATTGTCTAGAAGCGGGAGCGGGGAAACGCAATTAATGGAGGTGGCAGACTTCGGCGCGGGGGCGCGTCGGCTCCAAGCGTATGCAGGACTTTTTCGAGAAATTTTTGGTGGCGTTTATTCCGCTTTTTGTGGCGATCGATCCGATCGGGTTGGTGGCGATTTTTATGGGGTTCGCGCCAAACGCGTCGCGGGAGCATCGGCAGCGGCAGGGTCTTCTGGCGGTGGGGACGGGGCTGGCGGTGGCGATCGGTTTTATCTTTTTAGGGAAGGCGATCTTTGCTGCGCTGGGGATTTCGGTGGCGGATTTCCAGGTGGCGGGGGGATTGATCTTGCTCGGGCTGGCGGTGAGGGAGTTGCTCGGGTTCGATGAGAATCCGCGAAGCGGGAGTGAGGATTTCGGCGTGGTCCCATTGGGGATGCCATTGATCGCGGGGCCGGCTTTACTGACGGCGCTGCTGGTTTTGATCGATACGGTGGGGCTTTTGTTCACGCTGCTTTCGTTGCTGGTGAATTTGTTGCTGGTGAAGTTGGCGTTCCATTATGCGCGGCGGGTGGAATCGCTGCTGGGGAAGCAGGGGATGAAGGGGATCTCGAAGTTGATCGCGCTGCTGTTGGCGGCGATCGCGGTGAGCCTGATCCGGCGCGGGTGGCAGGCGTCGTGAGGTGGCGCTCGCGGGCGGGGCGAAACGCGTTTAGCTAAGGCGGGCCGGGATTCTTGCTTTGACTACTCGTGAAAAAAGCGCGCCGCAGAGGCGCGGGCTCTGGGGGCGCTTCCGCGCCTGGCTGGCGGCGCACAAATCGAAGGTGGTGACGATCGACGATACGCCCCACTCGATCGCGCTGGGTTTGGGGATCGGCTTTTTCTTTGGCTTCACGCCGCTGCTGGGTTTGAAGACGTTGCTCTCGATCGGGGTGGCCTGGCTTTTCCGGAGCAATAAGATCGCGGCAGCGATCAGCGTGACTTTGCATGACCTGCTCTTGCCGTTTATGCCGGCGATTTATTTTTGGGAGTATCGGATGGGGACGTGGGCGCTGGGGCGACCGCAGCGTTCGTTTAGTGGGCTGCACCGTGTGCCGGTGCGGGAGTGGATGAACTGGACGAGTTTTTTCTCGGTCGGGCAACCGTTGCTGGTGGGATCGCTTTTTCTGGCGTTGCCGAGCGCGGCGCTGGTTTATTTTGTGAGCCGGGGAGTGGTGACGCGGACGCGGGCGGCACGAGCGAAGAGAGAGCGATCGGTTTAGGGCGGGGACGCGCACGCACTCCGAAAGCGCTGCGCGCGAAAATGGGGCCTGCGCTTTTTTTTTGGGGGTGTGGCTAGAAGCTGCCGGTTTGGAGGAGGACGAGGGTGCAGGCGTAGTCGGCCTCGATCCCGGCGGCGCGCGCCTGCTGGGCGAGGTCGTCGTTTTCGGCGCCGGGGTTCATGATGATGCGACGGGGCTTGGCGGCGAGGATTTCGGGGATGAGGGGAGCGGAGCGCGGGGCGCCGAGATACAGCGTGATGGTATCGATGGGGTCCGGGATGTCGGCGAGGCTGGGGTAGCAGGTCTGGCCGAGGATCTCGGGGAAGGCGGGGTTGACGGGAATGGCGCGGTGGCCGTGAGCGCGAAGCATTTCCATGGCGCGGTAGGCGTAGCGGTCGGGTTTAGGAGAGGCGCCGAGGACGGCGACGGTTTCATTTTTTGGCATAAGGAAGGGGGTTCTGGAGAGGAAATTGGAGCCTGGAGGAAACCGAGGGGGCTGGTTGACAGGGAACGGCCCCTTGTTACCATGTCGGCCTTATGAGATTTCCTCTCGCGCTGACGACCAAAATCGCAGCGTACATCATCGGCCACAAGCTGCGCCGAACGGAAAAATTCGCGACCGTGTTGCAACTGGAGCCATTGCATACCTGCAATCTGACTTGCACCGGCTGTGGTCGGATCCGCGAGTATTCGACCTCGCTGAAGGATATGATGAGCCTGGAGGATTGTCTGGGCGCGGCGGATGAGTGCAAGGCCCCGATGATTTCTATCTGTGGCGGGGAGCCGCTGATCTATCCGCATATCGAGTCGTTGATCGGCGGGCTGCTGGAGCGGAAGCGGATCGTGTATGTCTGCACAAACGCGATGTTCATGCGCAAAAAGATGCGTGAATGGATGGCGGGGGAATTGCGGACGGCGGTGGGCGGAAAGCGGAAGGATTTGGAAGAAAAAATCACGAGCCTGTTGGGCGCGGGATTGATCAACGAGAAGGACGCGGCGGAGATCCGGAAGGGCCCGAAGGATGCGAGCAAGCCGACGATCGCGCCGAGCGATTGGATGTATTGGAATGTGCACCTCGATGGGCTGGAGCGGACGCATGATTTGATCGTGGAACGCGAGGGCGTGTTTAAGGAGTGCGTGCTGGCGATCAAGATGGCGAAGCTGCTCGGCTATCAGGTGGCGACGAATACGACCGTCTATAAAGAGACGGATATGGAGGAACTGGAGCAGCTCTTCGATTTCCTCTCCGATATGGGAGTGGACGGCCACACGATCACGCCGGGCTACGAGTATGATGCGGCGAAGAAGGACATGATCACGCGGCTGAATTTACAGCCGGAGAATTTTTTCCTGACGCGCGATCTGACGGTGCAGAAATTCGCGAAGATGGAGGAGTGGATGGAGCGATACACCTTCTTTGGGACGCCGGTTTATTTTGAGTTTCTGGCCGGAAAACGCGATCTGACCTGCTCGGCCTGGGCGATCCCAACGCGGAACATGGCGGGCTGGAAGGCTCCTTGTTATTTCATGACCGATAAGATCGGGACAAAAGGCCACTACGAGAGCTACGCGGAGATGTTGGAAAGCGTGGACTGGGAGAAGTATGGGGTGGTGAATGGAGTGGCGCGTGATCCGCGGTGCGAGAATTGCATGACGCATTGCGGCTACGAGCCGACGGCGAGCTTGGGGTTGAATGCGGAGAAGGGCGATACCTGGAAGACGATCAAGTTTAACTTCGGTTCGCGCCCGATGCCGACGGGACTAGGGAGCGAAGTGCTGGCGTTCAACGGGGTGAGCTCTGGCAACGGGCATTTGACGGGTAAGAAAGCGGAGCTGGAAGCGGTCGCGTCGTAATTGTCGTGCCTCCCGTTTCTTCCAACGTCATTCCGTTGCCGAGTGCGTCGCCTGAGGCGGCTACCGGACCCCGCGTGCTGGCGGAGCCTGAATTAAACGACGCGATCGCGCGGGGGCAGGAGAACCTGCTCCGGCAGCAACATCCGGATGGGCACTGGTGCGGCGAGTTGCTGGTCGATAGCACGCTCTGCTCGGATTACGTGCTCTTCATGCACTGGCTGGCTGAGGTGGATGAGTCGCTGCAGCAACGTTGTGCGCGGCACATCATGAAACGCCAACTGCCGGATGGCGGTTGGAATATTTACTACGACGGACCGAGCGAGGTGAATGCGTCGGTGAAAGCTTACTTCGCGCTTAAGCTGGCGGGCCACTCGGCGGATCTGCCTTTTATGAAAGAGGCGCGCGCGAACATCCTGCGGCTGGGCGGCATCCCGCGGATGAACACGTTCAGCAAGCTTTACCTGGCGCTACTCGGGCAGTTTCCGTGGCATTATCTGCCTTCCATTCCGGTGGAGATGATTCTTTTTCCCACCTGGGCGCCGTTTAACCTTTACCGGATGTCTTCCTGGAGCCGCGCCATGCTGGTGCCGCTGGCGATTATTAATCACTTCAAGCCGACGCGGGAGTTGCCGGGTTTGAAGCAACTGCACGAGCTCTATCCGCTCGGGACGGAGCACAAGGATTTCACGCTGCCGCGCGACTCGCGTTTTTTTGCGTGGCGGAATTTTTTCCTGCGGGCGGATCATGGCTTGAAGATCGTCTCGAAGCTGGGCTGGCGGCCGATGCGGAAACGGGCGCTGGAGGAAGCGGAGCGGTGGATGCTGGAGCGGATCGGCGAGGGAAGCGATGGGCTGGCGACGGTGTTTCCGGCAATGCTCAATTCGATGATCGCGCTGCGGGCGCTCGGCTACCCGACGACGCATCCGGTTTACCTGAAAGCGAAGGAAGATTTTCGCGGGCTTTTCGTGGATGACCCGGAGGATTTTCGGATTCAGCCGTGTCTGTCGCCGGTGTGGGATACCTCGATCAACATGATCGCCCTGGCGGAATCGGGATTGCCGGCGGACCACCCGGCGCTGGAGAAGGCGGCCTCGTGGTTGATCGGGAAAGAAGTGCGCGTGCGTGGGGACTGGACGGTGAACAATCCGCATCCGGAAGCGAGCGGCTGGGCGTTTGAATACAACAACGTTTACTATCCGGATACGGACGATACCGCGATGGTGTTGATGGGGTTGAGACTGGCAAAGCCGAGCCAGCCGGAGGAGTTCGAGATAATGTTCAAGCGGGCGCTTGGCTGGCAGTTGAGCTTCCAATGCAAGGACGGCGGGTGGGCGGCATTCGACAAGGAAGTGACGCAGCATTGGCTGGAGGACATGCCGTTTGCGGATCACAACGCGATTCTGGATCCGACCTGTAGCGATCTGACGGCGCGGACTCTGGAGTTGTTTGGCTACCTGGGCGTGGACGAAAAGCCGGCGTGGGTGCGCCGTGCGGTGCGTTACTTGATCGAGACGCAGGACGACGATGGCTCGTGGTATGGCCGCTGGGGCGTGAACTATATCTACGGGACCTGGCAGGTCTTGCGTGGGCTGCGCGCCATCCAGGCGGACATGACGCAGGATTGGATATTGCGCGGACGCGATTGGCTGGAGAGCTGTCAGAATGAGGACGGAGGCTGGGGGGAATCGTGCGCCTCGTATGACGCGCCGGTCTTGAAAGGCAAAGGCGCGAGCACGGCTTCGCAAACGGCGTGGGCGCTGATGGGAATCTGTGCGTGTGGAGATCTGGAGCGGCCGAGTGTGGGGCGAGGTTTGCATTACCTTTTGAGCACGCAACGTAGCGACGGCGCGTGGGATGAGCCGGAGATCACGGGGACAGGATTTCCGGGAGTGTTCTATCTCAAGTACGATATGTACCGGCAGAACTTCCCGCTGCTGGCGCTGGCCACCTACGTGAATTATCGGAGCGGGCGGGGGCATTACCCGAGCTTTTATCGTTGCGACTAGCGGCGGTGGATTGACGCGCTGCGCTTCGCGCGGGACGTTAGGCCATTATGGCTTACGAACTACCGAAACTGCCCTACGCCTACGACGCCCTCGAGCCGCACATCGATGCGCGGACGATGGAAATTCATCACAGCAAGCACCACCAGGCTTACATCACGAACGTGAACAAGGCGCTGGAGAGCAAGCCCGAGCTGGCGGCCAAGCCGATCGAGGATTTGATCAGCGATATGAATGCGGTCCCGGAGGATATCCGGACGGCGGTGCGCAATAACGGCGGCGGGCACGCGAACCATTCTTTCTTTTGGCAAATCATGGGCCCGAATGCGGGTGGTGAGCCGAGCGGCAAGCTGGCGGACGAGATTAAGTCGACCTTCGGAAGCTTCGAGGATTTCAAAGAGAAATTTGCCGACGCCGGGGTGAAGCGTTTCGGGAGTGGCTGGGCCTGGTTGATCAAAAAGGGCGGCAAGCTGGAGATCGTCTCTACGCCAAATCAGGATAGCCCGCTGATGGACGGGAACAGGCCGATCCTCGGAGTGGACGTGTGGGAACACGCCTACTACCTGAATTACCAAAACCGCCGGCCTGATTATCTCAAAGCCTGGTGGAACGTGGTGAACTGGGCGGAAGTGGCGAAGCACTACGAGAAGTAGGTTCCCTCGCGACAGCAGAGCAGGCAGACAACGGCCTGCGCTTTGTCTTTTGGCTTGAGATGACTGCGAAACAGTTCTTCGACTGGCAGACGGCCGGAGGCGCAAACGACGTCATGCGCCTGATCGACGCGCTGGAGACGCGCGACATCGCGTGGTGCGCGATCGGCGGGGTGGCCGTGAACCATTGGGCGCAGGAGCCGATGGTGACGCGCGACGTCGATTTTGTGGTCGCGGTGGAAGCGGCGGTCGAAGCTTTGATCAGGGCGGGTCTGCGGGCCGAGCGATTCGATTGGTCGATCAACTTCGAGGGCGAATCCAAGGTGAGTATGCAACTGAGCACGGAGGAGTTCTATCAAGATTTTCCCACGCGGGCGGTCGCGGCAGACGTGCATGGCATTTTGCTTCGAGTGGCTTCGCTGGAGGACACCCTGAGCGGAAAGATTGAAGCCTGGCGCGACCAGACGCGCCCGCAAAGCAAGCAGATCAAGGATCTGGCGGATATCGCGCGTCTGGTCGAAGCCCATCCGAAGCTCTGGGCGCGGCTGCCGGACGCTTTGAAGGAGCGGATCGAGCAGCCTACAGAAGAATGACATGGCGTATCTGAACGAAAATTATCTCAAGCTGCAGGCGGGTTATCTCTTCCCGGAGATCGCGCGGCGGGTGAAGGAGTTTTGCGAAGTAAATCCGGAGGCGGCCGCGCGCGTCATCCGGTGCGGAATCGGGGATGTGACTGAGCCTCTGCCGGCGGCGGCGATCGCGGCGATGCACGCGGCGGTGGAGGAGTTGGCGCACCGTGAGACTTTTCGCGGCTACGGGCACGAGCAGGGCTACGATTTTATCCGGTCAAAGATTGCGGAGCAGGATTATCGCGCGCGCGGGATGGAGATCGCGGACGACGAGATTTTTCTGTCGGACGGCTCGAAATCAGACTGCGGCTACATCCTCGATATCTTCGGCGACCAGAACAAGGTCGCGATCACCGATCCGGTTTATCCGGTTTACGTCGATACGAACGTGATGACCGGGCACACCGGCCTGGCGGGAGAGGGTGGACGATATGAGGGCATCGTCTATCTGCCTTGTACGGAAGAGAACGCCTTCGTGCCCGCGCCGCCGGCGGAGCACGCGGACCTGGTTTATCTCTGCTTTCCGAACAACCCCACGGGCGCAGTGGCGACCCGGGAGCAACTGGCGGCGTGGGTGGAATCCGCGCGGGAAGAGAAGGCGATCCTGTTCTACGACGCGGCTTACGAGGGCTACATCAATGAGCCGGAAATTCCGCACTCCATCTACGAGATACCGGGCGCGCTGGAGTGCGCGATTGAGTTTCGCAGCTTTTCGAAGACGGGCGGTTTCACAGGGGTGCGTTGCGGTTTCACGGTGATGCCGAAGACGGTGCGGGCGCAGACGAAGGACGGGCGGTCGCTGCCGCTCCATCCGCTTTGGCATCGGCGCTGGAGCACGAAGGCGAATAGCGTGAGCTACCCGGTGCAGCGGGGCGCGGAGGCGCTTTACAGCGAGGAGGGGAAGGCTCAGGTGCGCCGCCTGGTGGAGCACTACATGGGGAATGCGCGCCTGTTAAGCGAGGCGGCGCGTGCCGCTGGGCTACAGGTGCACGGGGGCAAGAATGCGCCTTATATCTGGGTGAAGACGCCGGCTGGCGTGACGAGTTGGCAGATGTTCGACCGGATGCTGCAGGATTTGCACGTGGTGATCACACCAGGGAGCGGTTTTGGTTCCTGCGGCGAAGGATATTTCCGGATCTCGGCCTTTAACAGCCG